>NZ_LT703003.1:1993535-2325791 GCF_900149695.1 Anderseniella sp. Alg231-50 | reverse complement strand
CGGTGCTCGGACTGTCAGCCGCCAGTATAGGCACGGTCGGTATCGTTTCGCCCGGCGGTACGCGGAAACTCGTTCATACCACACCGGACCCTGTCGAGATTCATGCTGCTCTGGCTGAACTCGCAGCCCAACAGGTAAGCCATGTTGCACTGGAGGCGTCCAGCCACGGCCTGGCACAATATCGTTTGCATGGCGCACGGTTCGCCGCTGCCGGGTTCACCAACCTGACGCGGGACCACCTGGACTACCACAAGACCTTCGAGGCCTATCTTGATGCAAAGATGATGTTGTTCGAAGAGGTGCTCAGCGAAGGTGCTACTGCCATTGTCAATTCGGATATGCCTGAAGCGAAAGACATCATGGCGCGCTGCACGTCGCGTGGCCTGGTGGTGTCCAGCGTCGGGCGCAAGGGAACCGGCCTGAAGCTGGTTTCGGCGACACAGCAAGGGTTTGGTCAGTTGCTCGAGATCAAGGGGCAGGAGGGCGGGTATAATGTTTACCTGCCGCTGGTTGGGGATTTCCAGGCCGAGAATGCGCTTATGGCGGTTGGCCTGGTGGTTGCCGCAGGAGGTTCGGAACCCCATGCGATAAGGGCCCTGGAGCAGCTTCAGGGCGCATCCGGCAGGCTCGAACTGGTCGCAACGACACATGCCGGAGCGCCGGTTTTCGTGGACTTCGCCCATACCCCTGATGCACTCGAGCATGTGCTCAAGTCCCTGCGTCCATATGCGACCGGCAGGCTGCAGGTGGTGTTCGGGGCTGGCGGTGATCGCGATCCGGGCAAGCGGCCCGAAATGGGCAAGGTTGTCTGCGAACATGCCGATATTGCCATTGTAACCGATGACAATCCGCGCACCGAAGACCCCGCCCTGATCCGCAAGGCCATCATGGCCGCATGTCCGGACGGGATCGAGATAGGGGACCGGGCCCAGGCTATTCAACATGGCGTAGACAACCTGGCTTCAGGCGATGTGCTGGTTGTTGCCGGCAAGGGTCATGAGACCGGCCAGACCGTCGGCAAGAAGGTCATTCCGTTCTCAGACCAGGAAGCTGTTCTGGCCTGTGTAGCGGGGAGGGTTGCCAATGGCTGATCAACCCTTGTGGACCATCGATGAGGTTGTCGAGGCCACCGGCGGACACCTTGACGGCGAGGTAACCGAGGCGCTGGACGGTGTTGCGATAGACAGTCGCGCCATCAGCGCAGGTGATATCTTCGTTGCCATCAAGGGGGAGCGCACCGATGGCCATGAATATGCGGCCAACGCACTCAAGGCCGGTGCCGGCGTAGCCATCGTCTCGCGGCCCGACAGTGCCATGCGGGATGCTGGCCCGGTGCTCGTCGTGGATGATGCGCTGGCGGCTCTTGAGGCACTGGGACGGGCGGCGCGGACGCGCAGCAGTGCGCATGTCATCGCGGTTACCGGCTCAGTCGGCAAGACAACCACAAAGGACGCCCTCAAGGTTGCTCTGGCATCATGCGGAGAAACCCACGCGTCGGTTTCGTCGTTCAACAATCAGTGGGGTGTGCCGCTTACCCTGGCGCGGTTTTCGCGCACTGCCGAGTTTGGTGTGTTCGAGGTCGGCATGAATCATGCCGGTGAAATCGAAACGCTGATCGACATGGTGCGCCCGCACACCGCAATCGTCACGGCGATTGCGGAAAGCCATCTTGGGCACTTTGCGTCGCTGTCCGACATTGCGCGGGCCAAGGCAGAAATCTTTACCGGCTTGGTTACAGGCGGTGTGGCCATCATCAATCACGACACCGAGTTTTTTGATCTGCTGCGCGATGCTGCACATGAACAGGACATCACGGACATTCGCAGCTTTGGCGAAAAGGACGGATCGCACATTGCACTGAAACAGGTGACCCTGCACGACACCTGCTCATGCGTCACGGCAGATGTACGCGGCCAGCAGGTCACCTACAAACTGGGTGCCGCCGGCAAGCATGTGGTCTTGAATTCTCTTGCCGTCCTGGCTGCCTGTGAGGCGGCGGGCGCTGATCTTGCGAAATGCGCACTGGCTCTGGCCAACATTACCCCGCCGTCAGGGCGTGGCGTGCGCCACAAGCTGAGCAGGGACGGGTCCCATGTCACGGTTATCGACGAAAGCTACAATGCCAACCCGGCGTCCATGCGCGCAGCGCTGGAGATGCTTGGCGCCTCGCAGCCGTCCGGGCGCGGACGGCGGATTGCCGTATTGGGCGACATGCTGGAACTTGGTGATCATTCGGATCGCCTTCACGGTGAACTGGTTGATCCGCTGCAAACTGCTGAAGTTGATCAAGTGTTTGCCTGCGGTCCCGCCATGAACGCTCTCTGGCAGAAGTTGCCGGTTGCGGCGCGTGGTGCGTATGCACCGTCATCGCAGGACCTGATCGCACCGCTGCTTGAGTCCATACAAGCCAACGACGTTATCATGATAAAGGGGTCGCTGGGGTCGCGCATGGCACCGGTGGTTGATGCAGTAATCAAACAATACAGGGGCACATCCGGAGGCTGAGCTTCTGGAGGGGAATACTCATGTTCTACTATCTATCTCTCGAACTAAGTGACCAGATTTCCGGGTTGAACGTGTTCCGCTACATCACTTTCAGAACCGGTGGGGCGCTGATGACATCCCTGTTTCTGGTGTTCATGTTCGGCCCCTGGCTGATCTCCAACCTGCGCTTGAAACAGGGCAGGGGCCAGCCGATCCGCGAAGACGGCCCGGCCCGGCACATTATTGAAAAACAGGGCACTCCCACCATGGGCGGATTGATGATTCTGGCCGGCATCGTGATCTCGACGCTGCTGTGGGCCGACCTCAACAATCTTTATGTATGGTCGGTCTTGTTCGTCACCCTGGGCTTCGGCGCGATTGGCTTTTATGACGACTATCTGAAAGTGACCCGCGCTGCCGTCGGCGGTTTTTCAGGGCGCATGAGATTGGCGCTGGAATTCGTGATTGCCGGATTTGCGGTGTGGATGTTCACCGCGCTGGGCGATGACAAGCTGTCCAATGCCCTGGCACTGCCGTTCCTGAAGGATACGCTGATCCAACTGGGTGCGGTGTTCGTGCTGTTTGGCATGGTGGTGGTGGTTGGTGCCGGTAACGCTGTGAACCTGACCGACGGTCTCGACGGACTGGCCATCGTGCCGGTGATGATTGCCGCCGCCAGTTTTGGCGTCATCGTGTATCTTGCCGGTAATGTGAAGTTCGCCGACTACCTGCAGATCCACTATATTCGAGGCACCGGTGAACTGGCGGTTCTGTGCGGCGCCCTGATCGGGGCCGGCCTTGGATTCTTATGGTTCAACGCTCCACCTGCCATGATCTTCATGGGCGATACGGGGTCCCTGTCTCTCGGCGGTACGCTGGGCGCCATTGCCGTGGCGGCGAAGCATGAAATCGTCCTGGCCATTATCGGTGGCCTGTTCGTGCTGGAAACCGTTTCAGTGATCGTGCAGGTGGCATCGTTCAAGCTTACCGGCAAGCGGGTGTTCGCAATGGCGCCGCTGCATCATCACTTCGAGCAGAAGGGCTGGAAGGAACCGACTATCGTGATCCGCTTCTGGATCATTTCAGTGGTTCTGGCGCTTATCGGCCTTGCCACCTTGAAGTTGCGCTAGAGGCTACCTGACACAATGACTATCGCAGCGCACAGCTTTAAAGGCAAAAGGGTCGGCGTATTCGGCCTGGGCCGCAGTGGTAACGCCACTGTCGATGCCCTTGTGCGCGGTGGTGCTGAGGTGCTGGCATGGGACGATGCACCTGCTGCGTCCGACATGGCAAAGGAGCAGGGACTGCCGGTGGTCAATCTGCATGGTGTCGATTTTACGACGCTGGACAGTTTCGTCCTGTCACCTGGCGTGCCGCTCACCCACCCCGAACCGCACTGGAGCGTAAAGAAAGCTCTCGCCTGCGGCGTGGAAATCATCGGTGATACGGAAATCCTGGCGCGCGAGCTGGCGGGGACAGGTGCGAAGCTGGTGGCGATCACGGGAACCAACGGCAAGTCCACCACAACTGCGCTGGCCGGTCATGTGCTTGCATCTGCCGGTCTTGATGTTGAAGTCGGCGGCAATATCGGAACCGCGGCGCTGCTGCTGCCGGCGCCGGTTTCCGGCAAGATTTATGTCATCGAGTTGTCCTCCTACCAGATCGACCTGATGCCGTCACTGAAACCGGATGTGGGCATCTTGATGAACCTGACGCCGGATCATCTGGAACGCCACGGCGACATGGAGAATTATGCGGCCGTCAAGGCGCGCATGTTCGCGCTGCAGGACAATGATGATCTGGCCGGTATTTCGCTGGATGACGAATGGTGTGTCGAGATTGCCGCGGCTGCGGCGAAACACACTGCACTGTCATCGTTTTCCGTAGGCGCAAAAGAAGCTACGGTCCAATCGGACGGCGACACTGTATCCGACACACGTGACGGCACATCCGTCTCGCTCTCCCAGGCCCGAGCATTGCGCGGGGAGCACAATGCCCAGAATGCCTGTGCCGCCTATATTATCGCGCACCGGCTTGGCCTGGATGCCGGCCAGATCGAGCAGGGGTTAAACAGCTTTCCAGGCCTTGAACACCGTATGGAGGAAATCGGTTCTGCCGGACGTGTCGTGTTCATCAATGACAGCAAGGCGACCAATGCAGACGCGGCGGCAAAGGCCCTGTCGAGTTTCAAACGCATATACTGGATTGCCGGCGGTCAGGCAAAGCAGGGCGGTATCGCTCCATTGCAACCTCATTTTGACAGGATTGCGAAAGCATACCTCATTGGCCAGGATGCCCCGCTGCTGGCGGAGGCACTTGCCGGCCATGCGCCTCATATCGCCTGCGATACTATGGCGACTGCTGTGCGCCAGGCCGCGCAGGATGCTGCTGCTGACACAAGTGACCAGGGTGAAATCGCGGTGCTTCTGTCACCTGCTTGCGCGTCGTTTGATCAATATCCCAATTTCGAGATGCGCGGAGATGATTTTCGCGCCTGTGTGCTGGCGCTTGATGGTGTGCAGCAACAAACAAAGGTGGCCTGAGACATGCTGATCTCCCGTTCTGATCGCGGACTGATTGCCGACTGGTGGTTTTCTGTCGACAAGGTGTTGCTGGGTTGTGTGCTGGTTCTCATGGCATCCGGTGTGTTGTTCTCCATGGCCGCCAGCCCACCTGTCGCGGCACGCCTCGGGTTGGACAATTTCCATTTCTTCACCCGCCAACTGGTGTTTCTGGTTCCGGCAGCTGTTGTACTGGTGCTGACATCGCTGCTTTCACCTTCGCAGGCGCGTCGGGTTTGCATGCTGACCTTTATTGCGGGCCTGGCAGCCATGTTGCTGGCGATTTTTATCGGACCGGAAATCAAGGGTGCGCATCGCTGGCTCGATCTGGGCCCGATCAATGTGCAGCCGTCGGAGTTTGCCAAGCCGGCATTTGTGGTTGCCGCGGCCTGGTTTCTGGCTGAGGGCATCAGGCGCCCGGACATGCCGGGCCTGTGGATTTCCTTCGCCATGTTTGCAGCCCTGGCGGGACTGTTGGTAAAGCAACCTGATTTTGGCCAACTGGTCCTCATGGCGGCGGTGTTCGCCACCTTGTTGCTGGTTCACGGCATTTCGTGGATCTGGATATTCGGCCTTGCCGGACTGGCCGGCGGCGGCGCGGTTGTCGCCTTTCTGACATTTCCGCATGTCGCGTCGCGGGTGAACCGGTTTCTCGATCCGGAAAAGCACGACACCTTTCAGGTCGATGCCGCCACCCAGGCCTTCAACAATGGCGGCCTGATGGGAACCGGGCCAGGTGGCGGAACGGCGAAGCATATCCTGCCGGATGCCCACACTGACTTCATTCCCGCCGTCATTGGCGAGGAGTTCGGCTTTATCGCCAGCGCCATCCTGATCTGCATCATCGGTTTTATCGTGTTGAGGGTGCTGCTGCGGGCCATGCGTGTTACCGACCCGTTTGCCGTCCTGTCCCTGACCGGACTGGTCAGCCTGTACGGCTTTCAGTCGTTCATAAATCTCGGTGTGAACCTGACGCTGCTGCCAGCCAAGGGCATGACACTGCCGTTTATCTCGTATGGCGGATCATCGCTGATTGCGATGGCGTTCTCCATGGGGTTATTGTTGGCGTTCTCGCGTGTGCGGGTACGCAGTAATGCGTTTCATTCCCAAGTTGGCGGCATGGCTCTGAAGGCAGCTTGAGTAGTATGGACAAGTCTGAGAAAGCGGAAGCCAAGGCTGAGGCTGAGGTCGAGGCCAGCAGGACGATTGTTCTGGCGTCTGGCGGTACGGGCGGCCATCTGTTCCCGGCACAAGCGCTTGCATCAGCGCTGGAGGCCCGCGACTGGAAGGTCCACCTGTTCACCGACAAGCGCGGCCTGGAGTGGCAGGACCGGTTTCGCGACGGGACCGTGCAGGAAATCGCCTCATCAACCCTGACATTCGGCAAACCATGGTTGCTGCCGGGGCAGGCCTCGCAGCTGGTCTCGGGCTTTCGCGAGTGCCTTGAACAGTTCAAACTGCTGACACCGCAAGTGGTGGTCGGGTTCGGTGGTTACCCGTCACTGCCTGTCATGATGGCCGCACGCTATGCCGGAATTTCGTCCATGGTGCATGAGCAAAACGCGGTTGCCGGACGCGCCAACCGGATTGCGGCGGGGCTTGGCAATGCCAAGGTTATCGCCTCCTCGTTCGAGCCGCTGTACGGATTTTCAACCGGTCAGATGGAACGTGTCAGGCTTACCGGAAATCCGGTTCGCAAGCAGGTGATTGATGCGGCACGGTCCTACGAGGTGCCTCGCGCCGATGCGCCGTTCAACCTGCTGGTGTTCGGTGGCAGCCAGGGGGCCCAGTTTTTTTCCGACTTCATGCCCAAAATGGTTGCCGAACTGCCGAAAGCCGTTCTCAAAACACTGCGGGTCGCGCAGCAGTGCCGTCCCGAAGACATTGAACGGGTTCGCCAGGCCTATGAGGCAGCAGGCGTGACCGCCCTGTGCAAAAGCTTTTTCGATGACATGCCGGAGCTGATCGCCAGGTCTCATCTGGTGATGTGCCGGGCCGGTGCATCCAGCGTGGCCGAGCTCGGAGTGATCGGCAGGCCTGCCATCTACGTGCCGTTGCCGCATTCCCTCGACAATGATCAGCTGCGCAATGCACAAAGCATGGAGAAGGCCGGTGGTGGCTGGGTCATGCTGCAGAATGAAATGATGCCGCAGGAAACAGCCGCTGTGTTTACACGCTTGCGTTTCGACGAGGCTGACCTTACCAGAACGGCATTGGCCGCGTCTGCGCATGGTCGGCCAAATGCTGCCGAGTTGCTGGCAGACCAGGTTGAAGAGCTGGCGCGCGAAACACAGTCAGAGGATACTGCACCGGAATGAAATTGACGCAGGATATCGGGCCTATCCACTTCGTGGGCATTGGCGGCATTGGCATGAGCGGTATTGCCGAGGTGATGGCAACGCTTGGGTATACGGTGCAAGGGTCCGACATGACCGACAACTACAATGTCGCCCGGTTGCGCAAGGCAGGTGTGATCGTTCACATAGGCCACCAGCCGGAGAACCTGGGTGACGCCCAGGTTGTGGTCACCTCTACCGCAGTCAAGCAGGACAACCCTGAAGTGCTGGAAGCACGCGCCCGGTTTCTGCCCCTGGTGCGGCGGGCGGAAATGCTGGCGGAACTGATGCGGTTCAAGTCCTGTGTTGCTGTTGGCGGCACACACGGCAAGACCACGACCACATCACTGGTATCCGCACTTCTGGATGCCGGCGGCATTGATCCGACCGTCATCAATGGCGGCATCATCAACGCCTACGGGACCAATGCCAGGCTCGGCAAGGGCGACTGGATGGTTGTGGAAGCAGACGAGTCCGACGGTACCTTCGTCAAGCTGCCGGCTGACGTCACCATCGTAACCAACATGGATCCCGAGCACCTGGATCACTACGGCACATTCGACAAGGCAAAAGAAGCGTACCGCACATTTGTGGAGAACATTCCTTTCTACGGGTTTGCAGTGATGTGCATGGACCACCCGGAAGTGCAGTCGCTGATTGCGCAAGTGATTGATCGCCGCGTGTTCACCTATGGCAAGAGCGCCCAGGCAGACTACCGCCTGACGGATGTGAGTTTTTCAGGCGGCAAGAGCCATTTCTCGGTGGTCATCAATGATCGCCGCACTGGTGAAAGCCGCACGCTGGACAACATCACACTCGCCATGCCGGGTGAACACAATCTGCTCAATTCAACCGCGGCGATCGCGGTTGCCGCCAATCTGGGCGTCAGTGACAAGGCAATCCGCAAGGGCCTGGCGGGATTTGCCGGCGTCAAGCGCCGCTTTACCCAGACCGGTTCCAGCAACGGCATCGACGTCTATGATGACTATGGTCATCACCCGGTTGAGATTACGGCTGTGCTGAAGGCGGCTCGCGGGGTCACGGACAAGCGGGTGGTCGCGGTTATGCAACCTCATCGCTACACCCGGCTGGAAAGCCTGTTTGACGAGTTCAGTTCATGTTTCAACGATGCTGACCAGGTGGTGCTGGCCCCGGTTTATGAGGCGGGAGAAGCACCGATCGAAGGTTTCGATCATATGACGCTTGCAGAGGGTTTGCGGGCGCACGGGCACAGGAATGTATCGACAATTTCTCACAACAGCGAACTGGCCCCGCTGATCCACGAAACAGCGGAAAGTGGTGACCTGGTCATCTGTCTTGGTGCCGGCAATATTACCCAGTGGGCCTATTCCTTGCCCGATGAGCTTGACGCGCTGGCAAAGCGGAGCGGCAAGTAATGACGACGCCGGGTGCGCAACTGGCGCGCAGACTGCCAGCGGTTCGCGGCCGTATTGAACTGGACAAGCCATTGGCAGAGTTTACCTGGTTCCGCGTCGGCGGGCCTGCGGACGTCCTGTATTCTCCGGCGGATGAAGAAGACCTCGCGAGCTTTCTTGCCGCGCTGGATGAACACATTCCGGTGCAGGTGATCGGGGTCGGATCCAATCTGCTGGTGCGCGATGGCGGCATTCCCGGTGTGGTCATCAGGCTGGGTCGCGGATTTGGCCAGATGGCGCTTGAAGACGGGTTTCTTGTGCGCTCCGGTACCTCTGTTCCCGACATCCGGCTGGCCCAGTTCGCCCTGCAACAAGGTATTACTTTGTTAACCTTTCTGAGAGGTATACCGGGCACAATCGGCGGCGCGTTGAGGATGAACGCGGGTGCTCACGGCGGCGAAACCCGAGACATCCTGGTGGAAGCGCGTGGGATTGATCGCAAGGGGAAGCTTCATATCATGTCAAACGAGGACATGGGCTATGGCTATCGCAGCTCGACAGCACCGGCAGACATGATCTTCACGTCTGCGCTGTTTCAGGGTGCGCAAGGCGACCGCGACGAGATCAAGGCCCATATGGATGAGATTACCGCTGCACGCGAGGCAAGCCAGCCGATCCGATCACGCACCGGGGGCTCAACGTTCAAGAATCCCGAGGGTGGCAAATCATGGCAACTCATCGATGCAGCCGGCATGCGCGGCTTTGCAATCGGTCCTGCCAGAGTATCCGAGATGCATTGCAACTTTCTGATCAATGAAGGCGGTGCCACCGCGGCGCAGATCGAACAGCTTGGTGAAACTGTTAAGGCGCGCGTAAAGGAGAATTCCGGCATCGATCTGCACTGGGAGATTAAACGCGTTGGTGTCGAGGTACGCTGACACATTGGAAATGACCAGGTTTCCTGACCTGCTCTTGTCAATGGATGTTCTGGAAAAGGTTGAGTAATGCAACAACGCGATCCTGAGTTTACGCATGTCGCCATGCTGATGGGTGGCTGGTCGAACGAGCGTGAGGTGTCGCTTAGTTCGGGCAAGGCGTGCACCAAGGGTCTCGAAGGTGCGGGGTTCAAGGTTACCCAGATTGACGTCCAGCCAAATATTATCGATCAGTTGCGCGATTTGGAACCTGACGTCGCGTTCAATGCGCTGCATGGCAAATGGGGCGAGGATGGCTATATCCAGGCAATTCTCGAAACCCTGAAAATTCCATATACCCATTCCGGCATGCTTGCCTCGGCGCTGGCCATGGACAAGCACCTTTGCAAATCTGCTGTTGCCCGGGTCAGGGTGCCCGTCGTCGAACATCAGGTTGTGCCGCTCGGTGATGCCATCGATCACGATGTCCTGCCGCAGCCCTATGTCGTAAAACCCGTTGCGGACGGGTCCAGCGTCGGCGTGCATATCATAGACAAGGGCAATAACTCGCTGGTCTCCATGATCAACAGCGAAGGCTTCGATGCTGAGAGCAAAGTCATGGTGGAACGCTATGTGCCCGGCCGGGAACTGACCTGTGCGGTAATGGGAAACGTGGCCCTGGGGGTCACTGAAGTTGTGTCAACCGAGGGGTTTTACGACTATGCCGCCAAGTACCAGCCGGGCGGGTCCGAGCACATCCTGCCTGCCGATGTTCCGCGTATGGTTTATCATCGGGTCCAGAAATATGCGCTTGCAGCCCACATGGAGCTTGGCTGCAAGGGCGTGACCCGGTCGGACTTTCGCTACAATGACACCGAGGGAACTGACGGTGAACTGATCTTCATGGAAATAAACACTCAGCCCGGGATGACGGCGACCTCCCTCGTGCCGGAAATGGCAGCTCATGCCGGGCATGACTTTCCTGAGCTGCTGACCTGGATGATCAACGATGCGGGGCTGGACCGATGAAAACCATGTCAATCATTCGCCGTTACCGCAAATTGCGCAGGGCTCCCGTGTGGGGCGAGCTGGCAAGTCTGCTGCAGGCCGGTGAGCGGATAACCAATCGCCGCACATGCCGCGTTCTGGTGCGCTCAAGCGCCGTGGGCATGCTGACGCTGGTCACCGGATATGGCTTGCTGGCCGGAGATCACCTGACGGATCCGTCCAGCGGCACCCGTGGCCTGCCGGCGCAGGTGTCGTCGTATTTCGGCTATGCGGCTGAACAAATCCGGATTACCGGCCTGAAACGAATGGGTGGAGCAAGTGTGCTCAAAGCAATCGGTATCAAACCAGGCGGTTCGCTGGTGGGGTTCGATGCCAACAATGCACGCTCGATCCTGCTCAATCTTGACTGGGTGCAGGAAGCCAGCGTACGGGTGCTGCCGCCCAACCGGCTGGAAATTGAAATCGGCGAGCGCGAGCCGTTTGCGGTCTGGCAGCGTGACGGCAACTATTACGTAATCGACCGTGAGGGCGCCGCAATCGCCAGTTTTGAGGCGCGCAAGTTTCCGCACCTGATGCTGGTCTCGGGTGAGGGCGCGCAGGAAAGCGTTTCGCAACTTGTTAACCAACTTGAAGCATGGCCTGGGCTACACTCAAGGATCAAGGCTGCGGCGCGGGTGGGGAAACGCCGGTGGTCGTTGTATTTCGCTGGCGGGCGGCAGGTTTTATTGCCTGAAAGGGACGTGGCACTGGCCCTCGCCAATTTGACGGATCTGGATGCGCGATTTGGTGTTCTGGCATCGGGTATTGAGCAGGTGGATCTTCGGATCGCGGGTTCTGCAGTGATGGTTCCGTTCGATGGAGCCAACGCGGAGGCGGATCGCACAGTTGCTTTGCGTAACCGTTGAGCAGGGCGTGCCGGCAGCGGTTTCGAGTGTGTGGGTTGTTTGAGTAGGTTTTTGAATTCCATGAAAGTTGTGCCTTTTCCATCTTCATCCGCAAATGGCGGATCGACCCTGGCATCTGTTCCTTCCACCATCGCGGCACTGGATATCGGTTCCACCAAGATTTGCTGTCTGATTGGATCCATCGAAAGCCGCAGGCGCCGCGCCGTTGATGAAACGGTGCCGCAGATCAAGGTGATCGGGGCCGGGCACTGCCGTTCGGAGGGTGTGAACGGCGGGGCTGTTGCAGATCTCGATGATGCTGAACGGGCACTGCGTACGGCAATTGACCAGGCTGAGCGCATGGCCGGCCGCAGCATATCCGATGTTTATGTGAACATGTCAGGTGGCCGCACTGTCAGCGTGCATGTCACTGGTCAGGCTGTGCTCGGCCGGCAGGCTGTCGACGAGGCGGCCAAGCGCCGTGCTGCGGTCAATGCCATGTCGAAGGTTGAGACAGGTGGCCGAGCGGTTCTGCATGCATCGGTGATACAGTACCGCCTGGATGATGCACGCGGTGTGCGTGAACCGGCAGGCATGCACGGCAGCACGCTGACGGCAGAGATGAACGTCGTCCTGGCAGACCCGCACGCCATCACGAACCTTGGCATCCTGCTGGAGCGCTGTCATCTGGATGCGGTCGGATTTGTTGCTGCGCCCTACGCAGCGGCGCGCTCTGTCCTGCTGGCTGATGAAATGGAGCTTGGCGTTGCCGTGATCGAGCTTGGCGGCGGCACGACGTCATATGCAGTGTTCAACGAGGGCATGCTGGCGCATGCGGACATGATTCCAGTGGGATCGCACCACGTGACCACCGACATAGCCCGTGGTCTCAACACGACCATTGCGCATGCCGAGCGGGTCAAGACACTGTGGGGTTCAACCGTTCCGGCCCAGCTTGACGAGCGTGAGCTGATTACCTGCCCGATCCTCGGCGAGAGCGGCAGTGATGCGGTCCAGAGCATTCCGCGATCAATGATCTGCGGTGTGGTCCGCCCGCGCATGGAAGAGATATTTGAAATCATCCGGGACAGGCTCGACGCAGTGCCGGCGGCACGGCATTTTGTGCGCCGTGTCGTGCTGACGGGTGGCGGCGGCCAGTTGAACGGTGTCGAGCAACTTGCGGGAGAAATTCTCGGCAGGCGGGTCCGCGTGGCAAAACCATCGCGTTTTGACGGTTTGCCGGACGCCCTGTCCACGCCCGGTTTCTGTGTTGCTACGGGCCTGTTGCGCTACGGCCTGATGCCGGATGAGCAGGCGGCAAACCTCGGAGCGCTGATCGCAGGTGCTGGTCATGACAGCAGTTATTTCAGGCGTGTCGGCCAGTGGCTGAAGGAAAGTTTCTGATCTTGCCGGCACGCGGGTCTGGATTGCGGGCTGTTCAGACCCCATGTAGATGCAATCCGAATTCACGCATGATGTCCCGCGGCATTTGTTGAATTATTCGCGTATGGGACGTTTCAGGGATGTTAGCGATTTTCAGATAAGGACTTAACGGCATGGTCCAGATTGCAAAAACGCTTTGGCGAGCGACCACAAAGTTCGTGGATGACGGTGGCTCCGCGATTGCCAGCAATGTCGCTCTTTCCCTGCTGTTGTCGCTGTTTCCGTTTTTGATGCTGGTGACATCGCTGGTGCGTATCTGGGGCAATCCGGCGCTGGTCGATGAGGTTTTTAACCTCGTGCTCGAACACTGGCCCGCCGATAGCGAAAAGGCGATTACTGACCAGGTGAAGGTCATGGTCGCCCAAACCCCGAACGAGTTTTTTTCCGTCAGCACCCTGGTTGCGCTGGTTCTGGCCACCAATGGTATCGAAAATGCCCGCGATGGCCTCAACCGTGCTTATCGGGTGACGGAAACGCGCCCGTTCTGGTGGCGGCGCCTGCAAGGCGCGGTCTTTGTCATTATTGGCGCTTTCGGGCTTATTCTGGCGGCCATCACTCTTATTGGAACGCCGCTGGTATGGTCGTACCTGGTCAACAAGCTTGCCTGGCTGGAACCGTTTTCCTTTACAGTCGCTGTGACCAAGTATGCTCTTGCAATTGCTGTTCTGACCCTCACACTATTTGCATTTCATCGCTTCCTCCCTGATGGAAAACGCACCATCAGAACCACTTTTCCAGGCATTGCACTGACCATTTCCGGCATCATTGTCGGGTCGCAGCTGTTTGCGCTCTACCTGCAGACAATTGCCAATTACACAGCCCTTTATGCGGGGCTGGCGGGCACCATGATAGCCATCGTTTATCTTTATGGCCTGTCTGCCCTTATTCTGTTCGGCGCGGAGTTCAACACGGCTCTGACAGAACGCGAACGCGCGCCCGACTGATGCACCTGATACAGGGCTACAGTTCGATCTGGCCGCTCAGAATTGCCCGGGCAACGGCCTGCTCGCGGGTCTTTGCGCCCAGTTTGGCGCGCGCATTCTTGATGTAGAGATTGACTGCCGACTCGCTGATTGCAAGCTGGTCGGCTATCATCGAAACCCGGCAACCGGCACACAGCCAGAGCAGGACCTCGCGCTCGCGGCCACTGAGCAGCTTTTCATTTGCCTCGCGCCCAAGCCCCAGTGAAACCATCCGTTCATATGCCAGCAATCCGGCCAGATGAGCCTCTTGGCCGTGGCCTGCAACGAGTTTGTGGAAGGTTTCTTCCGGTTCACGGCTGGAAAACATCCAGCCCCCGAAGACCTGGTTTTCGCTGGTACGAACCGGAATGCCAATGCCGCCGGTATTGCCGGCCTGAGCCACGCGATCCAGGAACTCCTGATGTTTCGGCGAGCTTTCCGGGAAACTCGACAAATCCCTGGTCAGAACTTTTCCCGCGCCTGGCTTGTGACAACTGAACAGCAGGAACGGGTCAATATCGATCAGTTCACCTTTGGTGTAGGCTTCGCTGAATTCATTTCCGAGATCGGTTCTCAGATATCTGGATTCCAGCCTGGATTGCGTGCGCTCGGCCATGGTGAGAGAGCAGGAACTGAAGCCGAGATTGTGGCCGAATTCCGCGGTGCACTGCCAGACCTCATCGGCGTCAGGCAGGTTTATCATCTGGTCCGCAAAATCCTCGAATGCCGTGGGCATGCCGTCTTCCTGACTTTCTGAGCCGCGCCCCGCACGCATGATGACGTTGCGACAGTCAAATTTCAATATATGGATTTTGCCATATTGCAGGGGCAGGTGCTGAGCGGCTTCATTCTCATCCGGGGTGTTATATGGAGAGTTGAGTGCTCATGACACATCTTCTACGCATTGCGCTGGCCTGTTCCTTGTCCACAGTTCCTGTTGTGCTGGCAGCGGGAACGGCCGTCTTGTCATCTTTGCCGGCGCTCGCCGACAATCACAATGTTACCTGTGCCGAATATGCAGCCGCTTCGGTGTTTCGCGCGCGCGAAAACGCAAAGCTGGGGTGCGGGTTCAAGGGTGGAAGATGGGCTGATGACCATGCAGGCCACCTGAAGTGGTGCCAGACATCCGCCACCAAGCAGCTCATCCATCGCGAGCTTGATATCCGCCTGAAACAGATACAGGCCTGCAAGGCAAAGATTGCCCAGAAAAACGAAGGGCCGTGCAGGCTGTATGCGATCCAGGCCATCGCACAGAACGGCCTGAACAAGAGTTACAAATGCGGGTTCAGAGGAGGCAACTGGTCAGACAACAAGCAGGGCCACCAGAATTGGTGTGTGAAGGTCGGCTACAAGACGGCCAAAGCCAGAGCCTCTGACTGGAGGGACCGCAAGCTGGACGAGTGCAAGGCCAAGCCCATTGTGTATAAACCGGCGTGGGGCGGCAGTTATCGTGGTGAAAGACTTCCGGTGGATGTTTGCAGCCGTAATTCCAAAGACAGTTCAAACAGCCCGCAAATGTGCGGCAAGACGAACGCACAGCTGTTTTGCACGCTGAAGGGCGATGGCGACCTGGTGAGGTACAACACGGCCTGGAAGGACAAGCGCGCCGGCACGTTCAGTGTCAAGGCGGACTTGCCGGTGTCATGGTATCTCGACACCAAGAGGCCCTGCTTCGGCAAATGCTCCTACTTCACCAGAGTTGTGTGCAAGCGGATCGGCACCTAGAGCAACATCGGATCATTTGAACCCATAAAGTTGCTCCAGCGCTTTGAAAGCGATCGGTTTTATGATTTTTGATTGATTTAATCAAAAATAATACTGATCTAGCGCCGTTTCGGTCAGCGTTTCGGGTTGATCGGCCGGTTGTGGGTCCAGTCATAGGTGCCAAGGTCGCGTTCACGCACCGCTTGTTTCCAGCCCACGTCTTCGGCGCGATGCTTGAAGTTCATGCCTTCCGGCGAGTGCCGGGTGATGCCGTCGAACACAGTCGCCATCATCTGGGTGTTGGCAAGACCCATGGCATCAATGGCCTGGTTGATGACCAGCTTCTGCATCATCAACTGGTTGGTGGGAACGGTTGAGATGCGCGCGGCGAGGTCTTCCACATAAGCATCTAGCTCTGCCGGCGGCACCGCCTTGTGCACCAGGCCAATGCGCTCTGCCTCATGCCCGTCGATCCTGTCGCCGGTCAGCAGCATGCGCTTGGCGCCTTCCGCGCCCAGGCGGTACACCCACATGGCGGTGGTCGGGCATCCCCAGACGCGGGTCGGCATGTAACCGATTTCAGCATCGTCAGCCATGACCACAAGATCGCAGCAAAGCGCAATGTCAGAGCCGCCCGCCACGGCATATCCGTGCACCTTGCAGATCACCGGTTTGTAACTGCGCCACAAGGACATGAACAGATCGGTGTTTCGTTTCATGAAGGCATAATCCTTCATCGGGTCCCACGGCATCTCCTGGGTGACGGAGTTCTCGCCTGCGGTTTCCGCATAGGCCTTCAGGTCATAGCCGGCACAAAATGCGCGGCCTGCACCGCTCAGGATGATGACATGCACATCGTCATCGGCGTTGGCGCGGGCTACGCAATCGGCGAGCTGTTGTGGGACATCATCATCAATGGCATTGAGCACCTCCGGGCGGTTCAGGGTGATCCTGCCAATGCGCCCGTCGCTGTGATATTCCACCTTCGCCATGCAAACTGCCTCCTGAGGATTTTTCCTCATGAGGCTCGCAAGTTAGCGCTGTCTGATCAAGTGCGGAATTCTATTTTACGTGGCGAACCAGGAAGTGTTTTTTGGTGGTTTCCACGACATCCCAGTGACCTTCAAAACCGTTTGGAATGATGAAGCTGTCACCGGCACGGAAGTCTTTCGCTGTTCCGTCCTTGGCGACCAGGCGGCAGTGGCCGGACAGGATGAAACAGATTTCGTCACGATCCGCGAATACATGCCACTTGCCCGGCGTGCTGGTCCAGGTGCCTGACATGACTGCGCCATCGGGGCTTTCAAAGCGGATCCGGGTGGTGTGGTGGGGATCACCCTCAATCACGCGGTCCGGCAGATCTGCGAGACGGCGGTTGGTTTCCTCGACATCGTCCGAGAAGTCGATAACTGGCGTGCTGGTCATTATGGAGTGTCCTGTTGGTGATTGGACCCAAGGGTCCGGATTGGGGTCGCGATCCTAGAATTTTTCGTCCTGCAGCCAGTACCAGCCGTACATCATGCGCTGGCCCATGCGGCGGAACGGGGTGAGGATGCCGTGACCCGGCAATTGTGACGTAAAGATCGGCAGGTCAAGCTTCTGCGCCTTGCCGGCAATCATCTGTGCCATACGTTTGCCTGCCTGGGCGGAGTACATGACACCATTGCCGCCATAACCCATGGCATAGAAAATACGCCGATCGGGATCCGGCTGGAAGATGCGTGGCATCATGTCGTGGCTGACATCCACCCAGCCCCACCATGAATAATCCAGATTGATGCCGGTCAGGGCAGGGAACTTGCGGTAAAGGCTTTCCTGTAAACGCTCAAGATGTTTGGGGTTTTCCGCATCTGCGCCGGTGATGGCGCTGCGGCTTCCGATCTGAACACAGCCGTCCGGCAGAAAGCGGTAATAGTGACGCAAAGTGCGGGTGTCGGTCAGTGGAGACCCTGTCTTGAAACCGCACGCGGCAATCTCGTTCGGGTCTAGCGGGCGTGTCACCATCGAGTTCGACAGTACCGGCATCAGGCGGTGCTTGGTGCGTTTGTGCAGGCCCGGCGGTGTGTAGCCGGCTGTTGCAAGCGCGACTGTCCTGGCACGCACCGTGCCACCGGGGGTGGTCAGGTGATTGACACCGTTCACTGTCTTCCAGCCCATGACCGGGCTTGCGGGATGAATTTTCACTCCGAGTTTGCGGGCCAGTTTCATGTAACCGAACGCCAGTTTCGCCGCATGAATGGAAATCCCGTCAGGCTCCATCAATGCACCGGCTGCTTCCTCGTCCTTCACGACGGTTTCGTGCAGTTCTTCGCGTGACATGACGCGGGACTTGTAACCGAACACCTCATTGAGCAGCTTGGACTCAGCTTCCAGTTTGGGCATCACGCCCGGTTTGTGGGCAATGTAGAAATGACCGCCGTCCTGTGGATCGCAATCGACCTCCGGTTCTGCGATCAGGCTGCGAAACAGTTCAAATGCCTCGACAATTTCGTCATGCATCTTCCTGGCAACATCAACACCCCAGCGTTGTATCCACTGTGAGCGCTTGAGCCTGCCGGACGAAATCTGTGCCTGGCCGCCATTGCGGGTGCTGCAGCCCCACGCAACGGTGTTGGCATCCAGTACGACAGCCTTGATGCCATGCTCGCGGGCCAGATGGATGGCGCATGACAGGCCGGTATAGCCGGATCCGATTACGACAACTTCAGCATCCATATCGCCGGAGACAGGACCGTCATCAGGCGGCGGCGTGCCGGCCGTGCCGATCCAGTAGGTAGGCGCGTAATCGCGATTATGACCGGGGCCTGCGTCGACCAGCGGGTCATAGTGGGGATCATAGCTGCTCTTGGGCCAGTGTTTTGGGCGAAGGCTATCAGGCATGACAGAAACCACCAAAAAAGTGACGTGGGATCATCCTCACGTGCATTTTCGGCGTATATGCTCAATTTGACTGGCACCATACCCTCAGATTCGACAATCTTGTGGTACCACATTGGTGCCAGAGCGGGTTTGCCGCCTGTTAACTTTTGTAAACGCGCTGCGTCGATTTATTGCAATTTTCTGCACTGCAGTAAGGTCGCGTTAACCATTTGTTAGTGATTTGGAAACCAAAATGGCAGCCCCAGGGGATATCAATCGGATGCAAAACCATGCCTATCAAACTGACTGTACCTGACTCTACGGAGTTAAAACCGCGTATTACTGTTTTTGGCGTAGGTGGTGCAGGGGGCAATGCCGTCAACAACATGATCGAGTCCAACCTCGAAGGGGTTGAGTTCGTTGTTGCAAACACCGATGCGCAGGCCATCCTGCAAAGCTCCGCAGACCGGCGCATCCAGATGGGCACTGACCTGACGCAGGGGCTCGGTGCCGGGTCACAGCCACAGATTGGCGCAGGCGCAGCCGAGGAAGCTCTGCCGGAAATCCTGGATCACCTGGCCGGTGCGCACATGGTGTTCATTACCGCCGGTATGGGCGGCGGTACGGGCACAGGCGCAGCACCGGTAATTGCGCGCGCGGCAAAGGAGCAGGGCATCCTGACCGTTGGTGTCGTCACCAAGCCGTTTCACTTCGAAGGCCAGCGCCGCATGCTGACGGCGGACCGCGGCATCGAACAGCTTACCCAGCATGTCGATACGCTGATTGTCATCCCGAACCAGAACCTGTTCCGTGTCGCCAACGAGAAGACGACTTTTGCAGCCGCCTTCGCGATGGCTGACGAAGTGCTGTATTCCGGCGTTGCGTCCATCACTGAGTTGATGACCCGCGACGGGCTGATCAATCTCGACTTCGCCGATGTTCGCGCCATCATGTCCGAGATGGGCAAGGCGATGATGGGTACCGGCGAGGCTTCCGGGGAAAAACGTGCCATTGAAGCTGCCGAAGCCGCGATCTCCAATCCGCTGCTTGATGATGTATCGATGCGCGGCGCGCGCGGCCTGCTGATTTCCATCTCGGGCGGACCCGATCTGACCCTGTATGAAGTCGATGAGGCTGCAACCCGTATTCGCGAGGAAGTTGATCCCGAAGCCAATATCATCCTCGGTGCAACCTTTGATGAAAAACTTGAAGGCACCATGCGCGTGTCGGTCGTCGCAACAGGTCTGGCAGAAGAGTTCCTGCAGGGCAGTGACGATTCCGAAGTGGAAGATGACGAAGAAGAGGCCGGCTATGGCTATGCCACACCGCAGCCTGCCGCAAAGGCTGTCGCTCCGGCACCTGTGGCTCCTACACCTCAGATTGAAGAGGTGGTTGAGGAAAACATGGAAGTTGCAGCGGAGCTTCAGGAAGCTGCTGCACCGGCTTCAGAACCCGCACCGCGCCCGGCAATGGCCGAATCAGCATCCAAACCGCGCCCGCAAATGCCGGCACGCGAGGAATTTCCACCGATTGCGCGTGAGCAAATGGCAGCCGGGCCTGAAAAACTGCAACAGGTTGCCAAGGCGGCGCAGACCAAGCGCAAGGGCCTGCTGGAACGTCTTGCCAGCGTAGGATTGGGTGTGCGGCGCGACGAAGAGCCCGCGCCAGCGCCAAAAACTGCCAAGGAAGAGCCGCAGATGCAACGGCCTCAGTCCGCGGCGCAGCCCCAGGGAAATGTGCATCCGCTGCAACCTGCCATCGATCCATCGCTGGATGATGATCAATTGGAAATTCCGGCGTTTCTGCGCAGGCAATCCAACTGATTGTAACGCTTCAGAGCCATGTTCTGACATTATCGTGTGCTGGCCCGGCTTAATCCGGACCAGCCATATTTCCGCCCGGTTGCTGCACCATTCCAGATGTACAACAGACGAGCAAAGCTGGCTGTGTAATGCTTTTTGCGTTAGTCTTGAGGGAACATGGCCCGATGAACATTGATTCAGGCCGGAATTCAGCGGAGTAGAGCGTTGCCGTCAAAGTCAAAATTTACGACACTGGCGCTGTTTTGTGCGGCGGGTATAGTCTTGTCTGGCTGTGCGGGCGGCAATCTGAACGACTACCTGCCCGGTGGCGGTGATGACAATTCCGGCTCTTCGCAAGGGTTCAGCCTGTTTGGCAGCAGCGACGCTGTGGCGCCCGACCTTGGCAACGATCCGGACGGTGCGCCTATTGCGAAGATCTACAATGCGGGCGTCAAGGATGTCCGTAACGAAGAGTTTCGCTCGGCGGTGAAGAAATTCAGTGAGGTGGAACGCCAGCACCCATATTCCAAGTGGGCCACCAAGTCCATCCTGATGCAGGCCTATGCACAGTATCGGCGCAGCGCCCATCCGGAATCCATTGCGGCAGCCAAACGCTTTATCCAGCTGCATCCCGGACACCAGGACGCGGCCTACGCACAGTACCTGATCGCGCTCAATCACTATGAGCAGATCAACGATGTCCGACGCGATCCGACTGCAGCCCGCAAGTCTCTGGCAGAGCTTGAGGAGGTGGCACGGCGTTATCCCAACACATCCTATGCGCAAGATGCAGCCGGCAAGGCGTCACTGGCGCGTGATCTTCTGGCCGGTAAGGAGATGGAAGTCGGTCGGCATTATCAGCGCAAGAAGTCATTTCTTGCAGCCATTAACCGGTACAAGACCGTGGTCAAGAAATATCAGACCTCGACCCACACACCTGAAGCCCTGTACCGGCTTACAGAAAACTACTTGCAGTTGGGCATCCGTTCCGAAGCACAGACCGCTGCTGCGGTACTGGGGCATAACTACCCGAATTCAAAGTGGTACAAAGATGCGTTTGCATTGTTGCAGGATGGTGGTTTGACCCCGGTTGCCGATTCCGGTTCGTGGTTGTCCGGCATATTCGGATCATAAGACCCCCCCGCGACATTCGTCTCTGTTCAGTTGTTCGATTTCAACAACCATCCCATCACGGCAACCGCGGCTGTCGCGCCGATCAGCTCGGCGCTGATGAAACCCGGCAGATCAACAGGGCGGATACCGGAGAAGGTGTCTGTAAGCGCACGTGAAATCGCGACGGCAGGGTTGGCAAAAGATGTCGATGCGGTGAACCAGTAGGCAGCGGTAATGTACAATCCTACAAGCCACGCCACGGCATCGGTTCTGAATTTGATTCCGCCCAGGATGACGGCCATCAGGCCAAAGGTTGCGACAAACTCCGCAAACCATTGTGCCCCGCCGGTCCGCACGGTCTGTGACAATTGAACCACGTCCAGTTCGAACATCACATGGGCTGCCCAGGTGCCGATGATGCCACCTGCTATCTGTGACAGCACATAGGGTACGATTTCGCTCCACGGCAAGTCCCGCCGCAGCGCAAACCCGAATGAAACAGCAGGATTGAAGTGCGCACCGGAGACTGGCCCGAGAACCGTGATCAGCACGACCAGGATTGCCCCTGTGGGGATGGTGTTTCCCAGCAGGGATAGCGCCACATCGCCAGTCAGTTTGTCGGCCATGATGCCGGAACCCACAACGGTGCAAACCAGCGCGCACGTGCCGAGCGCTTCCGCCGCCAGCCTGCGCGGCAGATCAAAAGTGCTCATTTCGCATTGCCCCTATTGCTTGCCAATATCGTCCAGCCGCCGTGTAAGGCTCAACCGGTCTATACTCTGAATCGGCAAGTTCACGAAAGCCGTAATACGATTGTTCATGAGGCGATAGGATTCGGCAAAGGCTGCGGCAATTTCGGCGTCCGACCCTTCAACTGCAGCCGGATCCGGCACGCCCCAATGGGCATTCATCGGCTGGCCCGGCCATACCGGGCATACTTCGCTTGCTGCGTTATCACAGACGGTAAACACGAAATCCAGCGTCGGTGCGCCAGGCTTTGCGAACTCGTCCCAGCTCTTTGATCTGAACTGCCCGATGTCATATTTGAGGGATTCGAGCAGTTTGAGTGCCTGCGGATGCGGCTCCCCCTTGGGTTGTGAACCGGCAGAGTACGAGTTGAACTGCTGCTTGCCGAGACGGTTCAATATAGCCTCAGCCAATATTGAGCGCGCAGAATTTCCGGTGCAAAGGAACAACACATTGTATGCCTTTTCGACCATTGCAGAGCCTCCTCATTCGGAACGCCTCTGCGATACGTCGGTCACATGACAATCGGGTGACAAAACCGAAATCGAGAAAAGCCCGAGAAAACACAAAATCACTGCTGCTGGCGAGTTGACCGCAGGCTTTACATCAGGTTCTCCTAGGTGCCGGTATGACTTTGATGTCAAAACTGGCAGGACTGCCAAACAATAAGGGTCGGTAATGGGATTTGTCGGAAGTCTTGTCGCTCAGGCACTGTCGCTGCTGGCGACCCTGTTCGTGTTCGCAGTCGGTGCATTCGTTCTGGCTGTCGTCGTCATGTTCATCATCGATATCAGTCAGCGCCAGGACGCCATTCGGCGAAATTATCCGGTTATCGGGCGCTTCAGGCACCTGTTCTCCACACTCGGTGAGTTTTTCCGGCAGTACTTTTTTGCCCAGGACCGTGAGGAGATGCCGTTCAACCGGGCGCAGCGGGAGTGGGCGTACAAGTCTGCTGCCGGCGTGGACAATACTGTGGCATTTGGTTCAACAGAAAACACCGCCATTGTCGGGACGCCCATTTTTGCAAACGAAATATATGGCTTGCTCGACGATGAAGTGTCCGAGCCGCCGGTTCTGACCATCGGAGAAGGTGCCCGCCACCCTTATCAGGCCAGATCCCTGATCAACATTTCCGGCATGAGCTATGGCGCACTATCAGCGCCTGCCGTGCAAGCCTTGTCGAAAGGCGCCGCAATGGCGGGCTGCTGGCTCAACACGGGAGAGGGCGGATTGTCCGACCATCACCTGTCGGGCGGCTGCGACATTATCTTTCAGATCGGCACAGCAAAATATGGCGTGCGCGACGAACACGGCAATTTCTCGGAACACAAGCTGAAGGAAATAGCCGATCTGCCGCAAGTGAAAATGGTGGAAATCAAGCTTAGCCAGGGGGCGAAGCCAGGCAAGGGCGGGCTCCTGCCGGCCGACAAGGTAACCGAGGAAATAGCGCGGATCAGGGGGATTCCGGCCGGCAAGGCCTCAGTTTCGCCAAACCGGCATTCGGAAATCGCCAACCATGGAGAGTTGCTTGATTTTGTCGCCCGCGTGCGCGATCTGTCCGGCCTGCCGACCGGGTTCAAGACCGCGATGGGTGACGTGGATTGGCTTGAGGAGCTGTGCAGGCTCATCAAGAAGAGGGGCCCAGACTGCGCGCCTGATTTCATCACAATTGATTCAGGCGACGGTGGTACCGGCGCTGCCCCCATGCCACTTATCGACAATACCGCACTGACCGTTCGCGAGGCACTTCCGATGGTGGTGGATGTGCTGGAGAAGCACAAACTCAAGGGCCGCATCCGGGTCATTTGCGCGGGCAAGCTGATCACGCCGGCCGAGGTCGCCTGGGCCTATTGCGCCGGTGCGGATTTCGTCAACTCGGCGCGAGGTTTCCTGTTTGCACTCGGGTGCATCCAGTCACTCAAGTGCAACAAGAACACCTGTCCGACCGGCATTACCACTCACCAGCCTCACCTGCAGCGCGGGCTTGACCCGGCCGACAAGTCGGTGCGGGTCAAGAACTATACCGGCAAGATACACTATGGGGTCGGGCTGATCGCGCATGCCTGCGGGGCACCGCATGCCAGGGCTCTTGAGCGCCGGCATGTGCGTCTTATCCAGCCAGACGGCAAATCCCGCCCTCTAAGCGAAATTTATCCGCCGGCGGGAAAAACCAAAGCGGGCTGAAACTGAGTAACAACGGAGTTGCCTGAATGCGGGGTATTGAAGGAAAAACAGTGATCGTGACCGGTGGCGGCAGCGGTATCGGCCGCGCCATATGTCAACGGTTTTCGGAAGAGGGGGCAAAGGTCGCCATTTTCGACATTGACGGCGATGGTGCTGCGGAAACAGCCGGACTGATCTCGGATGCGAATGGTCGTGCGAGCACATACGTCACCGACATTTCAGATTATGATGCAGTGGAAGCAGCTGTTGCGGCGACCGAAAGGGAGCTCGGCTCAGTCGACATACTGGTCAATAATGCGGGTTGGGATGAAGCCAGGCCCTTCCTTGCCACTGATACCGCCTTGTGGCGCAAGATCATCGATATCAATCTGTACGGGCCGCTCAACCTGCACCACACGGTGGTATCGCGGATGGTGCAGCGCGAAACCGGCAAGGTGATCAATATCGCGTCTGATGCGGGCCGTGTCGGCTCATCCGGCGAAGCGGTTTATTCGGCCTGCAAGGGCGGCATTATCGCGTTCTCGAAAACCCTGGCGCGTGAACTGGCCCGCAAGAACATTCAGATCAATACGGTTTGTCCCGGCCCGACCGATACACCGTTGTTTGCCAGCTTCGCCGGCGATGCGGAGCAGGGCAGGAAGCTGATCGACGGCCTGACCCGAGCCATCCCCATGCGCCGTCTCGGCCAGCCGGCGGACTATCCCGGCATTGTGGTGTTTCTGGCCAGTGAAGATGCCGATTACATCACCGGACAGACAATCAGTGTTTCAGGTGGCCTGACCATGCATGGATAACTCTCGGGACTCCCTAATCCTCTCGCCCGATTCTACAAAAATGCGCTATAAACGGCGTCAGTCATGCTCACACATCTTGCCATACGCGACATTGTCCTGATCGAGAAGCTGGACCTCTCCCTTGAGGAGGGTCTTGGCGTGCTGACCGGCGAGACCGGCGCCGGCAAGTCCATCCTGCTGGATTCGCTGGGCCTGGCGCTCGGCGCGCGTGGTGATGCATCGCTGGTGCGCACAGGCTGTGACAAGGGCAGTGTGACCGCCAGCTTCCATCCCCCCGCAGATCACTCCGCTTACCGGCTGTTGGCCGATGCGGAAATCGAGACAGGCGAGGAGGGTATCGTCATCCGCCGCATTCAGGGAGCCGATGGCAAGTCCCGGGTGCTCATCAATGACCAGCCGTCCAGCGTCAACCTGCTTCGGCAACTGGGCGGACTGCTGGCGGAAATCCATGGCCAGCATGATGATCGCGCGCTTATGGACGTCTCGTTCCATCGCACGGCCCTGGATGCCTATGGCGAGCTTGAACCGAAGCTGCGCAAGGTGGAGGTTGTCTGGGCGGCGCTGAGCAGCGCAAGAGAGGCATATGATGCGCATCAGGCGCGGCTCGACCGGGCGGAGACCGAGAGGGCGTTTCTGGAACATGCGCTGAAGGAAATGCATGAACTTGATCCGCAACCGGGTGAAGAAGCCACCCTGGCGGACAAGCGCCAGATGATGATGAACGCTGAAGAATTCTCTTCCGTCGTCAACGAGGCGCAGAAGGCTGTCTCCGACGGCGACACAATTGCCGCCCTGAACACGGCGCTGCGCAAGCTGGAACGACGCCGCGAGCAGGCGAAAGGCGGGCTGGACCCGGTATGTGCCGCCCTGGAGCGCGCGGTGATCGAGATGAACGAGGCACAAAACCAGCTGGATGCCGCGGCCCGGGAATTCGTGCTCAACCCTGCAGAACTGGAAAAGGCCGAGGAGAGACTTTTTGCACTGCGCGCGCTGGCGCGAAAGCACAAGGTGCAGGTGGATGATCTTGCCGGCCTGATGGAGCGTTTTGAAACCGACCTGCAGTCCATTGATGACGGTGGTGTCATGCTGGCCAAACTCAAAGCGGCCCGCGATGAGGCACAGACCACATATGACGAGCTGGCCCGCAAGCTGTCGGACGCGCGCGTGAAGGCGGCTGTGAAACTGGATCAGGAGATCTTGTCGGAGCTGGCGCCGCTGCGGCTGGAAAAGGCGCGCTTTGAGACCCGGGTTGAGACCGACGAAGCCCGCGCCGGGCCGCACGGCATAGACCGGGTTGAGTTTCTGATTGCCGCCAATCCCGGAACCCCGTTGGCCCCCATCGTCAAGGCGGCGTCAGGTGGCGAGTTGTCCCGGTTCCTGCTGGCCCTGAAAGTGGTGCTGGCGGCACGGGCGTCAGCGCCAACGCTCGTCTTTGACGAGATTGATACCGGGGTTGGCGGTGCCGTCGCCGATGCCATCGGACAGCGGCTTGCGCGCATGTCGAAGGGGTTGCAGGTCCTGGCGGTGACACACAGCCCGCAGGTTGCGTCGCGTGCCGACGCGCATTTGCTGATTTCCAAGATGGAAGAAGCAGGAGATGCAGCCGGACGGCGCATGATCACCCGCGTTACGCAACTCAGTGGCGAGGGCCGGCGTGAGGAAATAGCCCGCATGTTGTCCGGCGCCGAGGTGACATCGGAAGCCCGCGCCCAAGCTGACCGACTGCTGTCGGCTACAGGTTAACCCATGACTAAAGACACTCCTGTTGCGGCATTGACGCCGCTGGAAGCTGCTGACGAACTTGAGCGCCTGGCGGTCGAACTGGCACGCCATGACGCGGCTTACTACCGTGAGGATGAACCGGAAATCTCCGATGCGGACTATGACGCCCTGCGTCGCCGCAATGATGAGATTGAAGCTGCGTTTCCTGACCTGGTCCTGGCGGATTCGCCGTCCCGGCGGGTGGGTGCAGCGCCATCGGAAAAATTCGGAAAGGTCCGTCATGCAGTCTCGATGCTGTCGCTGGGCAACGCGTTTGCCGATGAGGATGTGCATGAGTTCGTCGCCCGCGTTCGCCGCTTCCTGAAACTTGCCGATGGCGAGGTGGTCGAGGTCACCGCCGAACCAAAGATCGATGGTCTGTCGATATCGCTGCGTTACGAAGCCGGCAGACTTGTGCAGGCAGCCACTCGCGGTGACGGACAGGAAGGTGAAAATGTCACCCGAAACGTCGAAACGATCGGAGATATCCCCCACAAGGTGACAGGTTCCGACTTTCCGGATGTGTTTGAGGTGCGTGGCGAAATTTATATGTCTCACAAAGACTTCGCTCAACTTAATGAGTCACAGTTAGAGGCAAATGCCAAGGTTTTCGCCAATCCGCGCAACGCTGCCGCCGGCTCCCTGCGCCAGCTTGATGCAGCCATTACAGCGTCGCGTCCATTGCGGTTTTTCGCCTATGCCTGGGGGCAGGTTGACAGGTTGCCCGCCGAGACCCAGCGCGGAGTTCTGGATGCGTTCGATCGCTGGAGATTTCCGGTCAATCCGCTGACGAAACTCTGTACTTCTGTCGATGAATTGCTGGCGCACTACCGGTCCATCGAAGAGCAACGGGCCTCGCTGGGGTATGACATTGACGGCGTGGTCTACAAGGTAAACCGGCTCGACTGGCAGGAGCGACTGGGTTTCGTGTCGCGCTCGCCGCGCTGGGCCGTGGCACACAAGTTCGCTGCCGAGAAGGCCACCACGGTTCTGGAGGGTATCGACATTCAGGTGGGCCGCACCGGAGCGCTGACACCTGTGGCGAGATTGAAGCCGGTCACGGTTGGCGGGGTGGTGGTGTCGAATGCAACCTTGCACAATGAAGACGAGATCATTCGCAAGGACATTCGTATCGGTGATACGGTGACCATCCAGCGGGCAGGGGATGTCATACCGCAGGTGCTCGGCCATTTGCCCGACAAACGCCCGGCAGTTGCTGTGGAGTACGAGTTTCCGACCACGTGTCCTGCCTGCGGTTCGCATGCGGTGCGCGAGATCAACGAGAAAACCGGCAAGATGGATGTGGTGCGCCGTTGTACCGGAGGCCTGATATGTCCGGCCCAGCGCGTCGAAAGGCTCAAGCATTTCGTGTCGCGCAATGCGTTTGATATTGAAGGCATGGGCGACAAGGTCATCCAGGAATTTTACGATGACGGTCTGATACAGTCGCCGCAGGATATCTTCACGCTCAAGGTTCGGGATGAACGCTCGTTGAAGAAGCTGAAGGACCGGGAGGGCTGGGGCGGAACGTCAGCGAGCAATCTGTTTGCCGCCATTGATGAGCGCCGCAGGATCGGTCTCGACCGCTTCATATTCTCGCTTGGTGTTCGCCATGTGGGCGAAACCACTGGTCGCACGCTGGCCCGGTCATACGGAACAGCGGATCAGTTTCTGGTGGCAATGGCAGCGGCCCAGGACCATGCATCGGAAGCCTATGCCGACCTGGTCAACATTGACGGCATCGGCGATGTGGTAGCGCGCGCCGTGGCAGATTTTTTTGCCGAACCGCACAATCTGTCCGTGGTTCAGGAACTGGTTGATGATCATCTCGACATTCAGCCGCTGGAAGCCGTCGACACCGGGTCGCCCGTGTCCGGCATGACGGTCGTTTTCACCGGGGCGCTGGAGCGCATGACACGCGATGAAGCCAAAGCCATGGCGGAACGGCTAGGCGCGAAAGTGGCCGGTTCGGTGTCCAAGAAAACCAACCTTGTTGTGGCCGGTCCGGGCGCCGGATCAAAGCTGAAGAAGGCAGCCGAACTGGGGGTCGAGGTCATCTCTGAAGATGACTGGTTTGTCCGGGTGGAGAGCTAGACGAGCACAGCTTTCGCCGGTCATCCGAGCAGCACGGAAACATTGCCGTGTGTTGTCTCCAAGTTTGAATGATGAAAGCGAAACGGGCCCGTAAAACGGGTGGCCTTATGGCCTGAGCGACATCAGGATCGTCAGATGATCCAATCCAGGGAGCACAAGATGTCGTTTCTTATTCAATCACTTGAGCCAGATCAGTTTGGCTCGCTGTTCTCAATGTCCGATGATGAACTGCAGCGCCACCAGGCCAGACGCGTTGTTGTCGATGCCAACCCCGGAACGCCGTGCCGTGTGAGCCTGCAAGATGCAGAGATCGGCGAAGAGGTGGTTCTGGTTCACTATGAACACCAGCCGGCGGACAGCCCGTTCAGGTCAAGCCATGCCATTTATGTCAGGAACAATGTGGCACAGAGTTTCCTGAACGAAGGAGAGATACCAGCCTTGTTCCGGCATCGGCTGATGTCGGTGCGGGCCTTCAATGCGGATCATATCATGATCGATGCCGAAGCAGTTGAAGGAACACAACTGGAATCGGTGCTGAACCGGTTTCTGGATGACCCGCAGGTGGATTACATCCACTTGCACTATGCAAAGCCGGGGTGCTTTGCAGCCCGGGTCGAGCGCTGCTGACAGGGGGCCACAAAACCCATTTTCCAACAGTACCTGAAACACGGCCGTCGATTTTCGGCCGGAATCGTAACTCCCGAATTGTCACAATTGGAAAAATCATGCTATATTGAATGATCGTTCAGTTTGGCAAAGGCGTTTCTGATGACCCGGATGGAAAGCTTCAACGCCGCTCCACCTGCGCTCGACAAGTCGCAAATCGGTGGCGCGCCCGAGCAATGGGACCGCAGCGGGCTGCCCGCCTGGGCATACACAAACAACGAACAGCTTGAGCTGGAACGGGACCTGCTGTTCCGCCGTCACTGGCAACTGGCAGGCCATGTCAGCAACGCGCCTGAGCCGGGTAACTATTTCTGTTTCGATGTGGCAGGGGAGCGGGCCATCATTGTGCGCGGCAAGGACAGCGAAATACGCGCATTCCACAATGTCTGCCGCCATCGCGGATCACGGGTGGTGGTCAACGAAACCGGCACGTGCGGTTCGGCGCTGGTTTGTCCGTTTCATGGCTGGTCGTTTAACCTCGACGGAACACTGCGAACGGTTGCGCAACCCAAATCGGTGCCGACGCTTGATCCGGTCGAGCACGGCCTTGTTCCGGTGGAGTTTGAAATCTGGCACGGATTTGTGTTCGTCAGGTTTCAGCCCGGCCCGCAACCGGCGGTCAGGGACCTTCTGGTCCGCCATGAAGCCGAAATTGCGCTGTACCGGTCAGCCGAGGCAGAACCGACCCGCAACAGTTTCTGGTCCCAGGAGATAGCGTCCAACTGGAAGTGTGTCCGGGATGTCGACAACGAGGGATATCATGTCCCCATGGCACATCCCGGTTTGCAGGATCTGTACGGCAACAACTATTTCGATGAACACTGGCAGGACGGCACGACACGGTCATTCGGTCCCTTCAAAACCGATCATAACCGGCTGTGGTCGGTGCGGGCTTATAACAACATTCTGCCTGACATAGATTATCTGCCGGAAAGCCATCGCAAGGCGTGGCTTTATATCGGGATGTTTCCCAATCAGGTTTTGTATTTCTACCCGGAAGGGCTGGGATTTTATCAGGAGTTTCCGCTGGCAACCGACAAGACGGCATTGCGCGGCGGCGCGTACGGCATGCCGCTTTCAGATGCTGCAGATGCGACCTTCAACCGGCGCATTCTGGCGGCGCGCTACCTGTCTGAGCGGATTGATAATGATACTGCGGCAGAAGACATCCAGTTGACTGTCTGGTCCAACGAAGCAGCGCATTCAAGCGGCTTTCAGGGCTTTATCCTGTCTGACCTGGAGTATGGCGTAAAACAGTATCATGACCAGTTGCGTGCGGTTATGCCGGTGCTGAATCAGCCGGAAGCGCCCGAGCCCGGTCACCTGGAGACACTCAACAACAAGCTGCTGAAGAACCCGACATAGACGTCCCCGGAGGCGCCGCCGTCAGGTGTCTCCCCGATCGGCGATCTGCTGATCGAGTTCCTGGCGTTTTTGCTGGTAGTACATGATCAATGCAGCAATTGCGACGAAAGCTGCAACAAACAGGATAATGATTGTTGCCAGTGCATTGATGTCGGGACGCAACCCCAGTCGAATGCGTGAAAAGATCAGAATCGGCAAGGTATTCGCACCCGGTCCCGTAACAAAACTTGCGATCACCAGATCATCCAGCGACAGGGTGAAAGCCAGAAGCCAGCCACTTATCATTCCCGGAGCCAGGCGCGGAATTGTGATCGCTGTCAGGACTTTGAACGGCTTGGCTCCGAGGTCCGATGCGGCCTCTTCAAGGGTCTGGCCCATACCGGTCAAGCGTGCCTGAACAATCACGGCCACGTAGGCCAAAGAGAAGGTAATGTGCGCGATTGTGATCGTTGTAAATCCGCGCTCGGCAGGCCAGCCGATCAATTGTTTCAGCGTGATGAACAATACCAGCAGTGACAGTCCTGTTATCACTTCCGGCATGACCAGTGGCGCAACCAGCATACCGCCAAACAGCGTCCGCCCCTTGAATCTGCCGAACCGCACCATCGCCAGGCCGGCAAGCGTTCCCAGTATGGTTGCGAATGTGGCATTCACAACTGCTATCTGGACGCTGAGCGCAACTGCGTTCCAAACCTCTTCTGACTTGAACAGCACTTCGTACCAGCGCAGCGACCATCCACCCCAGACCGGTACAAGCTTTGAATAATTGAATGAGTAGATGATAAGCAGAATCATCGGGATGTAGAAGAACGCCAGGCCGATAGCGAGCATCACTGAAAGAAATCTGGAGCGCTTGCCATACATCGGTTATTGCTCCTCCGCGGCCTTGCCCTGGAAATACTGGTATATAGTCATGGGCAATACGAGCAGGACCAGCAGGACAATGGCAACGGCTGACGCAACCGGCCAATCCGTGTTGGCTGAGAACTCGTTGAAAAGCAGGCGTCCGATCATCAAAACATTACCACCGCCAAGCAGATCGGGAATTACGTACTCGCCGGTTGCCGGAATGAACACAAGCAATGAACCGGCGATAATTCCGGGCACTGTTAATGGCAGGGTGACTTTCAGAAACGTGTTTACCGGTCGCGAACCAAGGTCTGCAGCCGCTTCGTTCAAGCTGTTGTCCAACCGTTCCATGTTGGCATAAAGCGGCAGGATCATGAACGGCAGATAGGTGTACACGATGCCGATATACACCGCGAACTCGGTGTAGAGCATGCGAATGGGCTCGTCGATCAACCCCAACCAGATCAGCAAATTGTTTATGGTTCCCTGGTCTGCCAGCAGGCCCATCCACGCGTACACGCGCAGCAGGAACGATGTCCAGAACGGCAGTATGACCGCGAACAGCAAAAGTCTCTTTGCCACGGGTCCCGAGCGAACGATGCCGTAGGCCATCGGGTAGCCGATCAACAGGCAGACGATGGTGGAAATGATCGAGATTTTCAGGGAGTTGAAGTATGTCCGGTAATACAGACTATCCGTCAGGATGTAGATGTAGTTGTCGAAAACCAGCCGGATGTTCATGATCCCGTCATCGGTCCATTCAATCATTTTGGAGAATGGCGGGCTGGCTATGACGATCTCTGCCAGGCTTATCTTGGCGACTATGAAAAACGGAAGCAGGAAAAACACCAACAACCAGGCATAGGGCACAAACACGATGATGGATCGCCATCCGGACTGAATACGCCGGGCAAGTTTCTGGAGTATGCCTGACCGGTCTGCCGATGGTTCGGAGGTCGTGTTTGCGGTAATGTCGCTCATGTCTTCAGCAACATCGCGCTTGATGGATCCCAGGTGAGATACACGGTATCCTCCCAGGTGATCTGGTGTGTCCGGCTCCTTGGCCTGACCTGATTGGGTGCAGTGACATCAACAATCAGGCCATCGTTCAGGCGAATCTTGTAGATCGAGGTGTTGCCCAGGTAACCGATGTCATCGACTTTGCCCTGTGCCTGATTGGCTGTGGACTTGCCTTTTCTCGGTGCCGTTTTGCTCAACTTGATTTTTTCCGGCCGTATGGCAATCCATACTCGGCCATCTTCTTTCACCGATTGCCCGTGGTCGATATAGATTTCGCCCAGCTCGGTATCGACCCGGACATGGTCCGGGCTGTTTTCCGTAACCTTGCCTTCCAGAATATTCGCCGAACCGATGAAATCCGCGACAAAACGCGATTCCGGGAATTCGTATATTTCGGTCGGAGTACCAATCTGTGCGAGCTTGCCGGCATCCATTACGGCAATTCGGCTAGAAAGCGTCATCGCTTCTTCCTGATCGTGTGTAACGACGACAAAAGTGATGCCAACCTGCTCCTGAATGTTGGCAAGTTCAAACTGAGTTTGCTCACGCAGTTTCTTGTCGAGGGCACCGAGCGGTTCATCGAGGAGCAGAAGTTTCGGCTCCTTGACCAGGGCGCGCGCGAGCGCCACTCGCTGGCGCTGGCCACCGGATAGCTGTTGCGGCTTGCGCTTCTTGTAGTCCTGAAGCTCAACCAGCTTGAGTATCTCGTGGACCTTGTGGTCGATTTCATCGTTTGGCAGCTTGTCCTGTTTAAGGCCAAAGGCGATGTTCTTTTCAACGCTCATGTGCGGAAACAGCGCGTAGCTTTGAAACATCATGTTTGTCGGACGCTCATAAGGCGGCACCGTCGACATATCGGCACCATCGATAAGAATCGTGCCAGATGTGGGTGTTTCGAAGCCGGCCAGCATTCTGAGCAGGGTGGTCTTGCCGCACCCTGAACCGCCGAGCAGGCAAAACAGTTCGCCTTTGTAAATGTCGAGATCTATGTTGTTTACAGCGGTGATTTCACCGAATTTCTTCGTAACACCCCTGACGCGGACCATCGGTTCTGCGTCGGTGTCGAGCCATGGAGTGTCACTCGCAGTCGGATCACCAGCCATGTTGGACCTCGTTTTTCTTGTGCGGTCTGAACAGCGGTGTGATGGCGGCCCCCAGCCGGGGGTCGTCATCACAGCCTACTGCTGTCTAGTTGCCGGCCTTGAAATCGGTCCAGGTTCTTGTCCGGAATTTTTCAGCCTTGGGTGGCAGCGGATTCAGTGTGTACATATCCGCGACCTGTTCCGGCGTCGGGTAGGCGGCGGGACTTGAGGTTACCGCCTTGTCGATCATCGGTTTGGCGGTGATGTTGGCAGATGCATACCAAGTGGTGTTGCTGTCTGCTGCACCCACTTCCGGACGCATCATGTAGTTGAGGAACATGTGTGCTTCCTCGATGTTTTTCGCGTCAGCCGGGATGACCCAGCCGTCAACCCAGAAGTTGGACTTGCCTTTTCCGGTTGGCAGGAAGAAGTCGAGCACGACACCGGTTTTGGCTTCCGCGGCACCTGACATGGCAAGCAGGCCATCCGGGCCCCATGTGGTTGACACGCAGAATTCTTTCTGCGGCATTCTCTGGTAGGCGTAATTGTCGAACGTTTTCACGTACGGGCGGATTTTTTTGAGAAGTTCTCCGACCTGCTGGTAGTCTTTCCGGCTGGTTGAGTCCGGCGGCAGTCCGAGATAGGCAAGGGCCATCGGGATCATGTCAGTCGGTGAATCGAGGAAAGAGACACCGCATTTTGATAATTCTTTCATGTGTTTGGGGTCGAAGATCAGGTCGAGCGAGCCAATTGGTGCGTCGGGATAGGTTTCAAGCACCAGTTCCTTGTTGAAGGTCACACCGTGGGTGCCCCACATGAACGGAACAACGTACTTGTTGTCCGGGTCCCATTTGCCGGACAACTGAGCCATGACCGCCTTGTCCATGTGCTTGAAATTGTCCAGTTTGGATTTGTCGACGGGCTGCAGTATGCCCCCGGCCTTTATCAAACGTGCGACCTGTGAGGCAGCATGAGAGACGACATCGTAGCCGCTGTCGCCCGCGAGCAGTTTGGCATCGATAGCCTCAACAGACTCGTAATTGTCGTAAACGACCTTGATGCCGGTTTCTTTCTCGAAATTTTTGATTGTATCTGCGCCAATGTATTCGGCCCAGTTCGTGACTTTCAGGACCCGCTCCTGAGCCGCCGCCTGCACGGTAAGCAATGCACCAGCCGCGGCTACGCAAGCCAGTGCCTTCAATTTACTAGTGAATTTCATCGTCGTGTTTCCTCCCTGAAACTTGATGATCTCTTGATTCCGATCAATCCGCAGGAGCCCGACTGCGTATTGCAAAGGGAATCTCTGCATTTTGAAAGCGTCACCGGCTAACCCAAAAACTTTGCCACCCGGATTTTGCAGTTGACTAACTGAACAACCGTTCAGAGAGTAGTTTGGCTCAAACGTGTAAGTCAAGGCGATGAATGCCCGCCGTTCAAACGGGCCGCTTCTGGTCTTGATGGTTGGCCAAGCCACCGTCGAAAACTGATTGTGCCGAAGCAATGAGAGGGACATCCGTCAAATGGTAGAATCCAGCTGCCATATTCTGTTCGGGCAAGTCAGCATCGGCCCGAAAACGGCGGAGACCAGGATTCGACCATGTGCCCCGCTGCAACGGCATGGAACGTCGCCGGCACCGCACCATGGCCGAAACGCGTGGCGTCGCGGCGGTGTCGCTTTCCAGTTGATCGTGTCGTGAGGGGAGACCTGTAATCTTGTCGTTCAAACACCTTTTCACACCGCACAAGATAAGGGCTTGTGAATTTCGCAACCGCATATTCTCGACTGCGCACCAGACGATCCTGGCGCGCGATGGTGTTCCCGGCGACGACATGGTTGCCTATCATGAAACTCGAGCGCGTGGAGGTGCAGGCCTGATTGTCATGGAATCCTCGCGTCCGAACAGCGACGAGGTCTCCGCGTCCTATTATCTCGACTCAAGCACCGACGACTGCATTCCGGGGTACCGCAGGGTAGCGGAAGCCGTGCACCGCCATGACACCCGGCTTTTTGCGCAAATCAACCATGGCGGCCGCATCACCTATGCCCAGGACGGCATGCAGCGTGTCGCCTATGCTCCCTCGGTAGTGCCGGATCACCGGTTTCACTGCATGCCGCGCGAAATGTCCAACGACTATGTGTGGTTCATCATCGATGCGTTTGCCAGGGCGGCGGCGCGGATGATCGAGGCCGGGTTGGATGGGGTCGAGCTGACCGCAAGCCACGGCATGCTGATTGCGCAGTTTCTCAACCCGCTGACCAATCATCGCTCGGACGAGTTCGGCGGCACGCCGGAAAACCGGTTCAGGATGGTGGCGGAGATGTTGAAAGCGACACGCAAGGCGGTCGGTCCGGACAAGGTCATCGGCCTGCGGATTTCTGCAGAAGAAGTAGAACCGGACGGGCTCGATGAAGCCGCCTGGCTGAGCATTTGCCAGCGCCTCAACGAGGAACCTGAACTCGACTATCTGAGCGTGACGACAGGCTCGATGATGGGACTGGCCGGATCGGTGCACGTGGTGCCGCCAATGCAGGTCGAGCATGCCTACCTCGCACCCCAGGCCGGCGCGATCAAGGCCCAGGTGCGCAAGTCGGTTTTTGTGGCAGGCCGGATAAATCAGCCACAGCTCGCAGAACAGGTTCTGGCAAGCAACCAGGCCGATATGTGCGGCATGACCCGTGCCCTGATTTCCGACCCGGACATGCCAGCCAAGGCTCGCGACGGCCGGATAGACGACATACGAGCCTGCATAGGGTGCAACCAGGCATGTATCGGCCACTACCATATGGGCGTGAGAATTTCCTGCATCCAGCATCCTGTCACCGGACGCGAGCGTGAACTCCTGCCGCACCCGAAAACCCAAACGCCCCGGCATGTTGTCGTTGTGGGCGGCGGGCCGGCGGGAATGAAGGCGGCAGCCATTGCTGCGGAACGCGGCCATCGTGTCACGCTATGCGAGGCTGCCGGCCAGTTGGGCGGACAAGCCCTGCTTGCACAACAACTGCCCGGGCGCGCAGAGTTCGGCGGTATCGTCACCAACCTGAATCGCGAGATGGAGCTGGCCGGAGTAAAGGTCAGGCTGAAGTGCCGCGCTGATCCGGCACAGATGGCAGCGCTTTGCCCCGACGCGATCATCATGGCAACGGGTGCGACGCCGTACATGCCTGATGTGGACATTGCCGATGATGTCCAGGCGGTCAATGCGTGGCAGGTCCTCAGGGGCGAGGTCAATCCCGGCGCATCGGTCGTGATAGCCGACTGGCGCTGCGACTGGGTCGGGCTGGGCCTGGCGGAAAAGCTCGCGCGCGAAGGCTCGCATGTGCGTTTATGCGTCGACGGTGAAATGGCCGGACAGAACCTGCAAAAATACCTGCGCTGGCATTGGATCGGCACGATCCGGAAGCTGGGCGTGGAAATTGTTCCCTATGCACGGTTCTTCGGCGCTATGGGCGACACGGCCTTCTTCATGCATACCCTGTCGGGCGAAGCGATCGAGTGCGCGGATACGGATACGCTGGTCGTCGCTCAGGGACATCAACCGGAAACCGGAATGGAAACTGCATTGCGCTCGATCGGCGTACCGGTCACGCTTGCCGGAGACTGCCTCAGCCCGCGCTCGGCGGAAGAGGCCGTTTATGAAGGGATGATGGCCGCTCGCAGTGTATAACTGAACCGGTTACACTGTGTTCGTCCAGTGCCTGCAGCGTAATGAAAACCGCCAGTAGATGCCGGCATGGGCGAGGTTGCGTTTCAGGTCTCCACGCCATCCCGCTTGACATCGTTATCGCTCGCATCGCCCGCATCGAATTCGCGCGCATATCTGTGACCGGCGTACACCGCTGCTGCGATGATAGCGGGTGCCTCGCAATCTCCGATACGCCTGACGGATTTCATCGGACCGGCGGAGCCTTGTGCAAGCCCTTCCAGCAACTCCCGGTACAGTGCCTCATTCGGTGACCGGGCCGTGACCATGACGATCGCGTCAGCCAGCACTGTGCGGTCTCGTTCGGTGTAGATGCACTTGAGCAGAGCTTCATTGCCGTCAAAGCCATGAAGATTATGAGCCAGGACCAGATCGACGCCCAGTTCTATCAGCCGTTTCTGCGTACCGTGCTGTTCCGCTGTCTCGGCGCCAAATGACGCGACGAGATTTTCAGGCGTTACATAGGTTACGGAGGCATTGGCCGTATTTAGTAGTTCAGCAACGACCGCAGCCATGTAGTAGTTGTCGTCATCAAACACCAGCACCCGTCCTTCAGGCAGGCGACCTGCCATGATGTCGTCCGGTGTGAATATCTGTGACGGTGCCTGCAGTCTGGAGATGCCGGCTGTGTTGGACCGGCCAAGTCCGTCATTGCGCCAGCTCGAGCCGGTCGCAATGACAACATGGTCAGGTTCGACCAGCGCCACGTCATCGGCGCTCAACTCGCTTTCCGGAAAGATCTGTACATTTGCCATGGCCTGCAGTTGCTGGGTCCTGTAGTCGCGGACCCGCGCCCACTCGCTCAATCCCGGCAGGCGGGCCTCCAGCGTTACCCTGCCGCCCAGTTCGCGCCGCGCCTCTGACAGCATGACCTCGTAGCCGCGCTGGCCCAGCGCACGGGCGCATTCCAGCCCTGCGGGACCGGCGCCGACGACCAGTATCTTGTCGTTCGATTGTTTCGCGCTGATGGTTTCGGGATGCCAGCCCTTGCGCCATTCCTCGCCCATGGCCGGGTTCTGGGTACAACGGATCGGCACGCCGAGACCGTCGCCCGCATAGCAGATATTGCAGCCGATGCATTCACGAATGTCTTCCGGCCTGCCGTCTGCAATCTTGTTAGGCAGGAACGGGTCCGCGATTGATGGCCGGGCTGCACCGATGAAATCGGAAACGCCGCGCCTGATATGACTGACCATGGTGTCGGGCGAGGTAAAGCGGCCGACGGTGACAACCGGCTTGGTGGTTGCCGATTTCACGAACGACATCAACGGTTCCAGTGATGCTTCACCGACGAAGCGCGAAACGCCCATCTCGTGGGAATAATCATGGACGGTGATGTCCCACAGGTCGGGCATTTCCGCCATCAGCGAAAACATGTCGCGGCTTTCATTATCGTCTGAAAGCCCGTCCACGGCGAAGCGCACTGCTACAGCGCACTTGTCGCCGACGGCTTGTTTGGTCTCTTCAATCAGTTCGCGGCACAGGCGGGTCCGGTTGCGCAAGTTGCCGCCATATTCATCTGTCCGGTGATTGGTTTGGGCCGACAGGAAGTGTGACAGGAGGTAGCCGTGAGCGGCATAAACGTAGACCAGGTCAAACTCTGCCTCACGCGCCCGCAGGGCCGCATCCCGGTGCCAGCGCCGGAGCTGTGCAATGTCCTGCTTGTCCATGGCCCGCGACTGGAACGGCACTCCGGATGCCGACGGCAGGCTGGTCACACCAATTGCCACATCGCGGCTGAACTGATTGCTGCTGCGGCTGCCGCCGTGCCAGAGCTCAACACCGGCCAGTGCTCCGTGCTCATGCACGTTACCGGTCATTTTCGCATGCGCCCTGATGTCGGAGGCATCCCACAGGCTTGCGTACGGGTAGGGCAGGTCATCGGAGGTCGGGTGTATGGAGCAGTACTCGGTATTGACGACACCCCAGCCTCCCTCGGCCTTCACACCACGCATGGCGGCCAGCGTGTTTGGGCGCAGCCAGCCCATGCCCGTGCAATGCGGCACCTGGTAGAACCGGTTTTTTGCGGTAACCGGACCAACCTTCACTGGCTCGAACAGGACGTCATAGCGAGGATCGCGGGGCATTCATTACTCCGGCTAAACTGTTTGCGTGCGTGAGGAAATAGCTGGGAAGTTTAAGTTTCATTGGAAGGATAAATGTATCTTGCCGGATGGCAAGCGCGGGTCTTTACTCCGCTCACGCAAGCAGCCTGTCGGCTGCACTCCGCTAGGGCGGGCCTGAACGGCCCGAGGCCCGGTCGGGCCTAGTTGAGGTTCAACATAAAGGCAGGTGTGTGCTGTTAGGCATTAATCTGGTCGAACAGCTTTACTCGGTACTTCGTGCCTCGCGCGGCTCTCCGACCCCGAACAACTGTTGTGATGAATGCCTCCGAGGCACGAAGTGCCGAGGCAAGGCCGACCGGCCGCCGCACGAAGTGCGCCCCCGCGGAGCGCAGCCGCCAGGCTGCTTGCGTGAGCGGCAAAGAACAAAGCCCCACAAACATGCAACCCAGCCCGGCAGCATTCGGTCTTGCGCATGGAGTGCGAATGATGAAAATCTCCTTCAGTATTCCTCTCCCTTAAAAAAGCACCTCCATGAGCACCGGCAAACAGGAATTCCTTGACGGCTTCAGGCTGGTTTTACCCATGCTGGTGGCGCCGATATCGTTTTCCTTCATTACCGGCGCAACAAGTGTGCAGAAGGGCCTGTCGGCGTTTGAGGCGACCTTGATGAGTGCGACTGTGTTTGCCGGTGGTGGCCAGCTGCTGGCACTGGAAGTCTGGTACGAGCCACAAGCCTGGCTGCTGGTCATGCTGGCGGCGATCTCGATCAATGTCCGGTTCGCGCTGCAGGCTGCATCGGTGCAACGCAAGATCAATCATTTTACGCCGGTTCAGCGCTGGCTGACGATCGCAACCCTTACGGACCCGGCGTGGGGCATGAGTGAAGTGCGCCACCTGACCAGGCAGGTTTCGTTCTGGTTCATCTCCGGCATTACCGTGCCGATATACCTGATCTGGGTATCCGGCACACTGGCAGGTGCATTGCTGGGCAAGCTTATCGACGACCCGACCAGGCTGGGACTGGATTTTGGTTTTATCGGTATTTTCATAGCCCTGGCGCTGCCGTTCTGGAAACGCTCCGGCGCGCTGCCGGTTGCGGTTGCAAGCGGTGGGGTGGCTATCGCTGCCAAGCTTGCGGGGTTTTCAGCGCTGTATGTCTTCATCGGTGCGATGGCTGGCGTTGCGGTGGCCGGATTGATGGCTGCGCGCAAGGCCAGACAGGCGCAGACACCATGACGATGGATCCCTACAACCTGGTCCTGATCCTGCTGGTCACACTGGCGACGTTCGCCATGCGGGCCGTCGGTGCGGTTGTCATGGCGCGGGTCGAACTGGGGCCGGTCTCGACAGCGGCGTTCGAAGCAATGCCGGTGGCGGTGCTCACCGCAGTTATCGCACCTGCCGTCTTGACCCAGGGCCTGCCGGAGGCAATTGCGGGAGGCATCGCCGTGCTTGTCGGACTGAGAGCCCCGACGGCCGTTGTGATTGTTGTGGCAATGGCGACCGTGGCTGCCTTGCGGCATCTGCTGGGATAAGGGATATGGGTGCAAGGATACAGGAGTTCTCAGCCGGGGCTGTTGCCATTCTTCCTGTGCTTGTTGCCAGCACTCCCATCGCCTTGCTGTTCGGCACCCTGGCGGCGGCAAAGGGGCTGTCTCCGCTTGAAGTCTGGCTGATGAGCGCCACGGTTTATGCAGGTGCGCTGCAGTTTGTCGCCATTGATCAATGGGCCGATCCGGCACCAATCGGCTTGCTGGTGTTCACAGCACTTGTGGTGAACGTGCGTCATGTGCTGATGGGGGCCAGTATCGGCCGCGCAATGACGGATTTCAGCAGACCGGCAAAGTATGCCGCCATGTTTGTCCTCACCGACGAGGGCTGGGCATTTGCTGAACGCCGTGTGCGTGACGGCAGCCTGACGCCGGCCTACTATTTCGGCATCGGGGTCTCCATGTGGCTGATATGGACTACCGCATCGCTGTTGGGGGCGGTCGCCGGGCGCGGGCTTGGCGATCCTTCGGCCTACGGTTTCAATTTCGCATTCTCGGCAGTGTTCATCTGCATACTCGTCAGCTTCTGGAGCAATTGGCGCACCGGTGCCGTACTGGCTGCAAGCGGCGCGGTATCAGCACTGGTTTACCTGCTTGTGCCCGGCGCCTGGTACATTATCGCGGGGGCGTTTGCCGGTGTCGGAACGGCTGCCGCGCTGCACGCGAAAAGCGACGAGCAGAATCCCGACGGGATAATGCCGTCATGAGCCTGGATGCAAATACGCTGCTGGCCATCATCGGCATGGCGCTGGCGACCTACCTGACCCGCATTGCCGGCCTGTGGCTGCTGCGGCTTGCCAATGTCGGGGGCAGGGCACGTTCGGCGATGGATGCCCTGCCACCGGCTGTCTTGATGGCGGTTATCGCGCCAACGGTGCTGGCGACGGGCCTGGCAGAAACGTTAGCTGCTGGCATTACCGTGATGGCGGCGTTTCGGCTGCCTTTGCTTGTCTCGGTCGCAACAGGTGTGGCCAGCGTGGTGGGCTTGCGTATGCTTATCGGGTGATCGGTGCGCAGGCCGCCTGCAACCAGGCTTGGTCCTGCTCGCTTTCCAGCCGTGGAGTAACATTTTTCAGAACCTGGGCATGATAGTCGTCGAGCCAGTCCAGTTCGGCATCGCTCATGATGGCCGGTTCTACAAGATTGCGGTCGATGGGCGTGAATGTAAGCGTTTCAAACCAGTGCATGGGGCGCTCGCCGCCTTCGATGGTTTCGGCCTCGCGAACCACGAGAAGGTTCTCGATGCGGATGCCGTACTCGCCTGCCTTGTAGTAACCGGGTTCATTGGACAGGATCATGCCCGGCTGCAGCACTGTCCTGTCTGTCTTTGAAAACCGCTGCGGGCCTTCATGTACCGACAGGTAGCTGCCAACGCCGTGGCCGGTGCCGTGATCGAAGTCGAGGCCGGCTTCCCACAGCGGCGCCCGAGCCACCGGATCGAGATGGCCGCCCGTGGTGCCTGCGGGAAACCTGGCCCGGGACAGGTTGATCATGCCCCTGAGCACCCGGGTAAAACGATCCTTCATTTCAGGCGTCGGCGTGCCGGCAATAATTGTGCGGGTGATGTCTGTTGTGCCGTCCACATATTGGGCGCCGGAATCAACCAGGTAGATGCGGTCTTTTTCTATCGGCAGATTGCTGGTTTCCGACACCCGGTAATGGGGAATGGCCGCATGCGGCCCGGCACCTGAAATGGTATCGAACGACAGGTCGCACAGTTCACCGGTCTGTGCCCGCAGCGCTTCCAGTTTTTTGGCAGCTGAAATTTCGTCCAGTTTGCCGGCAGGTGCATTGACATCCAGCCAGCGCAGAAATTGCGCCATGGGAACGCCATCGCGCAGGTGGGCAGCACGCGCGCCCTCAAGCTCGGCCCGGTTCTTGGTGGCGCGCGGCAGCGTACAGGGGCTTTCGTGATGGGTTACGGTGGCGCCGGATGCCGTCAGCGTGCGCCTGAGAGCCTCTGCTGCCCACGGAAAATCAAGTTCCACGTTGGCGGTTGCTGCACCGAGCGCCTGCAGGACCTCCGTCATCTTTTCAGGTGGCGACAGCCGGACATTGGCCTGGCTCAGAGCGTCGCGGGCATCTTCGTCAATTCTGGATGCATCCAGAAACAGGTCGGCGGAGGCATCGTCATGAACAATGGTGAAGGCCAGTACAGCGGGCGTGTGGGGAATGTCACTGCCGCGAATGTTGAAAACCCATGCAACGGCATCTGTCTGGGTCAACACACAGGCGGCAGCGTCACGTTCCCGCAATCCTTCCGCAATCGCGCGCAATTTGTCTTCGCCGGAAACACCGGCGAACTGCAATGGTTGCTGAACAACGGGGTTGGCGGGGGCCGCCGGGCGGTCCTGCCAGACCGCGTCAATCGGGTTGCTGTCCAGTGCGACCAGTTCGGCACCGGCCTCTCGGCATGCCGCATCGTATCGCTTCGCGTCCTGGATGGTGAGCAGCCATGGATCAAAACCGAGTTTCCCGCCCTCGGGAAGGTTCTGACTTACCCAGTCATGGGGAGATTCGTCAGGCACCTGAAGCGGTGTTATCAGGTCAAGGTCAACTTGCTCGCGCACCTGCAGTGTGTAGCGCCCGTCAACAAAGATGGCGGCTGCCGACTTCAGCAGCACGGCGCTGCCGGCTGAACCGGAAAATCCGGTCAGCCAGTTCAAACGCTCGGCGCAGGCAGGGACGTATTCGCCCTGAAATTCATCGGCACGCGGCACAACCAGCCCGTCGATGCCCAGGGCCTCCAACCGGTCTCGGAGGTCTGCAATGCGTGCTGGTGTGAGATGGCGTTGGTCGGTGTCGGAAAAATTCTGAAACATTGAGCCAGACTAACCAACACGTGCCGTGTCGGCAATGGATTACCGGCATTGATTCCGATGCGTTGATCTATTGTGCGACGCAACAATTTCGAAAATTCGAGGTAGCGGCCCGCGCCTGAATCGAGTGCAAGTGGTCACTTTTGACGCACCCTGGAAATGCAACCGGATTTGTTAACTTCCGGTAAGGTGTGTCCGGGTGGCTAAAATTTATTTAACATATTGATTTTAAATAATAAAAATGATGTAAATTCGAGTGTTAACAAGTCGTATATCTCGATATGCACGGCGCGCATATCTGCGATATCAAAACGTCGCTGGTAAAAAATACAGCACTTCACATATAGGGGATGTACGAATTGTGCGGCGCAAAAAATAGCGCGGTGCAGTAATGTAAACCGCTCCGGGTCTGGAACAGAAAACCCGGGGCCTTGTTGAAAATGGAGAAATGAAATGGTCGTCGTCGTTGCAAACCGTGCAGTCGAAATGCGCGATGGTGCCAGTCTCGACTTTGTTGGGCAGCTGAGCCGCCTTGCGAACAATGTCAAAACTTACGCACATCGCCGCCGCGTTCAAAGCCGTCTGGAAAGCCTGGACGACAGAATGCTTGCAGACATTGGTATCGAGCGCGCTGACATCCGGGCACATGTCTGGGGTCGCTAAGCCACAAAGCGTTTTCGACTCTTTTTCAAAATGAGTGTCAGGAGGGATGGTTCAGGCCATCCCTCTTTGTTTATGTGCAAGTGTCAATGTTGCCCAGTTGTCGTCGACCAGGGTGTCAATGACGCACAGGCCCTGAGCAAGATAGCTTGCGCGTACCATGCGGACCTGATCGCTTGTCAGGCCGGACAGGATCAGCCTTCCGCTTGAGCTGAGCGCCGCGGCAATGGCCGGCGCCAATGCCATCAGGGGCCGGGCCAGAATATTCGCCAATATCAGGTCGTACGGTGCATGGGCGGTGATGGCCGGATGGTCCAGTCCGGTCGCCGTGACGCACCGCATCAGGTGGGCGGTGCCGTTCAAACGGGCATTGTCCCTGGTGACGGTAACCGCCTCTTCGTCAATATCGCTGGCAATGGCTGTTATCCCGGTCAGCCTGCAGGCCGCAATGGCCAGAACGCCGGTACCGCAACCGACATCCAGGCAGTTTTTCGGCTTGTAAGCCTTCAGAACTTTCTGCAGCGCCACAAGGCATCCGCGCGTGGTGTTGTGGTGACCCGTGCCGAATGCAAGGCCGGCATCGATTTCTATATTGATGCTGCCTGACCGGCGCAGATGACGGTCATGATTGCCATGCACAAACAGGCGTCCGGCCACGACCGGTGCCAGGCCGGCCAGGCTTTCGCGCACCCAGTCCTTTTGCGGAACGGGCGTGATGGACAGGTTGTTACCGTCAAGACCGGCGCGTTGCATGGCGTCATCGATCCCGATACGGTCAGGTTCATCGGCATAGATGGCCTCAATCCGCCACAGATCCCGGGCTTCATCGGTTTCCACCATGGAGACCGCAAGCGCTTCAGGCCATGGGCAGGCCTCCAGCACATCGGATAGTTCGATGGCGTGATGCCTTGCCAGTCCGGGGGAGGTCAGGATGAATTGCTGGTTCATTTACGAAAGTCCTGGGCGAGTTTGTCGACATAGGCCATCAGGTGGTCGAGGTCGTCAACTGCGATGACTACAGGTGTTATGCCAAGCGGAAATTCAGGCGTTGTGCGGAACTCCCGGATGATAACGAAACTTGGGTGCGGGCGCAGGGCGTAGAAAACCTCGAACTTGTGCCGCCAGTCTGCTGCTTTGGACTGTATCATCGCCTTGAAGGACGGCGTAATGCCGATGCCCATATTGTTCTGGCCGGGAATGACGTGGCATCGGCGGCAGTGTTCGATGGCAATATCTTCGCCTTTATTGGCATCGCCGGCATGGCATACGGCAAAGCTTGTCAGGAAGATTGCAACTGTCAGGACAACACGAAACATAATCTGATTTAGCGCCAGGTGGCGGGCAAGTCGAGACCTGCAAGACCCTTCAGCGCCTTTCGTCTTATCGGTCCGATTGACAGGGCAAGCGGCGCCAGGTGGCGAATCAGGAAGTTTGTCAGGGGGCCGCGTTTGGTCATGCCCCTTGTATTGCCGCGGGTCTGGTTCAATACGGCCTGACCGGCGGCATGTCTGAGCCTTGTGTATTGATCCTCGTTTCCCTCTGCCAGCAAGCGTGCCAACGTGGCGGCATCGGCCATGCCCAGGTTCATCCCCATGCCACCGGCAGGAGAGTGAATATGGGCCGCATCGCCTGCCAGATACACGCACTCCTTCTGATAGGCTTCCACCTGCCGGTAACTAACACGGAACGTCGAGGTCCAGCCGATCTTGCTGATTTTTGCGCCTTGAGGCGAGGCGTCAAGCGCATTTTCGCGATTGCTGACCAGGCGGCCAAAACCTTCTGCCATGGGGATGAAACCAACCACGCCGTCATCCAGCAATTCCACAACTGCCGTATCAAACGGCCACGGCCAGGCGGATAGCGTAATGTCGGCCAGTCCGAATTGCTGCGGTTCGCTTTCACCGTCAAAACTGATGCCTGCCTGCTTGCGCACAACCGAGCGGGATCCGTCCGCGCCGATAATGGCCCTGGCCTCAAACCGCTGTTGTTCAGCGTTTTTGACCAGCGTAGCCGTTGCCCCGGCTGAACTGCATGAGAAACTCTCCAGACGAGTGCCGTAATCCAGTTGCACGCCGGTATCAGCCAGCACATCCGTCAATATCTGCTCGGTTTGGGATTGCGGCAGACACAGGATGAAGTTGTAGCGATGCGGTATGTCCGACAGCGGGAGGGACAGAATGATGCGGCCTTTTTCGTGTACCACCATATTGCGGACCTTGTGACCGGCTGCCAGCAGGCGCTCGGTAACCCCTGTGGCTTCCAGCATGTCCAGTGTCGGCGCATGGATGGCGAGAGCCCGGCTCTCCGGGCTCGGGCCGAAATCGTCGTCGATGATATGAACCGGCAACCCGCGGCGCGACATCTCCAGTGCGGCAGTGAGACCGACGGGACCACCGCCAACAATCAGGTAGGGAACTGGGTTCGACATGGACTTCATTCTAGAACGATAAAATGCCATGCTCAAAAACGAATCTTTATACACAGGTGCCGCCAAATCGCCTTGAACACCTGCGAGGAATCAGCCGAAGTGAGTAGCTAAGTGTTGGCGGGGAATTTGATATGTCTATGTTAAAGAAACTCTTCGTGGGATTGATGTTTGTTGGCCTTGTGGCTGTTCAGCCGGTAGTAACTGCCAGTGCGGCAGGTACCGAAGGCACCATCTATGATCCGCAACTTCTTGTACGTATGAAGTTTGTCGGCAAGCAATTGGCTGCCGTTAAAGCGATCCTCGACAAGTCCGAAACACGCATCGTCAAGGTATTTGCCAAATACAAGATTGATCCCAAAGCGAAGCCTGAATTTGATCTTCTGCGGGCTGCGTCCAATGAGCTCCAGGCGATCGAGTCATGGGAGAAAAAGCAGATGAAGAAGATACTCAGCAAGGGACAGTATGCTGATTATCTTGAAATTCTGCAGGGTACAACTGCTGCAGTGATCAAGGCCACCCGCAACGATTGAAGCCATTCTTGTTTGTCGAACGGCTTTAGTCGCCGACTTTGTCGGCTCGCGCCGTTCTTTGATGTTTTTCGAACTGCTTTGCTCGCCGGCGGTGCCGGCGAGCGCTGTTCTGTATCAGCAGGATGCCCTGAGCGGTACCCAGCGCGAGCCCTTCTTGCCCGAATGGGTGACGACTGCACGATACTTGGTGTTGATTGGCGTCCCTATGTTGAGCAGCTTGTTGTAGGACGCCCGGTATTCGTTGCCGTATTTTTTGGTCTGGACAGTGATCGGACCAATGACTGAACCCTTGTTACGCACCAGCAGGAATGAAATCTTTCCCTTTTTGTTGGCACGGAAAAACACCGAAAGTCTTGCCACACCGGGGCACACATTGCCGGCAGGCGACTTGATCGCCAGTGTGACGTCCTTGACCTTCATCTTGACGGCGTTGGGGTTGTAGACCAGGCCGCCGTTTCCGGCATAGGCAGTTGAGGCAGTAACGGCAGTTGCAAGGCCCAGGGCGGCGGCAATGCCAGTGAAAATGAGGGTGCGACGGTTCATTGTTCTTGTTCCTTTAAGGGGGTAGTCCGTTTAACTTGAAGTCAGGTGTAACCGGATCAGGTTGAGCGAAGCCTGAATAACCCGTTCATCAGCGGTTCATTTGAGTCTGCTCGCGCCAGTCTCCCTTTGGTCGACGGCTCCGCTGGGGCGGCCTGTCCGGCCGGCGCGCGGTCGCGCTTGCCTCGCTGACACATCGTGTCCGCTCGGTTTTTTCCGGTCGAACAACTTTCCTCGCTATGCTCGGGTCGTTCTCGGCACCATACGCTGGTAGTGGACTGCTACTTGCCCGGAATGGGGTAGGGCTGATCGTCGAGTGCCATGCGCAGTTTCAGTTCCGTTGTGCCGAACAGGGCCAGGTCGGGCACGAAATTCTCTTTGCGCAAATGCCGGACATCGGTCTTGGTCACCGGGCCGACGAACATCAGCCGGTGTGACGGCGAATAGCGCGCCAGCTTGGTGCCGAACACTTTCTGCAGCACATAGAAAGTCAGGTAGTGATTGTCGACAACCGCATGAATGGGTCTTGAAGACCGCCGCACGATATGGATGAGGTCCAGGTCGAACAATTTGTCATTGTTGACCGGGGAATGGCGTTCCGGTCCGTCTGAAAACACGAAATCATAGGCGCGGATGGGAATTTCGGCATATTGCACGCCCCGGAACATCTTGTAGAAGCCGTCAACCTTTGGCGAGTGGACGATCTGCACCACATGTGCGACGTCCTGCGGCAGGGCCTTGAGCGCGGTCTCCGTCCAGCCTTGATGCTCTTCCATCGAGGTGATACGGCCGAGCGGGGCGCCTTCGGAGGCGTTTTCAATGAGCGCCTGCGCCATCACAACAGTGGTGAAGCCGGTGCCAAACTCCAGGATTTCCTTCGGCTTGCGGGTGCGGACTTCCTCGTAAAGCGTCAGATAGTCCGACATGGAGGCGCCGGTGACATTGGATACCTTGGCATATTCGGTAATCGCGTTGGCGAACTCCGGCCGCTTCATCAAGCGTTTCTCCGCCCGCCGGTTGCGGCGCGCCACCAGCCTCTCGATCCACCACGCGCGGGCGCGGGTGAGAGCAGGCAGGCCGGTTGTATCCAAAGGTGGCAATGGCATGGGTTTTGTGATGGATCAGCCAGCGATTCCCGTCAAGAGGGTAGTTACAGGCAGGATTTCACCCTCTGGTCACGAAACTGTCGAGTACCCGCTTGTCGCCGGCGTTGTCAAAGCTGATCGACAATTTGTTGCCGTCAACGTGGGTGACCGTGCCGGGGCCGAATTTCTGGTGGTGGATGCGGTCGCCGGTCTCGAACGATTCAGGTCCTGCATCTGACGCCGTCAGGCTGCCTTCCACGATGCGCGGTGTCGAACGCAGGGCGTCGCCGTCGGCGTGGCGGGCCTGGGCACGCTTCCAGCCCGGTGTGTCATAGCCGGAGTTGAACGGTTTCATCTCGTCGAAGCGTGAGCCGCCGAACTGGTCTGCACCGCCGATATTGTAGCCACCATAGCTGGACGACATTGTATCCACTTCCACATGGGCTTCAGGCAACTCGTCAACGAAGCGTGACGGCAGGGCGGTCTGCCACATGGCGTGCACGCGGCGGTTCTGGGCGAATGAAATGGTGGATCGTTTGCGCGCCCTGGTGATACCGACATAGGCGAGGCGGCGTTCTTCCTCGAGGCCCGCCTTGCCGCTTTCATCCAGCGAGCGCTGATGCGGAAACAGGCCTTCTTCCCAACCGGGCAGGAACACTATGTCGAACTCCAGCCCCTTGGCCGCATGCAGCGTCATGATGGAGGTTTTTTCCTCCTGCTCGCCGGACTGTTCAACCTCCATGACCAGGGCGATATGTTCCAGAAACCCTTCCATGGTCTCAAACTCGTTCATGGAGCGCACCAGCTCTTTCAGGTTTTCCAGCCGCGACGGGGCTTTCGGGTCCTTGTCCTGCTGGTGCATGTCGGTATAGCCGCTTTCATCCAGGATGATCTCGGCGACCTCGGTGTGGGCAACCGCCTGAACCGATGCCCGCCAGCGCGAGAATGACGCCAGCAAATCGATCAGCGACTTGCGCGCCTTTGCCGGCAATTCGTCAGTTGTCACAATGTCCTGCGCGGCGCGGTACAGCGACTGGCCGGAGGCCCGGGCAAGGTTGTGGATTTTCTGGACCGAATTGTTGCCGATGCCGCGCTTGGGCACATTGATGATGCGTTCCAGGGCAAGGTCATTGTCCGGTGACATGGTGACCTTGAGATAGGCGAGTGCGTCGCGGACTTCAGCGCGTTCATAAAACCGCGGACCGCCGACAACCCGGTAGGGCAGGCCGAGGGTGATGAAGCGGTCTTCAAAGGCGCGCATCTGAAACGATGCCCTCACCAGAATGGCGACTTCTTCCAGCGATGTGCCAGACCGCTGGGCCTGTTCGATATCCTCGCCAATGGCGCGGGCTTCCTCATCACCGTCCCAGTGGCCGCGTACGACGACCTTCTCACCATCGTTCTGGTCGGTGCGCAGGGTCTTGCCGAGGCGGCCTTCATTGTGCGCGATCAGCCCTGATGCAGCACCGAGAATGTGCGGCGTGGAGCGATAGTTCGATTCAAGCCGGATGACGCCAGCACCGGGAAAATCCTTTTCAAAGCGCAGGATATTGTCGACTTCGGCGCCGCGCCAGCCATAGATCGACTGGTCATCATCGCCGACACAGCAGATGTTGCGATGGCCTTGCGCCAGCAGGCGCAACCACAGGTATTGCGCCACATTGGTGTCCTGATACTCGTCCACCAGCATGTACTTGAAGCGTTTCTGGTACTCGGCCAGCACATCGGGCTGCTCCTGGAACAGGCGCAGGGTTTCCAGCAGCAGGTCGCCGAAGTCGACCGCATTGAGAACTTTCAGGCGGGTCTGGTATTCGGCATAAATCTGCGCGCCCAGGCCGTTGCCGTAGGCCGCACCTTCGCCTGCCGGTACTTTCGAGGGGATCAGTCCGCGGTTTTTCCAGCCGTCGATGTGGGCGGCAAGCTGGCGTGCCGGCCAGCGTTTTTCGTCGATCTCGTGTAACTGGATCAGCTGTTTCAACAGCCGTACCTGGTCGTCGGTATCAAGGATGGAGAAATCCGATTTCAGGTCAACCAGTTCGGCATGGCGGCGCAGGATTTTCACGCCGATGGAATGGAAGGTGCCGAGCCAGGTCATGCCCTCGACCATGCCGCCGATCAGTCCGCCAATGCGGTTTTTCATTTCACGCGCAGCCTTGTTGGTGAAGGTCACCGCCAGGATTTCACCGGGCCAGGCCTTGCGCATGTTGAGCAGATGGGCAAGCCGGGTGGTCAGAACCCGGGTCTTGCCGGTGCCGGCACCGGCGAGCACCAGCAATGGGCCGTCCATGGTCTCAACGGCTGCACGCTGTTCCGGGTTCAGCGCTCGCAGATAGGGCGGTGCTGCCTGCGCGGTGGCACGTTCAGTGATGGAGTTGCTGGCTGGGTTCGACGTCATGGGCTGTTATATAGCATCTGGCGATGCATGATTCGATGGTGTAGCTACGAGTTTTCTGATTTGATCGGACGGTGTGATGAGCAGGAAAGCTGAGCCCGGCAACAATGACAAGCTCGACCTCGCTGACATCAGTCTGCGGGCGCTGCAGGTATTTGTAGCGGTTGAGGAAACCGGGTCGATGACACTTGCCGCCACCCGGATAGGTCTGAGCCGTTCCGGCGTGTCGCAACACATCACGAACCTGGAAAACACTCTTGGCGTCCAGTTGCTTGATCGTGCCGCACGCCCGCTGAAGCTGACACCGGTCGGTTATACCCTGCGCCGCCATGCGCATCGGATTCTTGAGGTCATGAGTGATGCCCGCACCGAGCTGATGGAAGCTTCGCTGTCAACACTGGCCGAGTTGTGCCTGGGCATCATCGATGACCTTGATACATCGGTAACACCGGAACTGATGACGCATCTGCGAACGCGTTTCCCCAGGGCTTTGCTGTCGGTGACGTCCGGCCGTTCGGACCATCTTGTACGGCAACTGGAAAACCGCAGCGCCGATATCATCCTGTCGGGTCTGCTGCCTGATGCCCGGATCCGCCATATGGACTATCCGATCCTCAGGGAACCCTTCATGATCGTCACACCGTCGGGTTTGCTGGACAATCGTCATGATCTGCGCCGTCAGATCGAAGAACGGCCCTATATCCAGTATAATGCGTCCATGCCGATGGGACAGGCGATCTCGCAACAATTGCGGCGATTGCGCATTGAACTGAAACCACTGGCGGCTTTTGATTCATCCAGATCGGTGTTTGCAATGCTGCAGAAATCTGGCGGCTGGGCCATCACAACCCCGCTGTGCCTGCTGGACAGCCGCGCTGATCTGGGGCGCCTTGACTGTCACCGGTTGCCGTTTGCCGCCTTCAGCAGGACCATCAGGATGGTTGCCCGCAGCGAGGAGCTTGGCCACCTGCCGGCAAACCTGGCGCAGTTGACCCGGCAGTTGCTGACCGAAAAGTTCGAACAGGAATTTGCGGCGTTACCGGCCTGGATTGGCGCTGAAACGGTCATCCTCGGAGACGACGGCCAGCCGGTCATGCAGGAGGCCGCATCCTCTCCCGCGCAAGCATGATGTTGAACCGATCCCGTATGGCACTGTCCGCCGTGTTTGACAGGTAGACGGGATAATGACTGGCTAGTGTTTCGCGTGCCCGGTCGCGTGCCTTGCTCCACAAGTCCGGTGCGCCCTTGTCGGCCCAGGTGCGCGGGTCATCGCGGTCTGCCATGGACGGATAGAAGTAGTCCCGCTGCATGGCGGCAATGGTATCGTCGCCACCGAGGAAATGGCCTTCGCCAAGCACGGCGTCGCAGATGGCGTCATAGCCAAGCGTGGCGTCGCTGACCTCGATGCCTCGTATGATCCTGTAGATGTGGGACAGCATTTCATCATCGGCAACGAATGCCTCGAAGGATGCGCCCAGCAGGCTGGCCATCATGCCGGAACTTTCATACACCATGTTGGCGCCGGCAAGCCCTGCCGCCAATGCCGACAGGGCTTTCTCTGAACCCATTTGCGCATCAACGGCCTTGGCGTCGCTCATTGAACTGGCCACACCGGACGGCAGGCCCAGCCAGTTGGACAATTGGGCAGCCGCAGCATTCATGACGGCGTTCTCCCCGCCGCCGCCGCTGAAGCCCCCTGTGCGGAGGTCTATGACCAGCGGCCAGTTGGAGAAGATCATCGGATATCCCGGTTCGATCAGGTTGACCAGCATGAGGCTTGCCAGGGTTTCAGCCAGCGATTGTGCCAGGAAGCCGGCAGGCGGTGCGGGCGCGGTCGCGCCCGACTGGGCAGCGATGATTGCGTTGATCGGGACGCGGCGGCGAACGCAGGCCATGGTCACGTCGACGGCATCCTCGCCGTACCGCATGGGCGAAATGACCGGCGAAATGTGGGCCTTGCAGAACGGCCGTTCGCTGTACTTGCCGTCTCCGCCAAGTGCCAGATCAAACATGTCGATGATCGGATCGACATGGGATGCCAGGGTGAAGCTGGTGCCGACCGGTTTCGTCGTGCCCGCCAGCAGGGCATAGGCGGTGTTCACATCGAGGTCGAAATTGTCGGGAATGTCCGTTGCAACACAACTGCGGGTGAACCAGCTGACATTGGTAAGGGTGTCGATCAGCCGGGTGAAGTCATACAGATCATGCAAGGTCGAGGGGCGGTATTGCCCGGTTTCGATATCGAGTGTCTGGACGGCGGCTCCTCCGGTGCCAAACCTGACAACGTCACCACCAATCTCGAAGTCGTGTTTCGGATCACGGCCATGGAACACGAATTGCTTCGCTGCTCCTGCAATGATGTCTTCCACCAGGACCGGCGGGTAGACCAGGCGCCCGCGGTCATTCAGGCTTGCCCCCTTGCTCAGGGCCAGATTGCGAAACTCTTCAGGCACATCACCCATGCCCAGTTCAGACAGAAGTTTCAGGGCCGTGTCGTAGATGGCTTTGATGCCGGTTTCGCTGAGCGGTTTGTATGTCCCGCCGCTCTGGCCCGGCGGGCAGGGGTTGAATTGCGGCACGTCGGCAGTTCGCGCAGACAGCCGCGCAGCCCGGCCGCCGGCCCTGGCGCTGATCCGCTTTCCGTTCCTGACTTCTCCAGATGTCATCTGTTTGCTGCCGCTACGGTTTTCCCTGCACAACCTGAGTATGTTCTCGAAGCGGGTACAATATAAGGGGGTCAGCCAAATTGAACCTGGCAATCAATAAAACTCAACTTGCGCAAGACCGCTTGCATGAGCGCACCGCGTGTGGCGGGTTAGCGACCACCCAATTCAAGAATGCAGTGGAAATACCAGTATGAAATCTCACGCACGGGTCGTCGTTATCGGCGGCGGCATCGCCGGTTGTTCGACGCTGTATCACCTGACGCAGGAAGGCTGGAGTGATGTCGTTCTGCTCGAGCGCGATGAGCTGACGTCAGGTACGACATGGCATTCGGCTGCGCAGGTGACGAATTTCGGCGCGGTGCAGACCATGGTCGGCCTGAAAACCCATTCCATCAATCTTTACAAGGAATTGGCGGAAGATCCTGAATACCCGATCAACTATCATCATGGCACCGGCGGGCTCAGGCTGGCCGCAACACAGGACCATCTCGACGGGTATGCACATTTCCGGTCGATGGCCAGGGGCATGGGCGTTGAGTTCGAGATCATCGATGCCGAGGAATGCCGCAAACGCCACCCGCTGATCACGACAGACAACCTGGCCGGTGCGCTTTGGGATCCGATGGATGGCGATATTGATCCGGCGCAATTGTGCCAGGCACTGTCGCGCCGGGCCCGCAATGCAGGTGCTGAGGTCTATCGCCATACGCCGGTAACCGGCCTGACGCAGGCGGCAAATCATGAATGGGTCGTGCACACGGCGCAGGGCGACATAACCTGTGAGCATGTTGTGAATGCAGGCGGGTACCGCTGCAATGAACTGGGCGCCATGATGGATGTCGTGCATCCGGTCGCCTCCATGGAGCACCAGTATTTTCTGACCGAGCCGATTGCCGACATTGAGGCGCTGGACTTCAGGGTGCCGCTGATCCGCTGCCCGACAGATGATTTCTACTCCCGGCAGGAGAAGAACGGCCTGCTGGTGGGGTTCTATGAGCAGGATTGCCGGACCTGGGGGCTGGACGGCATCGATCCTGATTTCACCAACGCGCTTTGCCCGGATGATCCGGACCGGGTGTTGCCGGTGCTGGAGAACGTGTTTGAGCGGATGCCGTGCCTCACCGAGGTGGGCATTCACACCATCATCAATGGCCCGATCACCTACACCCCTGATGGCCTGCCGCTGGTCGGGCATGTGCCGGGCAAGCGCAATGCCTGGTGTATCACCGGATTGAGGGCGGGGCTTGGCGAAGGCGGCGGCCATGGCTGGCTGCTGGCGCAACAGATCGTGCATGGCGAGGCGTGTTATGACACCTGGTGCCTCGACCCGCGCCGTTTCGCAAAGTATGCCGATATTGACTATACAGCGCTGAAGTCGATCGAGGATTACCAGAACGAGTTCCGGTTCCACATGCCGCATGAACACCGGCCTGCCGGACGCCCGGCCCGGACGACGCCGTTGTACGACACGCTCAAACAGGCAGGCGCCGAGTTCGGGGTGGTGAACGGCTGGGAGCGGGCCTTGTATTTCAAGCCGTCGCCGGACTTCGAAGAGGTCCATTCGTTCCGTTTCAACAACACGTTCGACGTGGTTGCCAGGGAAGTCGAGGCGGTCCGCGACCGTGTCGGCATCATGGAGGTATCGGGTTTCAACCGTTATGAAATCAACGGTGAAGGCGTGCATGAATGGCTGGACACCATCATGTGCTCACGGGTGCCGCGCAAGCCGGGGAGGGTGGGGCTGACCTACTTCCTCAATGATGACGGCAATGTAAAAGGCGAAGCAACTCTGGCCAACCTGGGCCCGGATCGTGTCTGGTACGGCTCGGCGGCGGCGGCTGAACTGCACGACATGGACTGGCTGATCGAGCATCTGCCCGGTGACGGCTCGATCACCATCACAGGCCTTGTGGACACGCACTCCATTCTGGTTGTGGCGGGGCCTGAGGCACGCGGCCTGTTGCAGGCGGCGTTTGCCGACACTGACTGGTCAAAGGATGCATTCGGCTGGTTGAGTGTAAAGGAACTTACGGTTGCCGGGCACCGGATCGTTGCCATGGCTGTAAGCTTTTCCGGCGAACTGGCGTGGGAGTTACACGTGCCGAATGAAGGTCTTGTAGATTGTTACGCCGCACTGACGGCGGCCGGAGAGCCGTTCGGGCTGGTACACTTCGGTCTGCACGCGGTTGACTCCATGCGCATCGAGAAGGGTTACCGGCACTGGAAGGCGGACCTGATCACCGAGTTCAACCCGGTGGAATCCGGCCTTGAGCGGTTTGTGAAGATGGACAAGCAGTTCGTCGGCAAACAGGCCCTGGAAGGCATGAGCGGAGAGGGGCCGCGACGGGTGTTTGTGTCCCTCGAACTGGATGCTGATCATGCGGCAGCCCATCCGGGTGACAGTATCCTGTGCGACGGCAAGGTGGCAGGTACGGTAACGTCTGCGGCCTGGGGTCACCGGGTCAGCAGGAATCTGGCCATGGGGTTTGTCGATCCGTGCTGCGTCAGCTCCGGGCAAAACCTCCAGGTGGAGGTGGTCGGTGAACCGGTCCCGGCAAGGGTCTGTGACCCGTGCCGGTATGATCCGGAGAATATACGGGTCAGGTCGTAAGCTGCATCTGCGGCGCGCCAACTGCGGGCATGGCGCCGGGCAGACCGCCAAACCGGCGGTTGCGGTTTCTGAAAGCGTCAACTGCGTCTGTCAGTTCTTCGCCAGTGAAGTCTGGCCATAGTGTCCTGGTGAACCAGAGTTCGGCATAAGCGCATTCCCAGAGCAGGAAATCCGACAGCCGTTGCTCGCCGCTGGTGCGGATCAGCAGGTCGATGTCGCGATATCCAGAGCCGGTGGCCAGAGACTGCGACAGGGTGTCGGCGGTAAGCGGGCCGTTCCAGAATGCCCTGGCTGCCGCTTCCAGCAGGGCATGACGGCCGGAGAAGTCGATGGCAAGGCGGGCATTGAGCATGGTGCCGCCGGCCGTGATCGCCTCGATCCTCTCGATGGCAGCCACAGTTGTCGCGGGCAGCCGGTCACGGCGTCCGATGACTGTCAGCCTGACACCTGCGTCGGCAAACGGCTGCGCTTCCATTGTCATATAGTGCTCGATGAGTTGCATCATGCCGTCGACTTCCGGTTTCGGCCGCTTCCAGTTGTCCGACGAGAACGCGAACATGGTCAGGGTGTCGATGTTGAGGCCGGGGGCTGCCATCATGACACGGCGCACCGCATCGACGCCGGCATGATGGCCATCGGTCCGGCTGAGGCCGCGCTGCTCGCCCCAGCGGCCGTTACCGTCCATGATGATGCCGACATGCAAGGGAGCAGGTGTTGTTTTGTTATGCAGATTACTTTGCATTGTAAAGTTCCTTGTTAAATTTTTTTGACGGATGGGGATTGAAGTCAGGCGGGCTTCAGTTTGCCTGCACCGGGTGAGACGGGAGAGGTTTCGTCAACGGCCGAACTGGCGTTGCGCACGACCTGTTCGAGGACGTTGAGGTAGTCCAGGAAGCGTTCGCGACCGGCAGGGGTCAGCGCGCAGGAAGTGTGCGGGCGGTTGCCTTCATAGCCCTTGTGGACAGCTACGAGACCGGCCTCGGCCAGTACCTGCACATGGCGTGACAGGTTGCCGTCTGTCAGGCCGCATAGCTTCTTCAGTTCATTGAAGGCAAGGCCTTTCGGATGCGAGATCAGCGACGTCATGACACTCAACCGCGCCTTCTCATGGATCACCCGGTCGAGCCCGTCATAGGAAAACGGCGCATTACTTTGTGTCGGCATGGTATTCTCCATAGGCAAAATGCAGGACGCCTGCGAGCGCCAGTTGGCCGAGTGTAAAGGGTACACCCATCAGCCAGGGCGACAGGGCGGACGAGGAACTGGCCAGCATCAGGACAGTGAAACCGGAGACGAAATACCAGCCGCCGATCCAGCGAACGGTGCGGGGCAGGGAGCGTGCGCCGGCAAAAATGCCGAGCGCCAGAAACACCTGCCATAGACCGGGCAGGGTCCACAAAGCTTCAGGCGCAAATTTCCAGATGACCAGGGTTGCAGCCAGGCCGGCAAAGCCTGCCGGCAGGAATTGCTCGAAGGCGTTCAGCACGATGGCGTCGGCCAGCCCGCCATGATGACGATGGGAGCGTGCATAGACTTCGGCAGAGATCAGGCAGGCCGCAAGCGCTGCGGTGACGAGCCAGGTCACGACGTAGCTTGTAAGATCTGCTGCAAGCAGCTCAGGCCACAGCATCTGGGAGAACGCGGTCAGCGCTGCAAGGGCTCCGCTCAATGCCATGACGGCGGGACCGAACCCGCGAAACATGGTGCCGGCGGCGAGCTGGTTGCGCATATCCGAAATATCCGCAAGGGCGCGATCGATGTCTTTCATCAGGGAATCCAATTTACTTTACAATGCAAAGTATATGGAAACGCAAAGTGAAACGCAAGTCCGAATTGGCAGGGCGGTCTGGCGGGACTACAGGATCTGGCTGAGGAACTCGCGCGTGCGCGGGTCCTTGGCGCTTTTGAAAAATGTCTTGGGCGGCCCGTGCTCGACGATGACACCGCGGTCGGTGAAATAGATATGGTCGGCGATCTCGCGGGCAAAACCCATTTCGTGGGTGACCAGGATGCAGGTCATGCCCTCGGCCGCCAGGTCCTTGATGGTCACCAGCACCTCTTTGACCGTTTCCGGGTCAAGGGCGGCGGTGACTTCGTCAAACAGCATCACGTCAGGGTTCATGGCCAGCGAACGGGCGATGGCGACACGCTGTTGCTGGCCGCCTGACAGTTCGCCGGGATAATTGTTTTCCTTGCCCTCCAGGCGCACCTTCTTGACCAGCGCACGGGCACGTTTTTCAACTTCTTCTTCGGGCTGTTTCAAAACCAGCAACGGCGCCATCATGACATTTTCGAGCGCCGTCTTGTGCGGGAACAGGTTGTACTGCTGGAACACCATGCCGACTTTCTTGCGCAGTTCCAGCTTGTTCAGACCGGGGGCATTGACCTCCTGGCCTTCAACCTGAATGGAACCTGCCTGGATGTCGTTCAATGCATTGATGCACCGGATCAGCGTCGACTTGCCGGATCCGGACGGTCCAATAATGCAGATCACCTCACCCTTCATCACATCCAGGCTGACGCCTTTCAGCACCTCAAGGTCGCCGAACGACTTGTGCACATCCCTGATCGAGACGATCGGCTGGTCCGGTGTCCATTCGGTTTCAGACATGGTTCATGGTCCTCACAGTTTCACCGTGTATTTTCTCTCGAGCGCGATGGTCCAGCGCGCAATCGGATAGCAATAGGCAAAGAAGATCACCAGGCAGAAGCCGTAAAACGGCACCAGCAGTTCCGGCCGGCCGTTTTCGGCCGCCATGGCCTGGCGCGACAGGGTGACGATTTCTTCCACGCCGAGCAGCGACACCAGCGGCGTTGCCATGGTCAATATGGCATACCAGTTCATCCATGGCGGGATCATGCGCTTGAAGCACTGCGGCAGGATAATGCGCCAGACGGTCTGCTGCCGGGAGTAGGCGAGTGATTCAGCCGCTTCCCACTGGCCCGACGGGACAGACGCGATGGCGCCACGCACCACTTCGGAAATGTTGGCCATGATCGGCAGCGACAGGCCGAACACCGCCTTTATCCAGTCCGGTATCTGAATGGTCAGGCTGCCGATCTCGACCTTGAACGGAAATGCCAGCATGACGATGAACAGCAACACCAGCCAGGGTGAGTTGCGGAATGTCTGGGTGATCAGCCATGCCGGTTTCGAAATCAGCCGGTTCGGCGATATCTGCATCAGTCCGAGCACCACGCCGGCCAGCGTGCCCAGCGCCATGGTGGTGATTGATATCAGGATGTTGAACACAAAGCCCTGGAACACCAGGAAGGGCAGCCACTTGACCAGGGCCGATGTGGCGTCCGCCAGGGTGTAGGTTGACTGCGCGTAGGCAGCCAGCGGCCACATCATGAAGATGGCGGCCAGCGCCGGCAGCAGCCACCAGGGCAGGTCGGCAATGAAGCGTGAGAAGTTGATATCGCTGGCGCTACCGGGGGTGGCTACCGTCACAGGTTTCAGCACGGCCATATCGGTGGCAGCCGTCGAATTGATGCCGGGGATGGGTTTGAGCATGGCCATGATCAGCTCTGCCCGTATCCGGGAATACGCATATTGCGTTCCCATTTGTTCATGCCCATGACCAGGATGCCGACCAGCACGATATAGACGATGAACATCAGCACCATGCAGGCGTTCTGTGCGGTGGAATAATCATTGTAGATGCTGACCAGCTGGTACAGCAGTTCAGGCACGGCGATTACGATGGCCTGGGTCGTGGTTTTGACCAGGTTGACGAGGTTGTTGTTGAGAGACGGCAGCGACACCCGGAACGCCAGCGGCAGCACTACGTACCGGTAGATCTGCAGCCTGTTCATGCCGAGTGCGTCGGCTGCTTCCTTGGTCGAATCCGGTACCGCCTCGATGCCGGAGCGGAAAATCTCGACATTGAAGGCGCCGGCGAAGAACGACAGCGACAGAATGGCCCAGCCGACGTTGGAGATGATCGGCACTTCCAGCCAGCCGTCCGGAGAGTAGGTGGGGGTAAACTGACCGAGCGCGAAATAGAAAAACAACAACTGCACCAGAGGCGGCGTGTTGCGGAAAAACTGGATGTAGCCCTGCACGACCATGCGCAGCCATTTGATCGGTGACCCCTGCAGCCAGGCGCCGACAACTCCGATCACCACCGACAGCGCAACGCAGATAACCGACAGCTTGACGGTCATCCACAGGCCGGTGAGCACCCGTTCGGTCTGCACCGGATCATACAGGTAGATGAAATTCCATTTCGGATTGGTCTGCGCCAATTCGCGAAAGAACTCCTGGAAAGCTTCCAGCATAGCCCCTCAAACCCCTCATTCGATTAAGTTTCCGGGAGCACTCGCAATGAATGCTCCCGGGGAATGCGGTATCGGATCAGCCGTGCTACTTGGCGAGCCAGTCCTTGTACTGTTCCTTCTTGTCGGCAAGGAACTTGGTCGGCTGGATGCCCCACTTCTTTTCAAGCTCAATCAGCCGGCCGGACGACAGCCAGTTGTACTGCATGCCGGACATGAAGTTGCCGAATACGCAGTTCTTTTCAGCCAGAGGCACAGCCAGGCCCCATGGGTTGTCGTCTTCTGAGTTCAGCGGCATTTCGAAGTCGTTGTACTCACCCGACGACAGGTCGGACATGATGGAGGAATCGTCATAGACCCAGGCAATGCACTTCTTGTCACGCAGGGCCTGCTTGGCTTCGGCGTTGCCGGTGAACGCCACGACCTTGGCGCCATAACGCTCGGTGACGATCTTGTTGTAGAACGCGCCCTGCTTGCCGCATACCGGCTTGTCCTTCAGGTCTGCCCAGTTCTTGATGCCAACGGCTTTGGGCGACATCACATTGGTCCCGGAGGTGTAGTAGTTGGGTCCCACAATGCCGACAATCTTGCGGCGGTCTTCGCGGTCCGACATGGTGGCGATCATCAGATCGATCTTGCCCTGCTCGAGAAACTGCATGCGGTTGGACGACTGTACCGGCACCATTTCGAGTTCAACACCCATGGCATCGGCGACATCCTGGGCCATGTCGGCTTCCATGCCGATCAGCTTGCCGGACGGATCACGGAAACCCCATGGCTTGTAATCGGCCTTGACGCCTACCACCAGCTTGCCGGCGGACATGACTTTCTTCCAGGTATCGTTGCTGCATTGCGCTGCAGCTGCTGCCGTGACGGCGGTTGCCAGTGCGATACCGGTGGCAACGCCGAGTTTGAGTGATTTTTTCAGCATGTAATTCTCCCTTGCTTTGTTGACGGACAAGATGGTTGTGCCCCTTGTCTCGATCACTTCGATAGCGACCATCCATTCTGCAACCGAACGTTGCGGCTGGTTGCAGTGCGACCCGGGCAGTCAAGACCATCTGTGGATGGATTGCAATCGGGATTTACCTGCAGGTCAGAGCATGAAGCGGATCAGGTTCGCCGCCACCTCGTCTGCCGCCTCGACCAGGATCGAGTGTTTGTAGTGGGGCAGGATGACCAGTTCGGAGTCCGGCAATGCTGCATCAATCAGCCGGTTGAGACGCGGGTTGCAGCCGCCGTCATTCTCGCCGGTCAGGACGAGGGAGGGGGCTGTTACCCCGTGCAGCCAGGGCGCCATTTCGGTTCCGGCATAGATGCGGAACACATTCATGAACACATCCGGGTCAGTGTCGATAACCTGTTTCAGGCGGCGCTCGACCAGGTCCGGATTATTGGCGATGAATTCATCGGTGAACCAACGGGCTGTCAGCGTCTCGAGCACCTGCGCGATACCCTTTTCCTCCATCGCCCTTACAACACCCCAGACCTTGGCGCTGTCGTCTTGTGTACGGAAGGCGGCGGTGGACAGAATGCCGAGCGACAGCACCCGTTCGGGGAAGGCCATGGCATAGGCGGGCCCGACCTGCCCGCCCAGCGAGTGTCCGGCGAAATGGGCTGTTTCAATGCCGGTACGCCGGCGCAGCCGTTCCAGATCGGCTACCAGTTCATCGAGGCCGAACTCTCCGCCGGGCAGGGGGGATGTGCCGTGGCCGCGCAAGTCATAACTGATGACGGTGAAGTGCTCTTGCAATGCCGGTACCATGAAACGCCATGCGTCGCGCGCAGCGCCGATGCCGTGAATCAGAAACAGCGGCGGTCCGGCGCCCTCGATGGTGTAATCGCAGTCAATTGCCGTGGTCATTTTGTCAGGGTCCCGGCCCTAACCGGGGTATTTGTCGACACCGAGCTTGCCGCCAAATCCCCAGTCTTCCTTTTCAACGTCCGACAGCACAACCCAGACCGCGTCCCGGCTGGCCCCGGTGGTGTTGACCATGGCATCGGTGAGCGCTTCGACAAGTTCACGCTTCTGCTCGCGCGAGCGGCCCTTGAACATTTCAACGCGGATAATCGGCATATGACATTTCCTATTCTGCGGCCAGCGTGGTGCGGTCTGTAAAGTGCGGCATGACATCTTCGGCAAACTGCTGGATACAGTCCAGCGTTTCGGACTGCGACGCACCGAAATTTACATTGAGGATAACCCGGTCGACCCCTGCATCGGCATAAGGTGCCAGCTTGTCGATCATTTCCTGCGGCGTGCAGATCAGCAGGCTGTCGGCCAGCTCGTCGACAGTCTGTTTGCGCGGCAATGGCTTGATCATGCCGTTCTCGACAATGCCGGGACCGGTGAAGACATTGTCGAAGCGGCTGTAATAGTCGTTGGCCTGCTCGATTTTCGCCTGGCGGTCCGCAGGAGATTTGCAAATAAAGCCGACGCGCGACAGCGACAGCGTGAGGTGTTCGCCGTCGTCGCCCATCTCGGCCTTGGCGGTTTTATGAGCGGCTACCTGATCCAGCATCATCTGATGACTGCCGGAAAGCGGTGTCGTCTGGATGTGGAAACCGCGTTTGGTGCAGGCATGAATGCCCGGCGGCACCATGACAGCCATCATGATCTGCGGTGTGCGCACCGGCCTCGGCATGATGGTGATCGGATCAAACTTGTAATACTTGCCGTCCCAGGAGACCTCTTCTTCGCTCAGCAAGGCCTGCAGGACATTGAGGGATTCGTCGAACTTTTCCCGGGAACTGTCGAGCGGCACGCCAAGTCGGTCCATTTCAAAACCGAAGGCACCGCGGCCGACGCCGAGCATGAGGCGGCCATTGGTGAAAATGTCGGCGCAGATCACCTCGCCGGCATAAATCCGCATGTCGTGCAGAGGCAGCACGACAACCGATGTGAGAATCCTGATCTGCTGCGTGTGATCGGCAATCTTGACGGCAAACTGCAAGGGTGCAGGTTGCATCAGTATATTGATCAGGTGGTGTTCTGTGAGTGATACCGCGTCGAAGCCCGTGCGGTCTGCCTGTACTGCCTGTTCGAGCATGTCGGCGTAGACCCGGTCACCGCCGTATGTCTTGTCGGGATAGTAGGATGAAAGCTGAATTGAGAAATCCATCGGGCGGCTCCGGCTGAGGTTTGCATCATGATGCAGGACATGAAAGATGCCGTAAAACAAATTTAATTTGACATATAATTCGATTTTTTCGATTTTAAATCAATGAACCTCATGGCCCTGAAAACTTTCCTGGCTGTTGTCCAGACCGGCAATCTGAACAAGGCTGCTGACATCGTGAACGTAACCCAATCGACAGTTACGGCCAGGCTTGACGCTTTGGACAGTGAACTGGGGCAAGCGCTGCTGGTGCGCTCCCGAAAGGGCGCGCAATTGACCAAGGCTGGCTTTGCGTTCCAGCGCCACGCGGAACTCATGGTGCGGACCTGGGAGCAGGGGCGTAAGGCTGTCGGGTTGCCAAGTGGCTACTCGGGTATGGTTTCGCTGGCCGTTCATGATGATCTGTGGGCAGGGCTCGGGGAGCGCTGGATCGACCTGGCGCAGTCAGAGCAGGCGGATATTGCATTTGAAGCCTGGCCGGGCGAGCACGGTGATTCTGGCCGATGGCTCAATAGTGGGCTGGTCGATGCTGCCATTACCCTTGCGCCTGTTACAGGTGACGACATTACGTGTTGCGAGCTGACACAGGACCGGCTGGTGCAGGTATCCAGCGCGCCCCGATCGGCAATGGAGTGGGACGAGAATTACATTTTTGTCGACCTTGGAGCGGATTTCCGGCGTCAGCATTCGCTTGCCTGGCCAACCGACAACACGGCCCGCATCGCGTTCGGTTCAAGTGCCTGGGCGCTGGATTACCTGTTGCGCAAAGGCGGTTCCGCCTACCTGCCGTGGCGGATGAGTGAACCCCATGTTGCCGGTGGCCGCTTGCATGTGGTGCAAAAGGTGCCGGAGATTTCCCGCGCGGTTTACTTCAACTGCAGAAGGGCCAGTGCTCAGGAGCACCCGTGGCTGGAGCACGTTCACAAAACTATCTGAGGCAGAAGGCTCTAGTTCGGATTTGACGGCTGGGCTGGCTGGATAGACAGCAGTCCTGAGTTTTGCGGCTCGATGATCGCTGCATCGGGAATTTCAAGCGGTATGCTTTTTTCGATCAGGTCTTGCAGGCGCTGCTGTTCGATCGTGGTTGCGCGGCTGTCTGTGCCTTCGTCGGCATTGACACGCTCTTCCTCCTGCCGGGCACGGCGGGCGGCGGTCTCCCTTGCCTCGCGGAGCTTGCGTTCGCGCTCTGCTTCGCGGGCCGCTTGTTCTTCACGATATTTGCGTTCTTCCTCGATCAGGCGCAATTCCTCGCGCTGCAGTTCTTCAAGCCGCTCCATGCCCTTCTGCAAGACACTGACCACGACCCAGGACTTCAACGCAGAAGTGTCGTAAGTGCGGCTCAGTGACTGCGGATGACCTCTGAGACGCATGGCAATGCCGGGCACCTCGTCGTTGCCGCTGTTCGGTTTGAGCGAAACATCCGCACGTGCGCTCTGCGTGCTGAAATCCGCGGACAGGCGCATGGTGCCACCGGCAAACTCATTGCTGAGCGGGATGGAGGCGGTTCTTAAACTGCCGTTCTGCAAGGACACGTCGGCCGGTTCGGCATTCACATTCACTGCGCCCTGCGAAAGCGCTGAGTTGATGGCCTCGTCAATTGTGTTCACATCCTCAATTGCCGCAAGGCGCCGGGTCACGCCGGGCAGATTGAACCTTGGCAATGTCAGTGATGTCGGTACGGCACGGCCGGTTCCCGTCAACTGGCTGACGAGGCCACCGGGTGAGCGACCCTCGCCGTTGAAATCCAGTTGCAGACCGATATTCCCGTTGATCGCACCCTGTCCGTCCACGGTTTGCAACAGGTCCGTCAGAGCCAGCGTGGCATCAAGTTTGCCCGACAATTTGAGCAGGGGGCCGGCGCTCTGTGCCGCCAGGAACATTGTGAACCGGCGCTCGGAGCTGGCGTTTCCGGTAATGCTGAAATTCACAGCTTCCTTGTTCGCACGCTTGATATCGGTGCGGGCGCTGCTCAATGCGAGGCCCGGAAGGAGAGCAACCCGCTGTGCCGCTATCGTAAGCGAGCGGTTGAGCCAGGCCAGGCGGGTCGCATCAAAGGTACTGGCTGAACGAACCGGTTTGCCGTCGGCCGGCATGACCATGCTGGATGCGAGCCAGCCAAGATCGAGGGTCTGGACAGTCAATTTACCGTCGATGAGCGGCGCCTTGATGGTGCCGGTCACGGTCGCCTCGCCGGCGATTGTGTTGAGCGGCATGGTGGCATTCAGATTTGACAGCTTCACGTTCCCCGGCGAAATCACCGCATCAGCTTTCGCGGCAAACCTGCGATCTATCTCCACCGGCCATGCAGGTACGGCAAGCCCGACTGCCGATGCCAGCGGACTTATGTCGTCAGCCTTCAGGTTTATGGCGCCAGCCGCGCTGATGCCGCCTTTCGGGCTGACGGTAATACCACCTTCGAACCCAACCGTGCTGGACAGAAGCGACAGTTCCGATGTGCCGGTGAGAGCGGATGAAGGCTTTCCGGCAAAGGCCATTTTCAATTTGGCGGGTTCGTTGCCGCCGGCAAGAGGATTAAGTCCGGCAAGCGCCAGCAGGCCTGCGCTGGTGGTTCCCGTGGCAGAGCCGGTGATCTGGGTGTCACCTTCGCGCCAGTTTGCGAACTTGCCGTCAAATCCACCGGTGAGAGCAATTTCGGCACCGGCGGCTTTGCCATTTGCCGCAACGGTGAATTTGTTTACGGTGCTGCCTGTGCTGACCTCGCTCAACACCCTGAGGTCGACCGGGCCGAGGCGCCGAGCCCATGGTGTGGCTGCGAGATCTGCATCCATCATCCCGATCAGGCGCAGGAACGGGCGCGGGTCGGTTGCCTTGAAATCACCCGAAACAGACCCGGTTATACCTTCCTCCGGAAAATTCAGCACGCCGGCAATATCCAGGCGTGCATCACCAATGCCACCGATTTCAATGGTCCGCAGCTCCACGGCACCTTCTGACATATCGACATCAATGGCGATGTCCTGTGCCTCAACACCCCGCAACACAAGGCTGTCGGTCTGGATGGTGATGTGGGCATCGCCAAATGCCAGCGCATTTGCCGCCAGATCGGTCAGTCCGGCTACCGTTCCTTCCTCGATGGCACTGGTTGAAAAACCGCGAGGCGCGTAGCGGTCGACATTTATCGAGTCTGCCAGCAGCCGAATGCTCAATGACGGATTATCACCCTGGTAAAGGCTGAATGATCCGGTGGCGCTGGCATCATCCAGGCTGGCCTTGGTACCTGTCAGGCGAAGTGCAACAGGTGTCCATCCCAGCAGGGTGCGCAGCTTGGCGCGGCCACGGGCGCCGGACCAGACTTGCTTGGTTGCGTCTGCCATGTCCGGAGCAACCCACATCACAAATTCGCGCAGCGACCTCGATTGCACCTCAAGTTCACCGGCAAGTTGCGGCAGCCCCTCATTATCAACCGGTAATATAACACCGGCAAAGCGGGCCCGGGTCTGCCCCGGCAAACTGGCGGATGCCTCCTTGATGCGCATGGCTTTCGGTGAAATGTCACCGCTGAGGCGTGCCTTTGAAAGCGTTTCACCTCCCGTGATCAGGCTGGTGATGCCGGCATCGAACAAAATCTGAGTATTCGATGGCAGCGCCTCCAGCAGGTTGGACACTGCATAGAGCTGGTCACCGCTGCCAAGTTCGGCAAACACATTGTTGCCGACCAGTTGGTCCAGGTTGATCGCCGCTGCCTCAAGCTTTGTTGTCACGATAAAACTGGAACCAAGTTTCACCGATGCTTCGCCGGTCATGAGGTTTCGTCCGGTAAGGTCGTTCGCCGGCACTACCTCTATATTGTCGAGCTTCACCATGTCGAAATCGGCAGTGACATCGCCGGACACCCGTACCTGCAGGTTGGCGTTCAGGGGGTTTGCCTTGCCATTGGGCTGGCGGGCAGGCTGTACGGTTATGCGGCCGGTGACCTTGCCGTCGTCGCGCAGTGTTTCACCGTCGAATGCCCACATGAAACCCGCGTCGCCGCGCGGCGAAATCGCTGCCGACACTTTCAGAGGTTTGCCTCTTCGGTACTTGCTGGTCGAAATTGTCAGTGCCAGGGGCGAACCGGCCTGGGTGGCGGTTATGTCAGCGCGCCAGGGCCCATCCAGCGCAGGAGCCTTGAGCCGTCCCTGGACACTGGTCATTTCCGACAACCCGCCACGCCTGCCGTCCCCGAAAAATATCCGCCCGTCAATTATGTCGATACCGGCAACGGCAACCTGGTCGGCACCGGGAAGACCCACAATGGAGTGGGTCGGGCGCAATTGCCAGCTAACGCCTCCGGCAGCCAGCCGCTCGAAAGACGCCACCGGGCGAACCAGCGTCAGTTTGCGCAGGGAAAATTGTCCGGACAGCAGTGGGGCAGCCGCAATCTCCGCGTCCACTTTTTCGATCTGCAGCATATCTGTCAGCATGGAGCCTGGCGGATTGGCGACCCGGACATTGGCTGCGGTCAGGCGTGGCCAGGGAAACAATCTGACCGTGACCGGCCCGTCAATGGAGACCTGCCTGCCAATCAGGAGGCTTGTCTGTCGCTGGAAATCCGCCTTGTAGCTGTTCCAGTTCACCAGCAACGGGCCAACACCAAGGGCGCCCGCCACAAGGATGATCAGGATGCCTAAAATCAGAAGCGGTGATCTCACAATATTCACGAGTAGCTACCGGCCCACAGAAAAAATTGGTCAACAAATTTCAACAACGTCTTGTCCCTATGGCAATATCTTGCCCGGGTTCATTATGTTCTTCGGATCGAGCGCCTGTTTGATGGAGCGCATGACGGCAACGCCCGTCCCGTGTTCTGCTTCCAGAAACTTCCGCTTGCCTGACCCAATACCGTGTTCACCGGTGCAGGTTCCGTCCATGGCAACGGCGCGCATGGCCAGCCGGTAAAGGAACTCCTCGGTGGCCTTGACTTCAGCAGCGTCATTACGGTCGCAAAACAGCACTACATGAAAATTCCCGTCTCCGACATGGCCGAGTATGGGGCCGTACAAACCGTGTTTGTCCAGATCCACACGGGTTTCTTCCACGCATTCCGCCAATCTTGAAATCGGCACGCACACATCGGTGCCCAGGGATTCCTTGCCAGGCATCATGGACTTGATCGCCCAATAACCGTCGTGACGTGCCTGCCACAGCTTGAGCCGGTCTTCTTCATTGGTGGCCCAGTCGAACGGTCCGCCACCAAACTCGTCCGCAATGGAAGCAAATGTCTCGACCTGCTCGCGCGCGCCTGCCTCGGTGCCGTGGAACTCCACAAACAAGGTGGGCACTTCCTTGAGGCCAAGATTGGAATAAGCGTTAAACGCTTTCAGGTTTTCAGCGTCGATCAATTCCACACGCGCTATGGGAACTCCCATCTGAATGCAGGTTATGGCGGTATTGCAGGCAGCCTCGATCGATGGGAACGGGCACACACCGGCGGCAATTGATTCCGGAATACCATGCAGCTTCAGGCAGATTTCCGTGATGACGCCGAGCGTACCTTCGGATCCGACCATGAGGCGGGTCAGGTCATATCCGGCAGATGATTTCTTGGCACGCCGCGCGGTTCGCACAATCTCGCCATCTGCCATGACGGCGGTCAGTGACAGCACATTGTCGCGCATGGTGCCGTAGCGCACGGCATTGGTGCCTGACGCGCGGGTGGCGGTCATGCCGCCGAGGGATGCATCGGCGCCGGGGTCAATCGGGAAAAACAGGCCCTGGTCGCGAATATATTCATTGAGCTGCTTGCGGGTAACACCGGGTTGCACACGCACGTCAAAATCCTGCGGGTTTACTTCAAGAACCTGGTCCATGTTGTTCATGTCTATGGAAATTCCGCCATACGGACAGGTGATGTGGCCTTCCAGTGATGTACCGGTTCCGTAGGGGATGACCGGCACATGGTACTTTGAACATATCTGCACCACCTTCTGCACTTCTTCGGTGTTGTTGATGAATGCGACGGCGTCGGGTGCATGTCCGGGATTCCAGGTCGTGTCCTTGCCGTGCTGGTCGCGAACGGCCTGCGCTGTCGACACCCTGTCTCCCAGAATTTCGGTGATCTCGGCAATAGCCTGTGACACCGAGTTGCGGCGCTCCATGGATTGAACAGACATGATCATTCCCATCCTGATTTCGAAGCCCGGTTTTGGGACTCCCCGTATCCTGCCGCATGCACTATACCGGGTCTTGGCAATTGCGCACTATTTTTACGGTCACAATCCCGAGCATTTGGAGCAAATAACATAATGACGGATTATGGACGGCCCTTTGTTGGCAGCATCAAGACAGTCGAGGACGACTGGATCGACTACAATGGCCACTTCAACATGGCATATTACGGGGTCCTGTTCGATCGCACATGCGATGAAGCATTCGAACTGGTCGGCCTCGGCCCGGAGTACCTGAAATCAGGAGCGTCGTTCTTCACGCTTGAGGCCCACACGACCTATATCCGTGAACTTCATGCCGAACATAAGGTCAAGGTAACGCTGCAGATGCTCGATTACGATGCGAAACGGATGCACTATGTGCAGGAGATGTTTCACGCCGATGAGGGCTGGTTATCAGCCACCATGGAAGCCATTTGCATGCACGTGGACATGAAAGCGAAGAAGTCAGCCCCGTTTCCCGAGGATATCCTGAGCCGGATAGCCGCCATGCAGGAAGCCCACGACGGACTATCTGTTCCACCACAAGTGGGTCACAAAATCGGGATCATCAGGAAGTAGTATGACCTAAGGCTTGCATCGACCCAAGCTAACATGTTGAAGTCTTTTGCGATTGGGGCTGAAACATAAAACGTGGGGCTCGCCGATGGGCGAACTGCGGGACAGGTTATTTGCAACGCTGGGTGAACTCACCCTGCCACAATTGCGTGCCTTCTGGGCGGCGCGTCATCCGCTTGTGTGGGCGCTTGCGCTGACCATCGGCGTGGTTGGCGCTTTTGCCATTTTGGGGTTCAGACTGGGTATCGGCTACGTGCAATGGCTGTGGCTCGGCAATTCCAACGAAAACGTAGTCGGCACCCTTGCCAGTTTTCGCGCACCGTGGGTGGTTGTTGCCGGCCCGACACTGGGCGGGCTGGTCGTCGGTCTGATTATCTGGAAGTTCATCAAGGAACGCCGTGCGCACGGCATTTCCGACGTGATCGAGGCAGGTGCGCTGCACCGGGCCGACATTTCACTGCGCGCCGGGCTGGTTTCGGCGGTTGCGTCCGCGATCTCTATCGGGTCCGGCGCAAGCGTGGGCCGGGAAGGCCCGGCGGTACATCTCGGCGCGGCAATTGCGGCTTTCCTCGACCGGAAATTCAGCTTGTCGCCCGCCGCGCGCCGGGTTCTGCTGGCATCGGGTGCGGCTGCGGCTGTATCGGCAAGCTTCAACGCACCGATTGCAGGCGTGTTGTTTGCCCATGAAGTGATCCTCGGACACTTTGCCCTGTCGGCCTTTGTACCGACAGTGCTGGCGGCCGTTGTGGCCACTCTGATCACCCGAATATGGCTGGGAGATTTTCCGGCATTCATATTGGCCGAGCAACAGATTGCCTCGTATTGGGAGTTTCCGGCATTTGCACTGCTCGGTGTCGTGTGCGGGCTGGTGGCTGTGTGTTTTCAGCTGACCGTCATGACGGCGGACTGGAGTGCCCGGCGCTTTACCATGCCTTTGTGGTTGCGCCCGGCTCTTGGTGGACTGGCCGTGGGCATGATGGCGCTCACAGTGCCCCAGATTTTGGGTGTAGGCTACGAAGCAACCAACCTGGCGATCAAGGAAAGTTACGGCCTTGGCTGGCTGCTGATACTGCTTGTTGCCAAGACGGTCGCAACTGCCATTTCCCTGGCCAGCAGGTTCGGCGGCGGGGTGTTTTCACCATCCTTGTATATTGGCGCCATGGCCGGCGGAGCCTTTGGTATTATCGCGGGCAGTGCCGTGCCTGAATATGCGTCCAACTACGGTGTTTATGCATTACTCGGCATGGGCGCGGTTGCGGGCGCCATACTGGGTGCGCCGATTTCTACAGCGCTTATCGTGTTTGAACTGACCGGCGGCTACGAGTTGACCATCGCACTGCTGTTGTCGGTATCCATCGCGTCGATGATCATGCAGGGGCTGCTCGGCAAGAGTTTCTTTGACTGGCAATTGTCGCAGCGCGGCGTGTTCCTGAGGGAAGGCTCGCATTTGCGGATTGTGCGCACGTGGACAGTGCGGGAATTCACCACGAAACTCACGCCGGCAGAGATGGCCGACCCGCCGGAACTGTTTGACCGGCCACGCCTGATCCCGTCCGACACACTTGAAATGGCCCTCAGGACGTTTGATGAAGGCGGTTATACGCGCCTTGCCGTACTGGATAAGCGCGAAGGCGGCGTGCTGCTTGGATGGGTGGACCAGGTCGAGGCACTGGCGGCCTACAACAAGGCACTGATTGAAGCCAATGTGGAAGAACACAAGTAAGGGTTGTTCCCCATCGGTCAATTTGCGGCTATCGTCCTGCACATACAGACACTTATCCTGACAACCAACCGCTGTTTTCAAGGCTCAGCCAATGAATAACGACATCAGGGCAAAGTACAAGGGCTCCTGGATTGAGCGGCTGGTGACGCTTGGTACTGACGGTTGGTACGGGCAGGACAAGCTCGGGCTGATAGTGGCCAATGTGACCGGGTATCTTGCAACGCTGTCGTCTTTGGGGTTTGCAGCGACCTATGCCATGCATGAAATGCACTCGCTGATGCCGCTGGTCATTGGCAACCTGGTGTCGGCGGTCTGTACGGCGATGACACCGGCATTTCACCGGATTGGCCGCATTTCAGCTGCGTTGTGGCTGACAGCGGTGTTTTTTGTGTCGCTGACCTGGTTCACAAGTCTGCTGGGCCGTGATTCCGGTGTCGCGCTGAACCTTATCGGGACGGCGGCTGTGGCCTTCGCCATCCTCGGGCTGGAGCGGTTGAAGCTGGTCGCATTGATCAGTGCCGGGGGCGCTGCACTGATTATCGGAAGCTGGGTTTTGTGGCCACAACCTGCACCCGGTATTCACGATGACGCAGCCTTCATGCAACAGACCTTCGCATCGGCTATTGTGTCGATCATGGCGATCACCTTCGTGGTGATCTACTATGCTTTCTACCTCACCCGGCAGGCGCAGGCACGACTCCAGGAATTGATGAAATCCATGATGCCGGATGCCATCGCCGAGCGCCTCATGGCCAATGACGGCGAGACCATTGCCGAGGCGCACGAGCATGTGGTGGTGCTGTTTTCAGACATTGTCGGGTTTGTGGAAATGTCCAACCGGCTCGGGGCTGTGCGGGTAGTGGCGTTGCTGGATGATATGTTCCGGCAATTTGATGCCCTTGCTGCCGAACACGGTGTCGAGAAAATCAAGACCATCGGTGACGCCTATATGGCGGTGGCTGGCGTGCCGTCGCCTGTATACCAGCCTGAAGATGCCATGGCGCGGTTCGCCAAGATGATGCTGCACGTTGTCGGTGACGTAGGCGAGCGTCATGGCGTGGATCTGCAGATGCGGATCGGCATGGCTTCGGGCCCGATAATGGCCGGCGTCGTCGGCAAGTCCAAATACTCCTATGATGTGTGGGGTGCCGCGGTAAACCTTGCCGCAAGGCTTGAACATATCGGAACGCCGGGATGTGTGGTTACGACGGGCGATATCAAGGTGGTGCTGCACAAGGATCACAAGTTTGAACGCGCCGGGTCAGTCGACCTCAAGGGCTTTGGCAACGTGGCGATCTGGCGTATGGATTGCAGTATGAAGACCGGTTAGCCGGGCATTTCCTCTATGGCGACATGTGCAGGATTGAAAGCGATCAGCCCGGCAAGGTCACGGGCGAACCCAAATGGTTCGGCATATGACCAGGCCAGGTAGTCTTTGGCGTCTTTCGGCGTCCAGCCGGCAAAACTCCAATAGGACGCCTCGCCCTTGAGCGGGCAACGGCTGGTGCGGCCTGCAACCGGCGCCAGCGTTACCGCGATGTCCTGCGGCGGCAGATAGATCATTGGATCGTAGAAGTCCGTGCCGACCTCGAGCAACCTGATCGCGTTGCAACTGTCCGCAAGGACTGTATCGCCAAGGCGAATGTGAACGCGTGAGTGTACCGGTTTGATCCGCATGAAGTGGCGGGGTTCATCCGGATTGTGGATCGTCGCTGTGGCAAGGGTGATTTGTGGATGTGCCATGACGGCGACGATTAGACGACCCCCTGAACCGGCTGTCAAATCTCGCCGGTCCGCGTCGCCTTGAGTACCGCCACCCTGAGTGCGCTGGACAGATTGGTGCGGCCACGCGCTTCGTCAATCACGGCAACCAGTCCGGCCAGCGGCATGTCACGCGCTGTCGCCAGCGTGTTGAGGGCATCCCAGAATTCCGGCTCAAGTGACAGGCTGGTGCGATGGCCGGCGATGGTCACCGATCGCTTTACAGGTCCCTGGGGCGTTTCACTCATCATCTTTGTCGAGCTTGTGTCCGTCCAGATGAGTGTGCTCCTTGTTCTTGCGCGTCGTGTTGAGCTGTTTGTCCGCCTTGGTCCGCCCAAACCGGACCCGGTTCTCCTCGGCCAGCCTGGTCTTGTCTGCGCGAGCTTTCGCTTTTCGGAACTGGTTCAGATTGGTGACTTTTGCCATGGCAGTGCTATTTCGGACCGATCATGTCTTCCGGCTTGACGATGCTGTCGAAATCCGCCGCCTCGATACCGGCGGCAATGGCTTCTTCACGCAGGGTCGTGCCGTTCTTGTGGGCGGTCTTGGCGATTTTCGCAGCAAGATCGTAGCCGTATTTTGGCGCCAGCGCGGTGACCAGCATCAGTGACCGGTTGAGGCCGGCCTTGATGTTGTCCTTGCGCGGTGTGATGCCTGCAACACAGTTGTCCGTGAACGAAACGGATGCGTCGGACAACAGCCGGACGGACTGCAGGAAATTGTAGGCCATCACCGGATTGAACACATTGAGTTCGAAATGGCCTTGCGATCCGGCAAATGTCAGCGTTGCATTGTTACCGAACACCTGCACGCAAACCTGCGTCAGGGCTTCGCACTGGGTCGGGTTGACCTTGCCCGGCATGATCGAAGACCCCGGTTCGTTTTCCGGCAATGCCAGTTCACCCAGGCCGGAGCGCGGGCCGGAGCCGAGAAAGCGTATGTCGTTGGCAATCTTGAACAGGGACGCAGCGACGGTGTTGATGGCGCCATGCGCCATGACCATCGCGTCATGGGCGGCAAGGGCTTCGAACTTGTTCGGCGCCGTCTTGAACTTGAGCCTGGTGATGCCGGCAATGTTTGCAGCGACCATCCTGTCAAAGCCCTTGGGGGCGTTAAGTCCTGTTCCAACCGCGGTTCCGCCCTGGGCAAGCTCCATGAGTGCGGGCAGTGTCTGCTCAATCCGCGCCATGCCGTTTTCAACCTGCTTGGCATAACCGGAAAACTCCTGGCCGAGAGTGATCGGAGTTGCGTCCTGAGTGTGCGTGCGGCCGATCTTGATGATCTTTTCCCACTGCTTTGCCTTGCGCGCCAGTGCCTTGTGCAGGTGTTTCAGCGACGGCAGCAGGTCACGCACCACCTGTTCAGCGCACGCAACGTGCATGGCCGTGGGGTAGGTGTCGTTCGACGACTGGCTCATATTGACGTGGTCATTGGGGTGAACGGGGTCCTTTGATCCCATTGTGCCGCCCAGCATTTCGATGGCGCGGTTGGAGATCACCTCGTTGGCGTTCATGTTGGACTGGGTGCCGGAACCGGTCTGCCAGACCACCAGTGGAAAATGTTCGTTCAGCTTGCCGTCGATGACCTCCTGGGCTGCCTTGACGATCGCGTTGCCGCGTTTCTTGTCCAGTTGGCCGAGTTTCATATTGGCTTCGGCGCAGGCGCGCTTGACTATGCCCAGCGCCCGTACGACGGGCACGGGCTGCTTTTCCCAACCGATCTTGAAATTACCCAGGGAGCGCTGCGCCTGGGCGCCCCAGTAGCGGCTGCTGTCTACTTCAATCGGACCAAAAGTGTCGGTCTCGGTGCGGGTGTCTGCCATATTAGATATGCTCCGTCGGAAATTCGTTTTCGGTGATGGAGCAAGCGTTTAGCACGGGTGTCAGCTCAGGCCAATGTCCTCGAGCCAAATCGGGTTGGTCCAGGCGCATTTACCGGCCTCATCGCGGATCACCACCCGCACCCATTTGGAGGGCGGGCATTTGAGCCAGCCATTATCCAGATTTGCCAGGTCGAGAGTAACGCGGGTCAGTGAACGCCCGGTGCGCGAGACTGTTCGCGACGTGCCGCCATTGATGGTTATGGCGTTGACCGGTGAGCATTCGATGGCAAGTTCGGTGCCGTCTAGATCAATCGCATGGAACTGCGGTCCCTGGCTTGAATAGAAATATCCGGCTTTGAGCGCGTCGAGCAGGGCATCCGCGTCAAGACTGTCCGCCTTGACATGTACCCAGCCGCCGAAAGCGTCATGGTCATGATCTCGGAAATGGGCATCATCGGTTGCGATGCTGGTCAGGCGCCGGTCTTCGTTGAGCAGTTGGTCGAGCAGATAGAAACCGTCACCGCGATCATTTTCCACTCCACACCCGTGATTGTATATTTCAACCGCATCAGCGCTGTCATTGAGGGCGCGGCCGTCTTCCATTGTAAGTTGTGACCAGGCTGGATGGGCGATGGTGACGAAGGCTCCAGCCTTTGCGGCGCGTCTTGCCAGCGCCGGGCCGTCCTCATCATTTGCGCAGGGCGCGAAATCCAGCGGCAGGCCATTGGCCAGAATATGCCAGAGTTCGCCGACTGCCGTGGCGGGTGCATGCAGTTCAGCGCCGATGATGGTGGTAAAGTCATCGGTGCGCAGCGCGCGTGTGTCGGCCACCGGCCAGTCATAGTGACCTATGAAGTGATCGGTCAGCGACATGAAGTCATAACCGGCATCGCGGTATGCATCGATCACCTGCGCCGGTTCCAGTGCGCCGTCGGACAAGGTGGAGTGAGTGTGGAGATTGCCACGCCAGAAGCGACCGGGCCGGGAGAACAGGGAAAGAGGAGACATGGTTGCAGATTGCCTCAGAGCAGGTTGTTGTTTGAGAATACAATCCCTACTGACAGCCATGTGCAACAGAAATGTTGCAATCTGCAGTACCTAATAAAAACGCGGCAGGAGCAACCTGCCGCGTTTTCAAACTGTTAGTTCAGATGCCAGATCCTATGGACGGCAATCACGACGACGTACGCAACGGCGATATCTGCGACCGCCACCCCATTCGCGGCGGCACAAGCGACGCACACGGCGGCAGGAACGGGTAAATGAGCCGTGGTGGTTGTAAATGCCAGGGCCGATGTAAATACCGCCAGGGCCGATGGTGAATCCGCCGCCACACCAACCATGACGACGGCAATTGTGCCTTCGGCTCCTTCTGTGAACCAGGGTGAGGCCTTCAATTGTTGATTGTACGCCCGTGGAATGTGCAAGGTTGCCTGTTGATACCGGTGCCGCCTTTGCACCTGTCATCGCAACCAGAACGGCAAAAGTAGCCAATGTGACTGCGAGGAGGAATTTCTTCATTTTTGAGCTCCTAAGTTTTCGGATTTTCTCGCTTACCCCAAAAAAGATTACCCGCGAATCAGCTACTTGTCTCGCGCTTTCTTAATTTTTGTTAATGGAAGTTGTACAACCTGGCGGTGCAATTGTGCGGGTTACTGGATTTTGACCAGTGCGCGGCATGCCTTTGGCAGCCAGGCCAGGGTTTTGCGTGCAATCGGCTTTTTGCGCGGAATCGGCACACCATTGACGATTGTAGGGCGTTTTTTCGCTTTTTTGTATACCCGCTTCTTCCATGGCTTGTCCGAAAACCAGTAGGCCAGTTCACCGCCGCACCCGGTGCCGTCCTTGGGACGGGGGGCTGCCTGATTTTTACACTGTGGAGAACCGGACGGGCATTTCATGCGGATATGAAAATGGTAGTTATGGCCTTTGAGAGGGCGTACCTTGGCCAGCCACTTACCCTTTTTCCCGGCCCAGTCGCACAGGGCTTTCTTGATCGGAGGGTGCACGAATATCCGGGCCACCTGCTTGTGGGATGCGGCTCGCTTGATCAGACGCGCATGGGCTTCGGTCCAGCGTTTCGGGTTGATGCGCTTGCGGTCCAGTGTCATCAGGACGGCTGACTTGTTTTCACGTTCCTTGCGCGTAAGCGTGCGGTCCGGCATGGGCGTCAGCCAGATGTCGGCATCCAGTCCGGCCTGGTGCGAGGCGTGTCCGGACAGCATGGGTCCGCCGCGCGGTTGTTGCAAATCTCCGACCAGCAATCCGTTCCAGCCATCATGTTCCTTGGCCTCGACGGCAAGGCGCTTGACCATCTTGATCAGTTTCGGGTGTCCCCAGGCGCGATCCCTGGATGGCCGCATGACCTGCCATGCGGGTCCGTCTGCCGGCATCTGTTCGGCGCCTGCAACACATCCGCGGGCATAAGACCCGAACACTTCCGGTTTCAACGGGGCCGGGCCCGTCATATGGCCGAAGTAGAGTCGTGCGGGAATGGCATTGGAGATGGCGGGGACGGGCGGTTTCTCGATATCCTTGACCGATCCCTTGGTCTGCGCCGGTGCCTGGGTTGGCGATAACAGTACAATCGTGCCCGCCAATGCGACGCCCAGCGACTTCAAGGCAGCAATGCCCGGGAAGATACGGAAACTATTTTTTGCGAAACGCATCCAGTGAAACTACCGTTGTATCATCGTTCGACGCTTTTGCCGCGCCCGCCTGATCATTGGCACTGCCGGGGTGTGGCACAGGGGCGTCAGTGTCCTGCGCATTGCCTGCGCTGTCAACGTCAGTCGTCTGACCGTCTTCACCATCGTCCAGCACGCCTGGCTCGAATTGCAGGCCAAACTGCACCGTGGGATCAAAGAAACCCTTGATTGACGCAAACGGCACGACCAGCCGTTCCGAAATATTGTCAAACTGCAACTCCACCTCAAAGTACTTGTCAAAAACATTGAGACCGGAGAACTGGTGTTGCAGTACAATCGTCATTTCATTGGGATACTTGGCCTTGATGCGACTGGAGACGGATGCGCCGGGATAGTTGGTGTCGAAGGAAATGAAGAAATGATGTTCGCCCGGCAAACCGTCCCTTACAACACGCTGCAAAGCGAGTTTGACGACTGAGCGCAGGGCATGTTGGGCCAAAACGTCATAACGCATCAAATCTTCCGGCATGCTGTCTCCGTCACTCACGGTTCTTCTTCCAATTGTTGCGCGCTGATTCTTTTTTCAGTCCACATCTTACAGCTTTAGCGTTGTTTCGGCCATCGGTAGAGCATTGAAAATACGGTTTCCTGTGAACATCGCGTGCCGGGCGGTTGCCAGACACAAAAAGGCCTCGCTCATGATCATGAGCGAGGCTGACAGGGCATGTCGTTGACATACCGGAAGCGGTCAGTCTGTCGACACCATTAACCTTCGACCTTGATGGTGTAGTCAGGCGTCGTGTTCAACGGGCATGAGAAATAGTAGGTGCCCGGCTTCAGATTGATGGCGTAATCCTTGGAAACACCTTGCTCCAGCCCGCCGCCGGAAACCTTCGGCAGGGTGAGGCGGCTGACACCGGCTCCGCGCAGGTAAAAGCCCAGACCATACGGCACGTTTTTGTTCTTCACGCGAAACACATGCTTGCCCGGCTTCAGGGTCATCACCTTGGCGGTCTTGAGACGCTCATCTGCCGTCTTGGCATTGATGGCTTCACAGTCAGCCTTCTTGGTCGATGTGTAGCCGTGGTCCTGGTCTTCCACTTCAACAAACTGGCAGGCGGTCTGGGTCAGTTCCACGACTGTGGCGTCTTCAGCCAATGAAGATGTCGATGTCATGGAAACAGCAGCAAGCGCGGTAACGGCGGTGGCGAAAGTCGATGCGGTGAAACGTTTCGGCATTTTGGGAAATCCTCGTAAATGTCTGCAGTTGGAACTCGAATGAGATTTTGAAACTGTTGTATCGCTAACTTCAGTGAAGCGGAAATGACGATCCGGTGAGTTGTTTCGTGATCGCGATCACATTACTGCCAACGTCATAATTGCCGACGTGAGCGCCACAATTGCCTGTGATTGAGTGGGGGCTTCTGTTGCCAGGTGCCCCCGAACCCCGCCTAGACCTGCGAGGGCCTAGGACTTAGATCGAAGCGATCAGACTGCGTTACGCAGCCAGACGTGCTTCCGCATAGTTGTCGTTTGCAACTACTAAAATAGCCCGATAACGGCGGTACAATGCCGAGCAAAAGCAAACCCTTTACGCCCTCGTCGATCCTGGTTCACCCCCAGCAGATGCTGCTTTGCGGGGTTAACTGACCACCTGATGCCAAAAAAGCAGCATTTGGTGGAGGTGCCGGGTACTGCCCCCGGGTCCGAATGGTTTATTACGATCGCCATTTATCGCCATAGCTGATGCGAACACCAGCTCCTCCAATATAGTGTGTCATGCCGGCAAAATAAAGCCTTGTGACGTTTCCACCTGAAGATGCCGGTACTGACGGCCTTTGGCCTTCCCAATGTTTCGCGATGTGCTAATATTTTCACTCCGGCGGAGGTGACACCTCTGCAGCATGTAGCGGGATGCGCAAACGAGACGGCCGATTTGCAACTGCATCCAGCCCAACCAATGAACATTTGTCCAAAAAGGGGAAAGCAATGGCCGATAATTCGCAGTACTATGATGATGTTGATAAATTTGCCGGCAATGTGAACAATGCCGCCGTTGATGCGATCGTGAAGTATTGCGGCATTGCGCTGCGCTCAAAGGATGCTTCGCTGGTTTCGTGCTCCGATCCGGTCGAGCTGGGCCGGGTGCGCGATGGTTTTGCGTCCAAGAAACTTGGCCTGGCCGGTGATGCAGCCGACAAGGCCATCGCCGCGGTATGCGAAAAAATGAAAGACGACCGGCAAAAGAGCAGGGTGACGTTTTACTACCTGCTGGCGGAAGAGTCCGACACAATGAGTGCGCTCGCCTGAGCCTGTGAGACTGCGGGCCCTGAACCGGGTGGTGATTGCTGCCGGCAAGTGATTGTCGGCAGCCGGCTTTTCGCGGTAGCCTGACGGTCTTGTTGGGATTCGGAGATTCTTCAGATGCAGCAGTACCTCGACCTGCTCAGGACCGTGCGCGACACAGGCGCTGAAAAGGGCGACCGCACCGGAACCGGCACCTTGTCGGTTTTTGGTCACCAGATGCGGTTTGACCTGGCTGACGGGTTCCCCGTGCTGACGACGAAGAAACTGCATCTTCGCTCCATCATCATTGAACTGCTGTGGTTCCTGCGCGGCGATACCAACATCGGCTGGCTGAACGAGAACAAAGTGTCGATCTGGGATGAATGGGCAGACGAAAACGGTGATCTCGGACCTGTATATGGTCACCAGTGGCGCTCTTGGCCGGCGCGGAACGGATCGACAATTGACCAGATTGCAGGCGTTGTGGAGCGCATCCGGAACACACCTGACTCGCGCCGCCTGATCGTTACAGCCTGGAACCCGGCCGACGTGGACAAGATGGCGCTGCCGCCATGCCACTGCCTGTTCCAGTTCTATGTCGCTGACGGCAAGCTGTCGTGCCAGTTGTATCAGCGGTCGGCAGACATCTTCCTCGGGGTTCCGTTCAACATCGCATCTTATGCATTGCTGACACACATGATTGCTCATGTCACAGGGTTGAAGCCCGGCGAGTTCATCCACACACTGGGTGATGCACATATTTACTCGAACCATCTTGAACAGGCGGACGAGCAACTCAAGAGAACCCCGCACGGTTTGCCGCGTCTGGTAATGAAGCGCGACGTGAAAACACTGGATGAATTCGTGTATGAAGATTTCGAGATCGCCGGTTATGAGGCCCATCCCAGTATTGCAGCGCCGATCGCGGTATGAGCATTACCATTCGTGAAGCAAAGCCCGGTGACGGGCCGGTCTTACACCGGTTGGTCCGCGAACTGGCGGACCATCACGGTGAGCTGGATCGTGTGGTGTCGACCCCGGACGCCCTGGAAGCCGGATTGTGTTCTTCGTCTGATCGTCACGGATGCCTGATCGCTGAATGCGATGGCGAACCGGTCGGCTTTGTCTACTGGTATGAGATATTTACCACCTTTACCGCCAAGCCCAAGCTCTACATGGAGGATATTTGTGTCAGCAAGCAAGCGCGCGGTACAGGTGCCGGTTTTGCGCTGGTCAGAGCCCTGGCCGAAATTTGCATGGAGCGCGGCTGTCCTCGGTTTGAGTGGCTGGCCATGGAAGACAATGATGCAGGACGGAAATTCTATTCACAAATTGGCGCCACGGTGCTGCGCGGAGCTGATACATGGCAGCTTTGGGACGCCGATATCAGTGCGTTGGCGGAGGACAGGTAATGCGGATTTCTGCTGTTGTAGCTGCCTCTGAGAACGGTGTGATCGGGTGTGACGGCGGGTTGCCGTGGCATGTGTCGTCGGACATGAAACTGTTCAAGGAGATCACTCTGGGCAAGCCGATCATCATGGGCCGGCGGACCTGGGAAAGCCTGCCGCGCAAACCGTTGCCGGGCAGGCGCAACATCGTCATTACGCGGCAGCAGGATTTTTCCGCCGATGGCGCTGAACTGGCTCATTCGGTTGATGAAGCACTGTCGCTGTGTGCGGGAGAGGCAGAGGTTTCAATCATCGGTGGCGGACAAATCTATACAGATGCCATGGCGCGCACAGACCGTATCTACCTGACCCGTATTCATCTTGAGGTGGACGGCGACACCTTGCTGCCGGAACTGAAAGACAGCGAATGGCAGGAGGTTGAGCGGCGGTCATTTGCTAAAGGCGAGCGTGATGATGCCGCCTTTACGCTGATTGTCATGGACCGGGTGAACTCATGAGTGACCAGCCTGAAATCGTCATCATCGGGGCAGGGGCTGCCGGTGTCGGGGCCGGTATGGAGCTTGCAAAACGCGGTGTGCCGTTTGTCGTCCTGGAAGCCTCTGCCCGGGTTGGCGGGCGTGCCTATACCGACAAGACGTCGTTGCCGTACGCATGGGACAAGGGCTGTCACTGGATGCATTGTGCAGATGTGAACCCGCTGGTGGCGGAGGCAGACCGGGTGGGCACGAAGTATCTCACAGATGCCCGCGATGACTGGAATGCGGTTTGGGCGAACGGCGGTTGGGCGGATGGGGCAGGCCGCGCTGCTACGCTGAGTGCCATGGATGCTGCATTTGCGGCTGTTGACGAGGCGGGCGCCAGGGGCCAGGACGTGCCGATTGCCGATATATTGCCCGATACCGGAGACCTGGCGCCGATTGTGCGCCTCTGGATACAATTGATGTCTTCGGGTGATCCGGAGCAGGTCTCCGCACGCGGCTATGCTGACTACGCGGAGACAAACCTGAACTGGCCGGTGAAATCCGGTTATGGCGACCTGATCGAACGGCTGGCTGAAGGACTGCCTATGCGGCTGGAGACTCCCGTCAGCGGCATCGAGCAGCGCGCAGACAGCGTCCGGGTGACGACCCGTAGCGGGACAATTGAGGCGAAAGCGGCGATCGTCACGGCCTCGACAGCGGTACTGAACACAGGCGCTATCGAGATCGGCGCCGGCCCTGCACGGGACCTGCTGGCTTTGGTGGAAAACGTGCCGTGCGGATTTTGCGAGAAAGTGGCGATCGCCTTCGATCGCGATCTATTCGGACACATTGAGCAGCCGTCCGTCAATGTACTGCCGCAAGACGGCAGCGAGCCTATAAACTTCCAGTTCGCAAACTTTGGCGACCCGATGGTGATCGGCCACGTGGCGGGCAGTGTGGCCGGAGAATTGGTGGCCGAAGGCGATGCTGCAATGGTGGAATTTGCCATGCAACGGCTGGTTGCCGCATTTGGTTCCGATATCAAGTCCAGGATGGTGAATGCGGCCACGACCGACTGGGGCAGTAACCCGTTTGTGCGGGGCGGTTACAGCTTTGCCAGGCCTGGATGCGCTCATCTGCGCCATCAGATGATCGAGGCGGATACCGGTAATCTGGCATTTGCCGGTGAGGCGTTCTCGAGACAGTGGCAAGCCACGGCGCATGGTGCCTGGGCAAGCGGGCGTGATGTCGCCGGCCGGCTGGTGGACAATTTCAGACCGGGCAAGTAATGAACCGCCATGAGCATTGTTGAAGACATCGCGAAAAAGGATGACAGCAGCGGACCGTCACTCCTGCGGGCGGCACCCGACAGCGTGTCGTTTCGCAAGTTGCGCAAGCGGCTGGTGCGCCATGTGCGCCAGGCGATGGATGATTTTGCCATGCTGTCCGGCGATGGCGGCAAATGGCTGGTGTGCCTGTCCGGCGGCAAGGACAGCTATGCGCTGCTGGCTGTTCTGAGCGACCTGAAATGGCGCGGGCTGTTGCCGGTTGACCTTGTTGCCTGCAATCTTGACCAGGGACAACCCGGGTTTCCCAGGCACGTGCTGCCGGACTTCCTGTCCGCACATGGCATCAGGCATCGTATCGAGTATCGCGACACGTATTCCATCGTGACCGAAAAAATTCCGCAGGGTGGCACATACTGTGCGCTGTGTTCCCGCCTGAGACGGGCAAATCTGTATCGCGTTGCGCGTGAAGAGGGCTGTTCTTCCGTTGTGCTCGGCCATCACCGGGAAGATATTCTGGAAACGTTTTTCCTGAACCTGATGTATGGCGGCAGGCTTGAGGCCATGCCGCCCAAGCTGCGCAATGACGATGGTGATCTGACTGTCTTGCGCCCGTTGGCCTATTGCGCTGAGGACGATATCGAGAAGTTCTCGTCAGCGCTCGAGTTTCCCATCATTCCGTGTGATTTGTGCGGGTCCCAGGACGGTTTGAAACGCAACCAGATGAAATCCATGCTTGATGCCATGGAAACCCGGCAACCGGGGCGGAAAGACACCATGCTCAAGGCCTTGAGTAACAGCCGGCCCAGTCATCTGCTGGACCGGAAACTGTTCGATTTTTCAGGTATTTAAACGTTTTTCCTGATGGCCGGTTCGGGAATTTCCGGACAGTTCCTGAAGTTATGACGACTTATCGTGACGCAACCAGGGTTTCAGCCTGAAAGCTGTCAATTCCGTAAGCGCCCGCTGCTTTTACATCTTCCGAGGTGCCTATTGCGATTGCCAGTATGGCGAACCAGGCAATGGTCAGGACAATCGCCAGAATCAGCGTTGGCCTTGAAACGGAGCGGTTTTCAGGGGTTTCCGATATCTCTGTCTGACTGGACATGGTGTCAATCTTTTCAAGTTTTTTATGAACCTGAAATCACCATAGGTGTCTTCACGCCGGCGTGATGTGATGTTTGTCACTTATCGGGTTTATCGGCGGGCCAGACTTCATCGTGCACGATGTCTTCGATGGCCAGCCGGTCGGCCCACCCCTTTACCTCAAGCTCCGGGCGCTCATAGAGTTCCTCGACATGGCCGACGCACAGATAGGCGATTATCTGCACATGATCGGGTATGTTGAGCAGCTCACGCAGGGCATCGTGCTTGTAAATGCTGACCCAGCCCATGCCGACGCCCTCGGCGCGGGCGGCGAGCCACATGTTCTGAACAGCGCAGACGGTCGAGTAGAGGTCCATCTCCGGGTTGTGGGTGCGGCCCAGAACGACCTTGCCGCCCCGGGTACGGTCACAGGTAACGCAGATATTCAGCGGTGCCTTCAGGATACCTTCCAGCTTGAGTGACTGGTACAGCTTCGCCTGCTCGTCCGGAAACCGGTCGGCAGCTTCCTCATTGGCGATGGTGAACAGGTCGTGCACCTGCCTGCGCCGCTCGATTGAGCGGATCAGCAGAAAACTCCATGGTTGCGAGAAACCGACCGACGGCGCGTGGTGCGCCGCGGTCAGGATGCGGTCAAGCACGCCGGGTGCGACCGGGTCCGGCAGAAACTGGTCGCGCACGTCTCGGCGATTGAAGATTGCCTTGTAAACGGCATCACGCTCAGCTTCGGAAAAGCCGGCGGCGGGTTTCAGTGAGGATTTCGTGTCGGACATGAAGGCAACCGGTTAGCTTGTGTCATTTGATAATAAAAACCGCACCTCCTGTTGCAAGGAGATGCGGTTATGTTGTTTCAGACCATCATCTGATGGCGGCAATCGTGTCTTGCAGGATCAGCCTGCCATCCACCAGCGTTCACCGTTCTTGTGGCCATCCAGCTCCCAGTTGTTGGCGAGCTGTTCAGGCAGGCCGATTTTCTTGGAGATGGCGTGTGTGTAGGCCATGAACATCGGAATTACCGAACCGCAGTCGTTGTGGCAGATCTGCTGCATTTCGACATACATCGCACGGCGCTTGGCAGTATCGAGCTCGGCACGGGCCTCAACAAGAATTTCGTTGAATTTCTTGTTTTCCCACTTGCTCTCGTTCCAGTCCGCTCCGGAAGAATAGATCTGCGAGAAGACCCAGTCTTCGGTCGGACGGCCACCCCAGTAGGAGCCGCACCATGGCTTCTTGAGCCAGACATCATCCCAGTAGGCATCGTCTGCTTCGCGAACCACCTTGATCGTAATGCCTGAAGCCTTGGCGCTTGCAGCAAAAAGCTGGGCTGCGTCGACACCGCCTTCAAAGGCTGTATCTGCAATGTGCAGGGACACTTCCAGGTTTTCCAGTCCGGCCTGCTTGAGGTGGAACTTCGCCTTTTCAGGGTCGTATGCACGCTGCGGCAACTCTTCCGGCGTGGCGCGGTAGATGTTGGCGGGTCCGACCGGCGAGTCGTTGCCGACCTCGCCCTGGCCGCGCAGGATCTTCTTGACCAGTTCCTCACGGTTCACCGAGTACTTGAGAGCCAGGCGAATGTGATTGTCGGTGAACGGCGCCGTGTTGCACAGCATTGGCAGTGTTGCGTGCTTGTTGCCGAAGGTCGGCTTGACCACAACATTGGGGTCTTTTTCCAGCAACGCGACCGTTTTCAGATCGAGGTTCGACATGGAGTGCAATGAACCGGTGCGCACGCCGGTGGTACGGGCGTTGGCATCTGCCACGAACAGGTTCTCGATGCTGTCGAAGTAAGCGGCGTTTTCCTTCCAGTAGTTGGGATTGCGCTTCACCAGCGTGGACACGCCGGGCTCGAATTTCTCCAGCATGTAACCGCCGGTGCCGACACCCTTGTCCCAGGCCATCTTGTCGCCATCGGCCGGGCAGATCATCAGATGGTAATCGGATACGATGAACGGCCAGTCGGCGTTGCCGCCTTCAAGCTCAAACATGACCATGTCGCCGTCAGCCTTGACGTCCTTGATCTGCTTGGTCAGACCGGAAGCGGCAGACTTGTTGCCTTCACCGCGGTGATGGTTGAACGAAGCCACCACGTCGTTGGCATCGAGCGTCTTGCCGTTGTGGAATTCTACACCCTTGCGAAGCTTGAACGCCCAGGTCTTGGCGTCGGCGCTTTCCCAGCTTTCAGCAAGTTCTGAACGTAGCTGGCCGTCCGGGCCGATTTCGGTCAGGTTGTTCCTGAGCTGGTTGCCCACATTGATCATGTAGGAATCGTTGGTCTGTGCCGGATCAAGCACATCCTTGGTGCCGCCGCCGGTCAGGGCCTGAATGTAGGCGCCGCCCTTTTGAGGGGTCGCTGCCCTGGCTTTGTCGAACATGTTGCCGGCCAGTCCGGCCGCCACGCCGCCGGCAACGGCGTATTGAATAAATTCACGCCGTGAAACCTTCGGCGAATTCAAAACCCGGTTGAGTTTGTCTTTGTCTGACATAATGAAATTGTCTCCCTGTGATACTCCCGAACGGACAGGTAAACGTCCGGTCGCGGAGATTGTGCAACAAGTTTTACCCAAAAGACCAGAGCTAACCGCACGGGTTAGTAAATCTTGACGTGAGTTGAATGCGTACGGGTTTTGCCGGGCCTCGTTTGAGGGGTTGCAGCGCAGTGGCTTCATTGACAAACTGCGGCTCAATAAAAACACCACTATGAGTTGGAGGGCAGACAATGAAAACCCGTGCAGCTGTTGCATTTGAGGCGGGTAAACCGCTGGAAATCGTCGAAGTGGACCTTGAAGGTCCCAAGGCCGGCGAGGTGCTGGTCGAGATCAAGGCGACCGGCATCTGCCACACTGATGAGTTCACCCGCTCCGGCGATGATCCAGAAGGTGCGTTTCCCGCCATTCTGGGCCATGAAGGCGCYGGTGTGGTGTTAGAGGTCGGGCCCGGCGTGACCTCGCTGGAAGTGGGCGATCACGTGATCCCGCTGTACACGCCGGAATGCCGCGAGTGCGAGTACTGCCTCAACCCGAAAACCAACCTGTGCCAGAAAATCCGCTCCACGCAGGGCGCCGGCCTGATGCCGGACGGCACCAGCCGGTTTTCCTACAAGGGCGAGAAGATCCTGCACTATATGGGCTGTTCGACCTTTGCCAATCACACGGTGCTGCCGGAAATCGCCCTGGCCAAGGTCAACAAGRMMGCCCCGTTCGACAAGATCTGCTATATCGGCTGTGGCGTGACCACCGGCATCGGTGCGGTCATCAACACCGCCAAGGTGGAGCCCGGCTCCAACGTGGTGGTGTTCGGCCTCGGCGGCATCGGCCTGAACGTCATCCAGGGTGCGCGCTTTGCCGGCGCCAACATGATCGTCGGTGTTGACCTCAATGACGGCAAGGAGGACTGGGGCCGCAAGTTCGGCATGACCCACTTCGTCAATCCGAAGAATGTCGAGGGCGACCTGGTGGCCCACCTGGTGGAGCTGACCGGCGGCGGGGCTGATTACTCGTTTGAGTGTGTCGGCAATGTCAACCTGATGCGCATGGCTTTAGAGTGTGCCCACAAGGGCTGGGGTGAAAGCATCATCATCGGTGTTGCAGGTGCGGGCCAGGAGATATCCACGCGTCCGTTCCAGCTTGTCACCGGCAGGTCATGGCGCGGCACGGCGTTTGGCGGCGCCAGGGGCCGCACCGATGTGCCGAAGATCGTCGACTGGTACATGGACGGCAAGATCGACATTGATCCGATGATCACCCACACGCTGGCGCTGGAGGACATCAACAAGGGCTTTGACCTGATGCATGCCGGCGACTCGATCCGTGCCGTCGTTGTCTATTGACCGCCATCTATGTTGATGCCGATGCCTGCCCGGTAAAGGCCGAGGTCACCCGCGTGGCAACCCGCCACGCGGTCCGGGGCAGCATGTCAGAGTAACTCGGCAATTGGCGGTATCTTCTTCCACTCCGGCGTGGGCTGTTCCGTGCCCGCTTCAGGAATGTGGCGCGACGCGGCCACCTGCTCCATGTGCGGCACATAGCGCGGACAGTTGGGAAAGATGTGGGTCACATCGACCTGCACGATACGTTGCGCCCCGTGATAGTTCGCCAGTTCGGGATGCTCGTCATGCACGCTTGCCAGCCCACTGACCCGAAGTCTCAGATAGAGTTCACCCTGTCCCTCCTCCGCCCCGAACTTCATGAACAGCAGGCCCACGTTCGGGTTCTTCACGATGTTGCCCAGCGACTTGTACATTCTGTTGCCATCATAGTCTGGAAACACCAACTGACCAGGCGCCGTTACCCGCACAAAGCCGGGCGCCCCGCCCTTGAAGGAACAATCGGTGTTGTCACCCGCCGACGTGGCCAGGAAGAAGAACGGCACCGCTTCGACAAACTCGCGAAACTCATCGGTAAAAGACGACGTTTCGACCAGCTCGACAATCCGGTCCGCCACCGCCCGTCCGCCATACTTGTCCTGAAGCTCGCGATTACCCTCGTTAAACATTGCCATGAATTTTCCTCCTCCCGGTTGGGTCTCAACATCATCTTACAATCGCTGAATGTCCATGTGGACCCAGGCAAACTGATGCGGACAAGTTTGACTCAACGCGTCAGTGAACACAATTAACATATTGTTTTTACTTAGTTTAGCGTCATCTGTGCAACACCATGAAAATGGGCGGAAAACAAACAGGTCATGTGACGCTCGCTGGTTGATAACGGCTATTTATCCCGGTCATATGAGATGAGACAAGGCGTTTCGTAGAGGTTGTACCCGCAAGCCCTGCAATGATTCCAGGTGACGGCGTGGCGCCGGGTCTTCCTTGCGCAGATGGAAAACAGCATACTTGGCGAAGTGGCTGTTGTGCTGGTCCTTGCGGGCTTTGGAGATTGTTCCGTATTTGCAGACAGACGGATTTTGACCGGAAGGTGAGGCAGGATGAGCACGGGTTCAGGATCGATCGGCACCTATGACTACATCATCGTGGGGGCCGGGTCTGCCGGGTGTGTGCTGGCAAACCGTCTCACCGCTTCCGGACGACACAAGGTTCTGCTGCTGGAAGCCGGCGGGCGTGACCTCAATCCCTGGATCCACATCCCCATCGGTTACGCGAAAACGTTCAGGAACCCCCGGGTCAACTGGATGTACGAGACGGAACCTGAACCTGAACTCAATGGCCGCAGGATTTACCAGCCGCGCGGCAAGGTGCTGGGCGGGACCAGCTCGATAAACGGGCTGTTGTACATACGCGGGCAGCAGGAGGACTTCGACCTCTGGCGCCAGTTGGGCAACGCCGGATGGTCTTACGCAGACGTCCTGCCGTATTTCAAACGTGCGGAAGATCAGCAGCGCGGCGAAGACCGACTGCACGGTGTCGGCGGTCCTCTCGCCGTTTCAGACCAGCGCGAGACGCACCCCTTGTGCGACGCTTTCATCAATGCCGGCGTCGAACAGGGACTGCCTGTGAACCATGACTTCAACGGCGACCATCAGGAAGGTGTCGGCTACTTCCAGACGACATCGCGCAACGGCCGGCGCTGCAGCACCGCGGTGGGATATCTCAATCCGGCAAGGTCGCGAGACAATCTGCATATTGAAACTCATGCTCATGTCACCCGGGTGCAAGTCGACAACGGCACCGCAGTCGGGGTCGAGTTTACCCGGAACGGGACGGCTATATCGGCTCGTGCATCCGGAGAGGTCATCTTGTGTGGAGGAGCGATAAACTCCCCCCAGCTTCTGGAGTTGTCGGGTATCGGCAATGCAGACATCCTGAACGATCTCGGCATTCCCGTCGTCTCTCACCTGCCCGGTGTCGGGGAAAACCTGCAGGACCACTTGCAGGTCCGCATGGTACTGCGCAGCAAGCAACCCGTCACATTGAATGACGCCACCCGGTCATTGCTGGGCAAGGTGAAGCTGGGTCTGGAATATGCTCTGTTCCGTACCGGTCCTCTGACCGTCAGCGCAGGCTATGCCGCGGCGTTCTTCAAAACCGATCCCTCCCTGGTCTCACCGGATATCCAGGTTCATTTCATCCTGTTCAGTTCCGACAAGATGGGGGATCAGCTCCACCCTTTCTCCGGTTTCACGGCTTCGATCTGCCAGCTTCGCCCGGAAAGCCGCGGAACCATACACGCTGTCAGCGCCGACCCGTTCGACGCGCCGTCCATCAACGTGAACTATCTTACACAGGAGGTCGATCGCCTTGCCAACATCAATGGCCTGAAGAAATTGCGGTCCATCCTTCACGCAGATGCAATGAAACCCTTTCTGGCAGAGGAAATGGACCCCGGAGCCGGAGTGCAAAGCGACGACGAACTGCTGCAGTTCTGCCGCACTGTGGGCACGACCGTCTACCATCCTGTCGGAACCTGCTCCATGGGCACGGGCAGCAACGCCGTCGTGACCCCGGAGCTGAAAGTGCGGGGTATCGCGGGGCTGAGGGTCGCGGACGGCTCCATCATGCCGCGCCTTGTCTCGGGCAATACCAACGCCCCGATCGTCATGATCGGCGAAAAGGCCTCCGATCTGATCCTGGCGGATGCGCAATGAGACTGGATTGGACGATCTGACCTCATCTACGGCTTAAGTTTCGCCGCCAGCTATTGTTGTCTATCCGACCGGCCGGACCACTCCGTCAATCTCGTCTCCCATATAGATGGCAAATCCTCCCTGGCGCGCCTCGCTGACATAGCGTTCCAGCATGTCACGCATGGCGCTGTCCCGGATGCGGTCAAAGGGAATGTCGTCAAAGGCAAAAAATTGGGTGCCGGCTGGTGCTGGACCCGAAGCCTGGCCGCGATAGTAAATTGTTACCCGGCCGGTCCGGTTGTCCTCGAAGACGGCGTACACAAACTCGATGGCTGTGCTGAGCTGCGTCTCATCATACTTCTGTTTGAGGGCTGTCAGGTTCGCGCTTGCCGTGGTGCTCCCGACCGTGGGTACTGCGAGATCGCCAGTATCTGGGTGTACCTCAAGCAATATACTGCCCGACTGCTCGTACACGGCTCCGATAATGGTGCTGGTGTTGCGGGCGACGGCATCGACCAGCGGGTCTTCAAGTCCCAGCGTGAAATAGGCGCCGCGAAAATACCCCAGCGGGCGGCCCCTGCCCTGACCGAAATCCAGAACCCGGCCGACCAGGATCACATGGTCGCCAGCGTCCACCATGTCATGGTGGGCACATTCGAACCAGGCAAGCGCGTCGTCAATCAGCGGTGTGCCGGTTTGCCCCGGGTGCCAGGGGGCAATGTCGAACTTGTCCGGCCGTTGCGAAGCGAACAGGCCGGAAATATCCTTCTGCTCCTCCGCCAGGACATTGACGGAAAAGTGCCGGGCACCGCTGAACACATCGCAACTGGCCGCGGACCGGGCTATGCAAACCAGGATCAACGGAGGATCAAGAGACACCGAGGTGAACGAGTTGGCCGTGAACCCGCGTGGTGTTCCATCTTCTTCCTTCGTCGCGATGATGGTAACGCCGGTTGCAAACTGGCTGAGCGCTGCACGAAGCAGCTTCTTGTCCGGTAAGCCGGTCATGTTTTGTCACTCCTTGAGCAAAACTCCAGATACCGCGAATTGTCGGCACCCAGTACCGGAGCCGCCTTGAGGGATGGAGCCGGTGTTTTGCTGAACCGAACCGGGTTGGCTGCAACAGTCCATGGTTTTGCACCCGGTATCGGATGAGCCAGTTCCGCGAGCATCCCGCGGACGGCAACATGGGGGTCTTCCATAATATCGCGTGCGTTGTTAACCGGGCCAAATGGCAGCTTGCCGCCCAGTTTCGTGGCCAGCTCAGCCTTGGTAAAGCGGGTTGTCCAGCCCTTGACGATATCATTGACCAGTGCCGCGTTCTCTCGCCGGCCCGCTTTATCTGAAAAGCGTTTGTCGTCGGCAAGGCCGGGCATGTCCATGGCGGTTGTCAGAGCTTGCCAGAAAGCATCGTCGACCACGCCAATGGAGATAAATCCGTCTGAAGCAGGAAACAGTCCGAACGGTGCAAGTAACGGATGGCCGTTGCCCGTGGGCACCGGCAAAACGGCCTCGATATCCTGCTGATAGATGATGCGCTCACACAGGCTCACCATCGCATCATACATCGCAACGTCGATGAACTGGCCTTCCCCATTGTGTTCGGCATGCCGCAATGCTGCAACAATGGCAAAGGCCATCATCATGCCGGTGAAAATATCGCCTACTCCCGGGCCTGCCTTCATCGGTGTCGCCGCATCCGGCCCGGTGATCGACATCAACCCGCCCATTGCCTGGGCGACAACGTCGTATGACGGCCACTTCGCGTAGGGGCTTTCACCATTGCGTGGATTACCGAATCCACTGATTGACGCATACACCAGTTTGGGATTGATTTCGGCAACGTCATCATAACCCAGCCCCAGCCGTTCCATGACGCCGGGCCGGAAATTCTCAAGCAGGACATCGGCGTCCTCTGCCAGTTTTAATGCAGCGTCGCGGCCTTCGGCTGATTTCAGGTCGAGCACGATACTCTTCTTGCTGCGGTTCAGACTGACAAAGTAACCCGCCCACAGGTGATCCGGGTCGTCGTCGCGGTACGGCCCGTTGCTGCGGCTGGTGTCGCCGTCCGGGCTTTCGATCTTGATAACCTCCGCACCATGATCCGCCAGCATCATTGTGCAGTAAGGGCCGGACAGCATCCGGCTGAAGTCAAGCACCCGGACACCCGCCAGTATACCTGGATTATCCGGCATCGGACCCCTCCTGTTCAGCATGGTGCAGAAATTGCTGGAGTTCGGAATTAAACAGGGTCGGGTTTTCCGCCATGGCCATATGGCGCAGACCCGGCAGGATCACGGTCTTGGCACATGGAATCTCGGCAGCTATGGCACGGGTCATCCCGGTGGAATTGCCATAGTCCTCTGATCCGGTCATCACCAGGGCGGGACAGCGAATGGCTCGCGGCGGCGCAATCAACTCATCCACACCGTCAACCAGAACCTGATAGATGTCAGGATAGATTTCCTTGCTGTTGGCCATGACCCAGGTACGCACCTGCTGCATGATGTCCGGATTGTCACGGTGGAAGGGTGTGCTGAACCATCTCTCGAGGGCAGCATCAACGGTCGCAGCCGGGCCATCACGCCGGGCCTGATGAACCCGCGACTGGATCGCGTCGTGCGCGGCCTGGTCCCTTTGGTGGGCCGAGTGGAGTATGGCCAGCGCCCACAGCCGCGGTTCGTGATCCATCGCAAACCGCCGGGCAATCATGCCGCCAAGCGAAAATCCGGCCACCGCAACTTTGGCAATACCCAGCTCAACGACGAGCCTTCGCAATTGCTCGGAGAACAAGGTCAGGCACGGGGTATCCGGCGGTGGCGGGCTTTCCCCATGTCCGAACAGGTCGTAGGAGATCACTGTATATCGTTCGGCCAGTGCGTTGCTCTGCCATTGCCACATATGCCGGTTCAGGCCCAGGCCATGAACCAGCACAACCGCCGGGCCCGGGCCTTCAAACACTTCGAAACGGGTACCATCACTGGCAGTTTTCACTGTCACGTCACTGGCCTTCGGGTTTATAGGCGACAACTTCCACTTCCACCCTCACATCCACCAGCAGTTCACTGATCACAGCGGACCTTGCAGGAGGGTCATCAGGAAAGTACTCACCGTAAACGGCATTGAAGCCCGGAAAATCCGCCCGATCACGCAACCAGATCATGGCCTTGACAACATCGCCAAGTTGGCAATCAGCAAGGGCCAATGTCGACTTGATGTCATCCAGTACCGCGCGCGTCTGATCCTCGATGGTGCCGGTGGTCATGACTTCGCCGCCCTTGAACGGAACCTGGCCCGTCAGAAAAACAAAATCTCCGGCCCGAATGGCACGGGACAAGGACAGTTTCCTGCCACCGATTACGATCGGTTCGCCGATAACGGTTTTCTTGTTCATCCGGTTTCCTCCCTGCACTGCTTCGAGGCTAGCCGACACCAGGGAAAGTCGATTATCCTGAATTCGCCAACAGGTGGCGAATTTTTCTGATTTGATCTGCCGGTTTGCAAGCTACGCTTGATCCAGACACTTCATGGAGGAAGCGGGTATGACTGAACTCAAGCGCTACAAAATGCTCATCGATGGAAACTGGGTCGACTCTGAAGACGGCAGGACATTCGAGAGCATAAACCCTGCTACCGGCGATCCCTGGGCGATCATTCCCGAGGCCACCGCAGGCGATGTGGATCGCGCTGTGAAGTCAGCCTATCGGGCTTTTACTGAGGGAGAATGGGCCAGGGCCCTGCCGACGGCGCGCGGCAAATACCTGCGAAAACTCGGTGATCTCCTGGCCGACAAGTCGGAGGAATTGGGACGGGTCGAAACCGTCGACACCGGCAAGATGCTCAAGGAAACCCGCTGGCAGGCCAAATACATCGCGGAGTTCTTTCACTTTTACGCCGGATGCGCCGACAAGGTGCACGGTGAAACTCTGCCGATCGACAAGCCCGACATGATGGCAATGACCATACGGGAGCCTCTGGGTGTCGTTGCAGCCGTGGTTCCGTGGAACTCCCAGATGTTCCTGGTTGCGGTGAAAATCGGCCCGGCGCTGGCAGCGGGCAACACCGTCGTGCTGAAGACATCGGAACATGCGTCTGCACCATTGCTCGAATTTGGGCGGCTTATCGAGGAAGCCGGATTTCCTCCAGGCGTGGTCAACATTGTTACCGGCCATGGCGACCCGTGCGGCAAGGCACTGACCTCGCATCCGCTGGTGTCACGCATCAGCTTTACCGGTGGGCCGGGCGCTGCCCGGCACGTGCTTTACAATTCCGCGGAAAACTTCGCCGAAGTATCACTGGAACTTGGCGGCAAGTCGCCGTTCATTGTGTTTGATGACGCGGATGTGGAAAGCGCCGTCAACGGTTCGATCGCCGGCATATTCGGTGCCAGCGGGCAAAGTTGCGTTGCCGGATCACGCCTCTACCTGCACGACAAGATTGCCGACAAGTTCCTCGACACCATGGTGTCACAGGCGGGAAAAATCCTGATCGGAGACCCGTTGGCGGAAGAAACCCAGATGGGGCCACTGGCGACAACGGGACAGCTGGACAATATAGAGCATCAGGTCGCACTGGCGCAGGAACAGGGAGGCAAGCTGCTCAACGGAGGCCGGCGGCCTCCCGATATCAATCGAGGCTGGTTCTATGAACCGACCATCATTGAGTGCCCGGACCAGAAAATGCAGATCGTCGACACAGAATTGTTCGGTCCGGTTTTGAGTGTGCTGCGGTTCAAGGAAGAAGAAGACGTGATCCGCATGGCCAACGATACCAAGCACGGTCTGGCTGCCGGGATTTTCTCCCAGAACGGCGCAAGGACGATGCGGGTGGCCAGGCAGATTCGTGCAGGCATCGTGTGGGTCAACACGTATCGCGTCGTATCGCCTATCGCCGAATTCGGCGGTTGCAAGGACTCAGGTTACGGCCGCGAAAGCGGTATGCAGGCGATTTACGACTACACCCGGCCAAAGACAGTGTGGATCAACACCTCCAGTGAGCCGATGGGAAATCCGTTTGTCATGAGGTAGTGCAAAATGCATGCAGACCTGATCGATCAGTTGGCCGCAAGCGACGCGGAGCCCGAGTTGGCGGTGAGCCTGCCACCGGCCTGCTATCGGGATCCGAGTGTCCAGGAGGATGAAACCAGGCGCATTTTCAGGACCGGCTGGATAGGTCTTGGCCGGTCCGACATTGTGGCCGAGCCGGGCAGCTACGCGGCAATGGAAATCGCGGCTGTACCCCTGATATTACTGCGCGACCAGGCAGGTAAAATCAGGTGTTTCGCCAATTCGTGCCGCCATCGTGGCGCTTTGCTGCTGCAGGGACAGGGAACGACCAGGGGCATAAAATGCCCGTTTCACGGTTGGAATTACCGTTTGGACGGCACCTTGGCCGGTGCGCCGCGCATGGAAGCGTCATCGTGCTTTCAGAAATCCGAGAACGGCCTGATCGAATTCGCATGTGGCGAACGGGCCGGGTTTGCATTCATTTCAATGGACGGCGAGCGAAACGATCTTGATGATCATCTGGGCGATTTCGAAGCCGTACACCAGCCGTGGCCACTGGCCTCGCTCGTCACCACGCGCCGCCGCCAGCTTGACGTCAACTGCAACTGGAAAATCTTTCTCGATGTGTTCAACGAGTATTATCACCTGACCTATGTTCATGCCGATACCCTTGGTGGCCTGTACCACGACCCCGATGCCGGCGATCTTGTCGATGGCGCATTCGCCAGCCAGTTCGGCGAAACCCACGGCACCGGTGGCCTGCTGGAAAACCAGCAGAACCATGCCCTGCCCCTGATGCCCGGACTGGAAGGCCGCCCGGCACGTGGCACGCGGTACACGTGGGCCTTCCCCAATATGACGTTCGCCGCCAGTACGGACGCCCTATGGGTCTATGAGGCTTATCCCCTGTCACCGGACCGGTGCATGGTCAGGCAGAGTATCTGCTTTCCACCGGAAACCGTGGCGCTGCCTGACTTCGAGCAACATGCCAGGCGTTATTATGAGAGATTTGACGCGGCCATGGATGAAGACATCGCGGCACTGGAGGCGCAGCAACAGGGGCTGTCGTCACCCTATGCCCGGCAGGGAAGGTTCCAGCCTCACCTTGAGGCCAATGTGGCTGCATTTGCCCGCTGGTATGCGCGTCAGATGCTCGATTGAACAGGCAAATCAAGCGAAGCCCTCCCGGGTTTCGAGGCATGTCTCAGCTTTCAGTGCGCGCTCTGGCCGTAACCACTGATGATATCGCGAATACAATCGCTCACCGCTTCCGGCCGGTGTCCGAACATCGAGAAATGCGCCATGCCTTTCAGCAAGTGGAAGTGTCCGTTGCCGGCGGCTTCCGCCACAGCCCGTCCCCGTGCGGGCGGTGTCTGCAGGTCCTGTTCAAAGGAAATCACATGCATCGGCACCATGCAGCCAGGCAGACGTTCCAGTGAATCATAGTCCAGGCACGCCTGCCACTGTGCCGCCAGCATGGCCGGGTCGCGATCACCATACGCACTGGCGACATAGGGCCGTGCCTTCTCCCACAAGGCGTCATCGCCCATGACCTCGGACGGGTAAGACAGGATCGCGTAGTGAATAACCGAGAAGTCCTCCGGCATCCTGATCCCGTCTCTCGCCATGGCGATTTCCGCCTCCTCCCATTCCCGCGCAAATCCGGTCTTCCGGGCAATGGTTCCCATCGGAATGGCGAGACGGACAAGGTCAGGGTAGGAAATCGCAAGCTCCTGAGTGATCAACGCACCCAGAGAAAGGCCGGCTACAATGACAGGCGGATCACACACCTGCCGGATCAGTTCAGCAACGTCCGCTGCGAAGGCCTCAATCGGCCACGGCGGAGGGGTTTTGGCAACTGTTTCGCCAGCACCGCGAGGATCCAGGCAGGTGCATCTGAAGTCGGACGTGAATGCCGCAAACTGGTCTCTGTATACATCGCACGCCTGATCACCTGCCGGGATCCAGACGATGTCCGGGCCGCTTCCTTCCTGGATGTAGTGAACCTCGGCATCCTGGACGGTGACTACGCCTTCGATCATTTTTCTCTCCTGTTCAGCGCACCAAAAAATAACGCCGCCGCCGGAATATCCGGCGCCGGCGTCGCTTTCTTAAACAACTGTCAGGTTTGCGTCAGGCAAACCACCAACGATCAAGACACTTCCAACCGTCCAGTTCCCAGTTAGATGCCAGTTTCTCCGGAGTTGCCACTTTCTTTGACCGTGCATCCACATTGTTGGCATACATCGGTATCAGAGCACCGCCGTCGTCACTGACAATCTTCTGCATCTCCGCATACATTTCGGTGCGCTTTGCATGATCAAGTTCGGCACGCGCCTCGAGCAGCAGTTTCATGAACCTGTCATTTGACCAGAACGACTCGTTCCAGGCGCCGCCGGCGGCATAACCCACGGTGAACATCCAGTCTGCAGTCGGCCGACCGCCCCAGTAACTCATGCTCCAGGGCTTCTTCATCCAGACATTGGTCCAGTAGCCATCGTCCGCCTCACGGATGACATTAATGTCGATGCCGGCCATTTTGGCCTGCGATTGATACAGAACTGCAGTATCGATTGCACCGGCAAAGGCTGTATTCGCAGCGTGCAGATCGACCTTGAGGCCGTCCAACCCGGCTTTTTTCAGGTGGTGCCTGGCCTTATCCGGATCATAGGCCCGCTGTGGCAGGTCCTTGTTGAAGTAGCGCTGTCCGGGTCCGATTGGATGATCGTTTGCCGGGGTGCCATGACCGTTGAGGATCTTCTTGACCAGTTCCTCCCGGTCGATCGCGTATTTCAGCGCCAGCCGCACATCGAGATTGTCAAACGGCGCCACTGATGAATTCATCGGAATTGTGTAGTGCTGGTTTCCCGTTATGTCGTCGATGGTGACGGTGGGGTTGCGGGCCAGCAGGTCAACCGTCTTCAGATCTACTCTGTTGACGGCATCCACCTGGCCGTTGATCAGTGCATTTTGCCGGGCGGTCCAGTCAGAAATGCCGAGCAAAACGACGTCGTCAAAGTGTGATCCCTTGTCACCCTTCCAGTAATTGGGGTTGCGTTTCAGTTCCATACGCACACCCCAGTCATGCTCGCCCAGGACGTAACCGCCGGCACCTATTCCCGATTGCCAGTCGGCCTTTCCGTCTTTGGACGGCAGTATCGGCAGATGGTAGTCGTTCATCACGAACGGGAAATCAGCATTGCCATTGGCAAGTTTGAACAGGACCGTGTGTTTGTCTGGTGCAGACATTTCCTCGATATCGGTCAACAGCGGTTTGGCGGCCGACTTGGAGTCTTTACCCATGTGATGTTGGATGGAGGCGATAACATCCGCTGCCTCAAGCGACTTCCCGTTGTGGAACTCGACGCCCTTGCGAAGTTTGAAATTCCACGTTTTGGCGTCCGGGGATGATTCAAAATTTTCCGCAAGTTCAGGTATGATCTCGCCACTGGCGGTGACCTCGGTCAGATTGTTGTGCGCCCCGAAATTCAGGCCGATTTGGGTAAAAGTGGAAATGAATGTCGCCGGATCAAGCGAGTCGGTGGTGCTGGCTCCGCCCAGGCCCAGCCGGAACGTACCGCCTCTTTTTGGCACTGCTGCCGCGACCTTGTCGGTAAACGCGGTTGCCGCACTGACGCCAAGGCCCAGCGCCAGGGCACCTTCCATGAAATGGCGGCGGGAAATCTGCTTGTTCTGGTAGCGTGTTTTCAGCCCTTCCAGCTTTGTCATTCTTGGTCTCCTCCGAAACTGAATCAGGTGTGGGAGATGCACGTTGGCATCCCGGGAACATGTCTGTCGGACTTGCGCCTGAAATATTGGGCTGTCTGCATCAAGTGTGGACTGCCCGGCTTTGCCCGATCTCGGTAGTTGTCAATTCAAGCAACCCCTTCGATACAGAATTGTCGGAAATTCGCCGGAATTGTTTAAAATTCGCCATCAGGGTGAAAACAGGCAGTTGAGACAGGCTTGGCTTCACTCCTGTTTCGACACTGATTCCGCAGGGGCCGTGATGTGCATCAGTGCATCCACCGCACAAAGATTGTTTTCATAGACAAACATCGGGTTGATCTCGATTTCCGCCACATCACCCCGATTGAGCACCATAAAGCCCGCCAGCTTGAGCAGTTGGTCCGCCAGTTTGCGTTTGTCTGCCGTTGCGCCGCCTCGAAAACCGTCAAGCAGCCGCGATACGCGCAAGCTGCCAATTGCCTCGATCAAATCGTCCCTTGTGCACGGCAGCAGCACGGTAGTGGAATCTGCCACCAGTTCCACCAGCACACCGCCGCTGCCGATTGTCATGGCCAGTCCGAACTGGGCATCTTCGCGCACGCTGACGATGAGTTCGGCCAGGGGCTTCGCCTGCATCTTTTCAACCAGCCATCGGTCACTCGCTGCATCAGGCAGGCGGGTTGCTACAGCATTTTGAATTCGTGCAACCGCATCGGTCACTTCTGTTCGAGAGTTGATGTTCAACACGACTGCGCCCGCTTCCGTCTTGTGCAGCAGCTTCTCGTGAACCAACTTGATGGCGACCGGAAAGCCCAGCGCGGCAGCAGCGGCGGCGGTGTCTGATCGGCAGCAGACGGTGCCCGACGGCACCGGTATGCCCGCTTCGGACAGCCGGTTCTTTGCCGCAGCTTCGTCGACAGCCACGACTTTCTGCATAACCCCGCCGCCCAGCAATTCTGCTGGCGGTTGATGCGCAATGCGCTGATGCATCTGTCTCCATGCCGCCGCGGCAGCAATTGCATCCAGGCAGTCATTGATGCCCTGCATTGGCGCAACGCCCCGGGAAATGAGGTGGTCGCGTGTTGCGGTATCCATGTTTTCCGGCAAGGTAGAGCAAACCACCGCCGGTGTACCGGCGGCCAGTGCTGCGTCTGCAAAGGCATCAGCGTCAGCAAGGTAAACCAGTCGCGACTCATCCAGCCCGGAAGCCGGATAATCCTGCACCAGCACGACTGTACCTGCTTCAGTGGCGAGCGCTGCGGAGAAAACCGGCCGTGTCATCTCGGCGTGACCCCAGATCGGTGTCGTGTAATCGAGAGGGTTGGAGACAGTAGCGGTAGACGGAAGCAACTGGCACAATTTGTCGGTAACGGCACCATCGTGCGCCGGAAACGCCAATCCGATTTTCTCGCCATGGTCGGCCAGCATTGTTGCGCCGCCGCCGGAGCAGGTAAAACCAGCGACGCGATTGTTGGCCGGTATTCCCGCAATGCACATGAATTTGAGTGTTTCCAGCATTTGTGCCGGGTTGAACACCCGCACGATGCCGCAGCGTTTGAACAGGGCATCGTATAAATCGTCCTCTCCCGACAACGAGCCGGTGTGACTTGTCGTCAGGGACTTGCCGATGGTTGACGATCCGCTTTTCAGCGCAACGATCGGCTTGCCAAATTGTGCCGCCCTGGTAGCGGCAGTTGCAAATCGACCGGCATGTTTCAGCCCTTCGATATGCAGACCGATGGCGCGCACTTCCGGTTTTTCGCACAACACCTCCACCAGGTCTTCAATCGCAATAACCGACTGGTTGCCGATTGAGATCATGTGAGACAGGGGCAAGGAGCGTTGAGACATGGTCAGGTCGGAAGACAGCATCCCCGACTGGGTAATGATTGCAGCGCCATAGCCCGGTGTTGATCCGCCATGTGCAAATGGCCACAAGGCGGATCGGGTCAGATAGTTGATCATGCCGTAGCAGTTTGGCCCGACCAGTGCCATTGAGCCTGCTGCCTCGATCAGGGCCTGTTCCGCCTTCTGTCCAGCTGTGCCGACCTCCCCGAACCCGGCCGAGTAGCAGACAATGCCACCGGCTCCGATACCGGCAAGCCGTCTCACCGTATCGATAGCCTGCTGCACCGGTACGGCGAGGAACACGGCATCAGGCGCCTCCGGCAAGTCCTCAACGGATGCAAAACAGGTGATCCCGTGCATCTCGGCACGTTTCGGATTCACCGGCCAGATGGAGCCTTCAAACCCGATCCGTTTTGCTTCACCGATTGCCACTGCTGCGTCACGACCGCCTACAAAGGCAATCTGGCGCGGTTGCAGCAGCCGTTCGAGGTTTGCCCGCTGCGCCGGTGTCATGCGCCAAGTGGCCTTAGCATGGAGCGCGAAATGATGTGGCGCTGGATTTCCGATGTGCCGTCCCAGATGCGTTCAAGCCGTGAATCGCGCCACAGGCGCTGCACGGGGAACTCTTCCATCAATCCCATGCCGCCGTAAATCTGGACTGTATCATCAGCCACCCGATTGAGCATTTCCGAGCAGTAGACCTTGACCATGGCGGCATCGGCATCACTCATCACACCCGCTTCGGCACGCGCAACAGCATCCATGACCATGAGATCGCCGGTGCGGATACCGATTGCCATATCAGCAAGCTTGAAACCGGTTGCCTGGAACCTGCCGATTGCCTGGCCAAACTGTTTCCGGTTTGCCGCCCATTCGGTTGCCATTTCGCTCAATCGTTCGGCCTTGCCGCAGCAGGTCGCTCCGACCCAGATGCGGCCCATGCCCAGCCATTTTCCGGAAAGTTCAAGCCCCCTGCCTTCTTCACCCAGTATCTGGTCCGGCCCCAGTCGCACATCATCGAACCGGAGTTCAAACGTCTTGTAGCCGCGATAGGAAACACACCTGGTGCCTTCCTGTATGGAAAACCCGGGCAAGCCGACATCCACCAGAAAGGCCGTGATGCGTTTGCGTTCGCCGCGCGGTGTTTCATCGACACCGGTTGCGGCAAACACGATGGCGAAATCAGGCATGCAGGGACCGGAGATAAAGTGCTTGGAACCATTGAGCACCCAGTCATCACCGTCCCGCCGTGCATTGGATTTCATGCCCATCACGTCGGACCCTGCTTCTGGCTCCGTCAAGGCGAACAGTTCGCGCTTCTCGCCGGTGACACACGGCAGGAGGTAACGCTCGATCTGGTCTCCTTCACACGCCAGTAGAATTTCCGTGGGTCGTGCAATCCATGAGTGCAGGGCATGAGTGGTGCGGCCATACTGGCGCTCCATCAGCGCCATGGCGGTTTTGTCCAGTCCGCCGCCGCCTATATCTTCGGGAAGGTTGGCGGCATAAAGCCCCGCCTCCATTGCGCGCTGCTCGATCTGCCGGCCAAGGTCTTCGGGAACTTCGCCCAGCTTGTCGACCATGTCTTCGTGAGGATGAACTTCGGCGTCCATGAAGGCGCGCAACGTGGAAAGCAGAAGTTCATTTTCATGAGAGATTGATATGCTCATTCTCTAAATCTCCAGAGTTAAACTCTCTTCAGCTGACACTTGCGATTGGCTTTCAGCTTTCGACCCTATCCGTCCGCGCCTCGAAGTTTTAGCTTGTTGCGGGCCTCCTGCGGTGTCAGCGCACGCCCCCCCATGCGCTCAATGATTTCAATGACCCGGTCTACCAGCTGTCCGTTTGATGCCAGCACACCGCGATCCAGATAGAGATTGTCTTCAAGGCCGACGCGCACATTGCCACCCATCGCAACCGCCGCAGCAGCCATCGGCATCTGCATGCGTGAAATACCGAAACTTGCCCAGCTTGCCTCTGGTGGAAGATGATCTTTCATCACCTTCATCGTATCCACGCTCTGGTCGGCTCCCCATGGAATTCCAAGGCAGATCTGAAACATTGGGGGGGTCGCGATCAGCCCTTCGGATATCATCTGCCGGGCAAACCGGATGTGGCCGAGATCAAATACTTCCAGTTCCGGTTTGACGCCCCAGTCCCGGGTCAGTTCCGCCATCATGCGCAGCGTCGGCGGTGTCGAGATGTAGATATTGTCGCCATCACCGAAGTTCAACGTGCCGCAGTCCAGCGAACAGATTTCCGGTAGCAGGTCCTGGACGTGGGCGAGGCGTTCAAGCGGTCCGATCATGTCGGTGCCGGGGCCCGGCTGGGCCGGATCTGCCTGGCTTGGCACCCAGTCTCCGCCCATTCCGGCAGTGAGATTGATCACCACATCAGTGTCACTGGAGCGCACCATGTCGACAACCTGCCTGAACAGCTCCGGATCGCGCGAACCCTTTCCGGTGTCCGGATCGCGGACGTGAATATGGGCGACGGCGGCACCAGCCTTGGCAGCCTCGATGGCGGCATCGGCAATCTGCCGAGGCGTCACAGGTACACCCGGGTGGCGGTTTACGGTGTCTCCGGCCCCGGTGACAGCACACGTTACAACCACTTCGAAATTCACTTTTTCTCTCCCTAGCGTTTTGTTCTGGCAAAATAATTCGCCGCCGGGGGCTCAGAAATTGTAAAAAATTCGTCACAATTACTTTTTATCCGCCGTTCTGTTCTGATATCGTCGTGGCCCCGCCAGCGGGTCGATCAATCAGACTGCCAACATCCCGGAGCGAAATGAGTTCTCGTCCCACCAGAATAAATCTCGTCCTGATCCCCCGGTTCAACATGATGACCCTGACCACGGTTATTGAACCAATGCGAGTTGCCAATTATCTCGCGCCGCAGCAATTGTATGAGTGGGATTTTCGCTCGCCCGTCGCCGGCCAGGTTCAGGCGAGCAATGACATGTATGTGGAATGCGGCCCTTTGGAAGAGGACGATCAGGTCCGGCCTGATGTTATCGTTGTGTTCGGAAGCTGGGGGGCGGAGCACTATGACAATGTTGCCTTGAGCAATTGGTTGCGGCGGCAGGAGCGCAAGGGGGCAATTCTCGTCGCGGTGGAACTGGGCGTGTATGCACTGGCCCGCGCCGGATTGCTGGCAGGACAAAAAGTAACCACCCACTGGTCCTGGAAACCCGGTTTTGCGGAAGCGTTTCCCAACATCGAGGTTTGCGAACAGCTCTTCACGGTGAGCAACAAGATCATGTCCTGCGCCGGCGGCGCGTCAGGGCTGGATTTGATAATGCATCTCATAGCACATCATCATGGCGAGCAACTCGCCGCGGAGGTTTCCAACCAGATCCTGCACTATCCGCGCCGGCCGGCGGAAGGACCGCAGCGGTATGCGACCGGTGGTATGGATGGAGACATCCATCCCGATGTAAGGGCTGCCATGCGCATTCTGGAATCCGGTATCGAGGAACCGTGCTCGGTTCCGGATCTGTGCCGGGAGCTGAATGTCTCGCAACGCCAGTTGGAACGTCTGTTCAAACGTGACACCGGATGCACCATCGTACAGTTTTCCAGGCTGCTGAGATTACAGTATGCACGCGTCCTGCTGACCAGCACGCGCATGTCCATAAGGGAAGTTTCCGCCGCCTGCGGGTTCAACTCGCTGTCGTATTTCTCGCTTTGTTTTTCAACCACTTTCGGCAAGAAGCCCAGTGAGTACCGGCAGGCCTGGCCTGACAACGAGGCGGCTCCGTCATGGCCGGGAACCGTCTATTCATTCATCAGGCAACCGAAATTACCTGATGGCGAATTTTGGGAGGTGGATTAGGGTTTGCTGGCCGTCTTGGCGGCCGCCACGGCCTTCAGCACGCCAACAATGGCCCTGTCACGTTCTGCGGCCATCTCCTCGAAGTGCCGTCCGGCTGCAACCTCATTGCATCCCTCAACCATCCGGTCACGCAGCTGCTGCGTCAGTTCCGGTGCGTCCAGCCGTGTCCAGGGCAGTTTCAGCGCCGGTCCGAACTGGTCAAGATTGGTGGCCATGCCGCCTTCACCGCACGCGACGTGAAAAGCCATGCACTGGCCTTGTATGGCCATGCGCGGGGCCGGCCCGTTGATCAGGGCTGTATCAATGTCTTCCGGAGACGCTTCGCCATTGGCGACCATGTGCAGGGCCTCGCGCCACAGGGCTTCCTGCAATCGGGTCGCAACGAAACCGGGTATTTCCTTTTTCATGACCAGCGGTGCCTTGCCGGCATGGGCATAAAAATCCCCCGCCCATTGCACTGCTTCGGCAGATGTTTGCCTGCCGCCGACAATCTCGACCAGCGGCAACAGGTAGGGCGGGTTGAACGGGTGCCCGACCAGGGTGCGCTGTGGGGTCGGGCACCGGCTCTGTATCTCCGTCATGGTCAATCCGGATGTGCTGGATGAAATCACGACGTCGGCGGGCACGATGCTGCCCAGCACCTCATACAGGCCTTGCTTCAGGTCGATCCGTTCCGGCGCACTTTCCTGTACGAACTGAGCCTGTGACACCGCCTGTTCCAGGTCATCGGTGATAGTCAATCTGTCCCGCGAGGCATCGCCAGCCAGACCGAGTGCCTCAAGGCTGATCCACGCCGTGTCGAGAATTTCATTGAACGCCGGTATCTCGTCCAGAGAATGCAGATAGGCTGTCACGTCATAACCGCGGGCCAGGAAATGCGCGGCCCAGCCCGCACCGATTGGTCCGGCCCCGATACTTGTCACTCTCGTCACGCTGTCCGGAGCCGGTCTGGTCATGTCGCTCACCTGCCCTTGAACACGGGTTCACGTTTTTCAACAAACGCCTTGACGCCTTCCGCGGCGTCTTCCGACTTCAGCATGGCCCGATAGGTTGTCATCTCGTCGGTGCGCATCTTGGCAAAGGCCTGCTCCAGCGGAACACATTCGATACCGCGCAGCACTTCCTTGACTGTCTGCAGGGCCAGCGGCGCCGATTTTGCCAGCTGGCCGGCCCAGTCGCGCGCCGCATCCATCAGCTGGTCATACGGCACCACCTTGTTGACCAGGCCATAGCGGGCGGCTTCTTCTGCCCCCATGCGGCGGCCGAGCAGGAACATTTCCATGGCGATGTTATGGGGAATGCGTCTTGGAAGCCGCTGCAGCGCGCCTGCATCCGGCACGATGCCCAGCGGCATTTCCGGCAAGGCAAACTCCACATGGTCAGCAGCAATGAGCAGGTCGCAGGCCATCGCCAGCTCAAACCCGCCACCGATGACCAGTCCGTTCAGGGCGGCGATCACCGGTTTGTTGAGTTTCCAGTTCTCCGTCAGCCCGGCAAAGCCGCCTTCGCCATAGTCGGCATCATCCCACCAGTTGTCGAGCTGGGTGTCGCCGGCGTCCAGCGATTTCAGATCCCATCCGGCCGAGAATATGCGGTCGCCTTGCGCCGTGATGATGCCCACCCGCAGGTCCGGGTCATCTCGCAATTCCGCAAACGCAGCGGCGATATGCTGGCTCATCGGGATATCGATCGCATTGACCTTGGGCTTGTTGAGCTTGATTTCCAGCACGTGGCCGTTGCGGGTCAATTCGACGAATTCAGACATCGGTACACCTTTTTCCTGTGACTTATGAGAAGGCCGGGATGACTTCCTTGCAGAACAGTTCAAGCGACCGTTTCTGTTCTTTCAGCCCGAGGCCCAGGCTGGCGTAATAGGTAAACTGGTCAACCCCGAGATCCTGATAGAGCTTCAGTTTGGCAATCACCTCGTCCGGCGTGCCGAACATCAGGTTCTGGTGCAGCATCTTCGGATCGTATTCATCCCGGTTGGAGATTTCGTTCAGGTCCAATTGCTTCGGAAAACCGTTCTTCACGTCGCCCTGGTTCTTGAACAGATTCTCAAACTGACCCAGTTGCCGCTGCGCCGCCCTGACCGGCACCTCCCAGTCGTCCTTGCGGTCGTAAAGCGCCGTGTGCCGCATCATCGAGAAGATCGGCCGTGGCTTGTCAGGATTGTTGGCCAGCGCCTCGTCAAGCCGGGATTTGTACAGTTCCGCCTCCGACATGGGCCGGGTCAGCGGCCACGACATGATGTTGAAGCCGTTTTTCACCGCAAATTCATAGGTGATCGGCGCACGGGCAGCGACCCAGATCGGCGGGTGCGGCTGTTGAACCGGCTTCGGAACCGAGGTTGCGGTTGGAAACTGCCAGTACTTGCCGTTGTGTTCATAGTCGCCCTGCCAGAGCGCAAGCACTGCCGGCAGCATTTCCTGCATGTACATCCAGGCATCCGATTGTTTGAGGCCATGATGCATACGGTCAAATTCACGCTGGTAGGCGCCCGAACCGATGCCGAATTCAAGTCGCCCGCCGGTCAGCAGATCCGTCATCGCCGCTTCACCGGCCAGCTTTATCGGGTGCCAGTATGCGGCAACCGCCACCGCGGTACCCAGGCGAATATTGTTGGTGTGGGCCGACCACCAGGTCAGCAACTGAAACGGGTCCGGAGCGATGGTCATTTCAAGGGCATGATGTTCAGCAGACCAGGCGATATGAAAGCCGCCCTCATCGGCCATCTGCACCATTTCCAGGGTATGGCGCGCGACTTCTTCCATGCTGATGTCGTCAGTTATTCTTTCCAGATTTATGGCGAGCTGGAACTTCATTCCGAAACCTCCCGATGACCTGATCTGCTCGATGCGTCGGGCAGGATTGTCAGAGACGGGCTCAAGCGGCACTATAAATAATTCGACAGTTTCTGATAATTTTTGGCTGTTCGTCTTTTCCATGGCCAACGATACCGGCCGGTGCAATCCGCCTGTATTTCAGTAAACAGGTCAAATTGCACAGACCCAGACGAGATAGGAACTAGCCCTCCAGATCCAACTCGTGCTTGCGCAAGAACTCTACCAGTTGCCCGGTGCAATGATCTTTTGAGTTTCCGTTCCAAATGGCAACTGTGTCCAGCCGCTGGGCAACGTGATCAACAGGTATTGATTTGAGACCATTGATTGCAGTGGATTGAGAACTCTCTGTTAGAATGGTGATCCCCATTCCGCTTGCAACAAGGCCCAGTATCCCGTCTGAGTTGAATGCCTCCTGCACAATGTTCGGCATGAACCCGGCCTCCCTGCACAACGGCATGAGGTAGGAATAAAAATGCTCCCAGTCCCGGTATGGTCCATGCACAAATTCCTCATTGGCAAGTTCAGCCAGTTCGATCGATTTTCGGCCCGCAAGAGGATGGTTTTCATGAACGAAACAAACGAACCTGTCCTTCTGAACCAGGATTTGCATATAGCCCTCTATGCTGACCGGCCCCGTCACAAACCCGATATCGAGCAGTCCCGCATCCAACTTCTCCAGTTGTGTTCTGGTCACGTCATGATGAGGTTGCAGGGTGATACCAGGTTGATCTTTGCGGAACGCCCGCAACAGGTTTGGCAGCGCGCCTGCTATGGCAAAGTCCGTATACCCGATGCGCAATGTTCCTTTCTGACCACTATGCACCTGGCGCGCGTTCTCGACCGTGTGATCCACCGCATTCATAATTCCACGCGAGCCGTTGAGGAACTCCCGGCCAGCACTTGTCAGCGCAACCTGGCGGTTGCTCCTTTCGAACAATACAATCCCGAGTTCCAGCTCCAGATGCTGGATTGCACGGCTTAACGCCGGTTGCGCCACCCCTAACCGCTCTGCCGCCCGCCGAAAGTGAAGTTCCTCGGCGACCGCAATGAAGTAGCGCATATGTCTGAGGCCAAATTTCATGATGCCCAAAACTTATCAATACAGACCCAATTGATATTATACAGGCAATAAAAACTGTGCAACTAATCCTGGTTAACTTTCGGCGACCAAGCCGAAGGATACAAAAATCGGGAGGAAAACATCATGAAGAAGTTCAAGTTCACCTCAATTGTTGCATCTGTTGCAGCCATTGTTTTTTCGGCACAAACAGCCCTTGCAGATGACGTTGTAATCAATCTCGGCTACGCGGCTGCCGAGGGAAGCTCCTACTCTGTGCTTGCCAACAAGTTTGAGGAACTGGCCGAACAGTATTCCGGTGGCTCGATCGACGTGAAAGTGCGCTGCTGCGGGCAGCTCATGGGTGAGGATGAAGCATTCAAGGCAATGCAGCTCGGCACAGTCGACATGCACATCATTACCGGCAACAACATTTCCCCGCACTATCCGCTGATGGACGCATTTGTCCTGCCTTATATTTTCAAGGACAAAGACCATGCTTACCGTGTTCTCGAAGGAGAAGTTGGCGCGAAATTCGCCGCTTCGCTGAACAAGGCGACCGGTGTGCACCTGTTGACTTACGGTTTTGTGGGTGACCGCGATTTCTACAACTCCCGAAACCCCATCACAAAAATGGAAGACATGAAGGGCCTCAAGGTTCGTGTTCCAAAGAACCAGGTCATGATCGATACATTCACCGAGTTTGGAGCGGCTCCGATCCCGCTGCCATGGGCCGATACACCGACTGCACTTCAAACCGGTACAGTAGAAGGCGCTGACAACGGAACGTCCTTTATCAAATCCCAGAAATTCTATGAAATCATGCCGCACTTCACGGTGCTTGAGCACTTTTCCTACTTTTCCCCGCTTTTCGCGAGTGAGCGAATTATGGGCAAGCTGGACGATGCACAAAAGGCAGCGGTGCTGAAGGCAGCACGAGACGCCGGAATCTACCAAAAAGACGACATGACCAACAAGATTGGTAAAATCCGTGCCTTTTTGACAGGAGAAGGCGGCATGAAAACCGTTGAATTTGACCGCAATGATTTCATCGCCGCCGGTCAACGTGTCCAGGACAAATACGCTTCTGACAAAGGCGCCGAGTTCACCGACCTAGTGACCGCAATACGCTCTGCAGCGAACTAGCCCAATTTTCCTGAGGACTTGGAGGCGCGTCTCCATTCAGGTTACGCGCCTCCCTTTTCGATCCAACTTTCACAGGAGGCTGCGATGCTGTCCAAGCTCGACCGCTATTTTGAAGAGGTCTTGTGCACATTCTTTTTGAGTGTGGTCGTTGGATCGGTACTGCTTCAGGTCGTACAGCGCTTCGTATTCCATTCAGCGTCTGCCTGGGCAGAAGAAACTGCCGTTTACGGGATGATTTTTGCCGTTTACCTCGGCGCGACCATGGCGGTGAGGGACCGGGCGCATATCCGTATCACCTTGCTGGTCAGCCGCCTTCCCCGCCCACTGCAAATCTGCTCGATTGTCCTGGCCGACCTGCTTTGGGTCGGCTTCGTGATCTTCATGATCGTGCAAACAACGACATACACCCAATTGCTGTTCAAGGTGACTTACCAGACACCGGGACTGGGCATCGAGCAGCGCTGGATTCAGATGTTCATCCCGGCTCTCTTCTGCCTCATGCTGTTTCGAATACTGCAGGTCTACTGGCGGTGGCGAGCGGACGGATTCAGGGAGCTGCCGCTATGAATGGCCCGATTGTCATGGCCATGGTCTTCGTTCTTACGATGGCCATTGGCGTCCCGATTCCATTCGCAGCAGGCATCGCAACCGTCGCGGGTCTGATTATTGCGGACATCCCGATGACGCTGATGGCGCAAGCTGCATGGACAGCATTTGAACCTTTTCCGTTGGTCACTATTCCATTGTTCATCCTTGCCGGTCAGCTCATGGAACAAGGTGGGATGTCTGAAAAGCTGGTGAACATCGCCCAGAAGCTCGTCGGGGCTTACAAGGGCGGACTGGGATTGGTCACCGTGGTGGCGTGTATGTTTTTTGCTGCCCTTTCCGGCTCAGGACCTGCGACAACTGCCGCCATTGGTTCCATTACAATTCCTGCCATGCAGGAAGAAGGCTATCGGTCCCGCTTCGCCGGCGCGATAGCGGCTGCGGCCGGTGCATTGGGTTCAATGATACCACCATCGAACCTCCTGATCATCTTCGCACTGGTCACCGACGTCTCGATCCCGCGGCTGTTTCTCGCCGGCATTGTGCCGGGTATCCTGTTGGGCCTGATGTTGATGGTTGTCGTGTTCGTGATCTCTCTGCGAAATGATTACGGTGGAAGCGGCGAAAAGTTCCGCTGGACCCCGCTTCTGGAGGCCCTGTGGGACGGCAAGTGGGCAGTCATGGCGCCGGTTATTATACTGGGCGGGATTTATGCCGGCATCTTCACACCGTCCGAAGCAGCAGGAGTAGCAGTAGCCTATGGTTTGTTTGTTGGTCTGTTCATCTACAAAGGTCTGACCTGGGCCAAGCTTTTTCATGCCTTCAAGTTCACAGCGATAGTGATCGGTACCGTTCTGTTTATCCTGGGCTCCACAAAAGCATTTGGACAGCTTGTTACGATTTTCGACATTCCCGCCGCGGTGCTGGCCTTGTTCCAGGGGCTGGCAGCCCATCCATGGGCAGTGATGCTTTTGATAGGCGCGTTCTATATCGTTGTCGGTATGTGGCTGGAAAGCATTCCGCAGATCATCATTTTTACCGCAGTCTTCTTTCCATTGGCCACAAGCCTTGGAATTGATCCGGTTGTATTCGGTATCTTTACGGTAATGACCTGTGAAATTGGCTTCCTGACGCCGCCTATAGGTGTAAACCTGTTCGTTGCCGCTCGAATAAGCAACATCACAATTGAGGACATCTCGGTCGGCGTCCTGCCATTACTCATTCCTTATGTGGCGATGATCCTGTTGCTGGTATTCTTCAACGAATGGGTCACATACCTTCCAGACCTCGTCTATGGGCCGTTGCGATGAGACAAGACCCGAACCCGCCACTGCTGGGATATGTGGACAGGCTGGAAGCACGTGCTGGCGAAAGTGTGAATTTCAAAGTGTCGTCGGCATCTTCCTTGCCATACGCTGCGCGCCTCACCAGATCGATCAGCGCGGACCCCAACCCCGCCGGCCAGGGAATTGTGGAACAGGATGCTTCTGAGTACTTCGCGCCGGCAACCTTTCCATCAATCCATCAGCCCTTCTATCCGGGTTCTTATGGCGTTGGCCTCGCCAGAGTTTCAGCGGCGGCACATGATGAAATCTCTCTTGGTGCCGTGATTTACCCAACGCTTGTCTGCGATCACGAACAAACGGTCCTGAGCGTCGGGCATTTGTCGGTATCTCTGTCAACGTCCGGACTGTTGGTGTTGCGGTTTGGCGAACGGGAAATTATCTCGAACCTGCAGCCGGTACTGCGGAAGTGGTCCAAGGTTAGAGTCAGGATTACTTCCAACGAGGCGATAGTCCAGTTGACATCTTTGGAACGGGGTGATCAGCAATCATCACAATACGAAGGCACACTCACAGCCGATCTTTCAGTTTCCGGATTTCCGGTGATTGCCGCCCGGTTGGAGAATGACAAGGCAATTGACCATTTCAACGGCAAGATCGAAGCACCCTGGCTTTCCGTTGATGGCAAAACCGTTGCAGCGTGGGATTTCTCAAAGGAAATCCCGACAACGAAAGCCATTGCCTCTGCAGGGCCTGATCTGAAACTTGTGAATTATCCTGCACGGGCCATGACAAGTTCCGCCTGGGATGCTTCCGAAATGAACTGGACCCACAAGCCTGAACATTACGCAGCAATTCATTTCCACGACGATGATATCTATGACTTCGAATGGGACACAGATTTCACATTCACGATACCTGAAGACATGCCGTCCGGCATATATGTAATGCGTTTGAGTTGTGACGGCAGCGAAGACGCGATCCCGTTTTTTGTGACACGGCCCCGTGGCAAACCCAATGCGAAACTCTGTGTCCTGGTATCGACCTTTACCTATACCATTTACGGCAACCACGCGCGGCCGGACTATGCGCCCGAATGGCAGGATCGAATGGACGCATGGGGTGCCTATCCACACAACCCCGCAAATCACCGGTCCTATGGCTTGTCGACATACAACTATCATTCCGACGGCGCCGGCATTTGCCACGCTTCGCATCACCGCCCCCTGTTTAACCTGCGCCCCGGTTTCCTTACATTTGGAACAACACCATGCTCAGGCCTCAGGCACTTTCAGGCCGACAGCCATTTGATTAGCTGGCTGCACGCCAAGGGAATTGAATATGACATTGTGACGGACCAGGATCTGCATCGCGATGGTGTATCTGCAATCCAAGGCTATGAAGCGGTGACGACCGGATCGCACCCCGAATACCATACGGCACAGACACTGAATGCACTGCAGGATTACCGGGACGGTGGCGGCCATCTTCTGTATCTCGGAGCAAACGGGTTTTACTGGCGCATTGCGGTGCACAATGAGAACGACAGCATATTGGAAATTCGCCGGGCTGAAGACGGCATCCGCGCCTGGGCAGCCGAGCCGGGCGAATACTACAACGCATTCGATGGCGGCTATGGCGGATTGTGGCGCAGAAACGCCCGTCCACCGCAGGAACTTGTCGGAATTGGCTTTGCTGCTCAGGGCGAATTTGTTGGTGATCCATATAAACGGGTTTGTACGGATCCCGAATTCGAATGGGTATTCGACGGTATCAAAGATGATATCCTGGGCGACTTCGGATACTCCGGCGGAGGGGCAGCCGGCTTCGAACTTGACCATATCGACTACAGGTTAGGCACACCGGAAAACGCGGTTTTGCTGGCACGTTCCATAACTCGTGATGATGAATTCATGCTTGTGCCTGAAGAGCAGCTGACCCACCTTACCAACCTGACCGGGGGAACCGAAAAAGACGCTCTTAGATCCGACATCGTTCATTTTGATGTGCCAGGCGGCGGATCGGTCTTTGCCGTCGGTTCAATTACGTTCTGTGGCTGCCTGCCCTGGAACAATTTCGATAACAATGTCTCGCAGCTTTTAGAAAACGTCTTGAGAAACAAGCTGTCGGGTTGACCGCGACTCAGCTCCCTGAACGATAGAGCGGTGGTGTGGGCAGTCTGTCGCGAAGCGGTCTCCGGCGCCATTTTCCCTGATATACGCGAAAATACAGGGAAAATTGCCGAAATGAGAAGGCGTCGGTTATCTGACAGTTAAAAATACCGCTTAAAAACAGACGCTTAAGGTTCGATTTCTCTAAAATTGCGAACAGGGAAAGAAATTCGTCTTTCAGCCGAACTTACAAAATCAGCAGGGAAACGCTCTTATCCGCTTCGGATCTAAGCCAAGCAGATAAAACTGCAATCTCGTGAGTGTTGCGCGGATGTGTGCGCTCTATACAATGTGGTTTACTCATCCAGTTAAGCACAGAAGAATTGTCGGACCATCGACGGGCCAACCTGGGGTCGAGCCTGGATGCTACAGTGCCTGGACGTAAAAACCCTATGACGCCGACATTGAACTAGAGATGCGCCGTCGCCACGGCTGTGTCACCGTCACCCGCGAAGCTCGTGACGAAATCTGAAAAGCTTCCCATGAAAGGCAAGAAAAGCAGTACTCCAATGACATTAAAGAACAGGTTGGCAAGTGCAGCCCGGCGTGCAATCAGGCTCATGTTTAGGGGCGCAATGAGAGCAGTGGATGTCGTGCACTCTTAATTTGGGCCACAATCGGTACCAATAATACCGACGAAGGACAGAGTCGGCTCTGGACAGCGGTGGCACTTCTGCTTTGACAGGTCTGCGAACACAGGTAAGGTTTTGACTTTGCGGTTTGTCTCAAGCAACTGATAACACAAACGAGATCCAACGGGAGAAACGTAGATGTTTAGAGTACCTGTCGCAGTTTTGTTCATGTTGCTTGTCGTTCCAGCATCCCACGCTGAAACCGGCTCAAACACGGTTTATACGGCCAAGAAAATCGTCACGATGAACGGCTCTGTTCCTGAAGCATCAGCAGTTGCGGACGGGCGCAAAGCGGGGATGCCGGAACAGCAAAAGAGCTTGCTGCGGATGCCGGGTCAAACTGGGCAGAAGCAACTTTTGACCCGCTCGACAGCCAACCAGCAACTGGCAAGGCCGTTTGCAGACGGTTTCTTTTGTCCGATTCATCAGCGTGTAGAATCGTATGGCACGGTTTTGAACAGAATGTTGGGCCGCTCCTCGGGTAACCTGGCCGGAGATCACAACTGACGGATCTGTCGCGGTTTGATGCCACTTCTTTGATAACATTTGTCGCAACAAGCGGACACTGCCGGAGGAAAACTGGTTGAGACCGTCAGGGCAGTTTTATAGTGCCTCGCTGTAACCAAACACAGTGTATTTCGATGTTTCAAAACCAGTCCCGAAATCATCCCTCTTGCGGTGATGCTCTATGACCGGTTTCCACTCTCACCTCGTAATGTCGAAGACATGTTGCATGAGCGTGGAATCGAATCGAGCCATGAATCGTTCCTATATTGGTGGAACCGATTTGGTCCAATGTTTGCCTCAGTGATCCGGAAGAAACGCGCCCAACGGTAATGATGCTGAACCCGCCATCAAGGGTATTCGCCGCGCGGCATCGGCAAAGCCTGTCATCCAACTGATCTGACGGGCGGTATACCCCCGCAGGCCACGCTGTGCCTAGAGTTCGTGATTTAAAATCTTCCACGAATTATCCGTCTCAAATTTCGTTCTAAGTCACGCAATCTCAGTCGAGCGATATATAATAACCATTCTAATTTACTTATATTTTTGCCAATATATTACTCACGTATTCCTGTATCTTCGTATTTAAATACTAAATCTTTTTTGGAATTCGATGATTGAATATTTTTTCGATAGCAACTAACAATTCAGCTCCGTCCACGAACAGATACTCACGATTGATTGGGTTTCTGTTGGAGTATCCGTCATAGCGGTCGACCCCCAATTCCGTGTACTGTCTATCCAACAGGCGACATAGGTTGTGGTAATCCGCCTTGTGAAAGTAAGGACGTACGGTCAATTCGCTGTCGCATTCTTCGTGGTCCGCCAGCATACCGTGAAAATGTAGGTCACATACTGGGTCACAGTTCCAGTGCTTTCTAAAGTTGTATTCTATCACCCCGCAATGCAGGGGCGTAAATATGATGTTTGAGCAGCCCGCCCCGTGGGCCGAGATGAATATCCTGGCGCCCCGGCACAATTGCGCCTGGTCTTTAGGTGTCATCGTGGAAAAATCACAGGATCTGAAAGGGATGCCGAGTTTGCCGAGTGAATTGTATAAATACTCTTGAAGAGGTAGACCGGAATTTTTCTCCATCAAATACCGGTTACCCACAGGGCGCTGGTTGAGCAAAACATAATCCTGTTCGGGGACCGTGGTACCGGTATTTTCCTTGATGAATTCGGTCAGCCGTATGTACTCCGCATTCGGAGGATAGTCTATAAATTTATGATGAATGTATCCATTAGAAGTATTAACCAGTACAGAATTGGCAATCCGGTAAAATTCAACCGCTCTGATGTATATCGCTTGGCAGAAAATTCTATAAAAAACAAATAGCCGCCATTTTTGACACGGGTCATTCTTGTCTATGTTATCTTCTATGATAAATATATTGCTTATTTTTAAATTTGAGGGATCTATATTAGCCAGCGAAAAGAATTCCAAGTGTAAACTATGAAATATATTGTTATCATCGAATCGAGTTACATAGTTAATAGATGAAGTCCTCTCACCTTGCGTTAAATAATCGGGGTTCCGGATGTTGTTGTCCGGGCTATGTGGATCCAGATATCGGGGCCTGTCCTTCCACCCCATGTTGAGGTGATGGAACACCCAGCTATCCGTCACGATGTAGAATGCGGCCTTGGTTGACCGCATTTTCATCCGCTCCTGAATATCAAATTCGTTGTTTCCGAACGGACGTTCGGGATCGAAGAACCGCCAGTCATCAAACAGCTTGAGCTCCGGCCTGCCCAGGGTGAAGCCCATGCAGAACCCCAGCAATCTCTTTGTGCGTCTCAGACCTTTGAACTTGGGGCCCGTTGCCAACTGCCGTTTTCCTCCCCCCGGCCGGTTCGTCAACGGGCTATAAATACAAAAGTCGGATTCAATGGCCTGGATGAAATTGCCCCCAGGTGTTGTCAACGATGACATCGTGATTCACGAGAATTACTTTGGCAAAGCCATGTTCTCGCGCCCTGCGTATTCCGTCATTCCAGGTTCCGGTAAGACCTCCGAAGGTTTTCTGGTCGTCAATGCGGATAAATTCGACTTCCGATCGGCTATCCGCAAGTTTCCTGAGGTTTTCAACTTCGGGATCGGTCGATTCATTGTCGTAAACATAAATACGGGCGCCACCGCTATGTTTCAGTAACGATTGCAGGCAGGGAAGCCCGAACATTTCAATGTGGTTGTGAACCGTAAGAATGATGGCACAATCAGAATTTTGACTTCCTTTTTTGACAATCATCAACGTCCACGAAAATGCAATCCAAGCCTGCTGACTGCCGTTGCCGTCGCGCTGTCTAACAGTGGTCAATCGGTGAGCGCGGCGTCAACTTCTGCAAGCATGCGGCCAAAGTCAGATTGTCTCGTCCTTGTGCAGGCGCGTGACCGCGGCACTGGTTACCAGGTCGCGCAACGCAGTCTCGCGTTTGTACTTGCTCGCCATTGCATCGCGCTTGGCAACCAGGCGACGGGGCACGGTGCCTTTGAGTTCTTGCATGTATTTCTCCATGTGGTCGACGGAATTGGCCCAGTGCAGGCGGTCCTTCACCAACTTGAACCCAGCGGCTCGCTTTTCTTCCAGCGCCGGTCGGCCTGCGTCGTACACTTCGCGCATTTTGGCCGCCAGATCTTTCACCCCAATTTCGCAAAAATCGACTGATTGCACTTCCATCACAAAACCCGCGGCCAGTCTGAAAGTCCGCGCATATGGCAGTTTTATTCGACGCGCCGGTACGAAAAAAGACGTCTCAGGCGAACAAAAATCCAAGCAAGCGCCGAAATTAGGAACAATGGCCGGCGTTCCGCTCGCCATGGCCTCTGCAATCGGCAGGGCAAAACCCTCTGCCCGATACGGGAACACTCCGACATCGCAACTGCGGAAAATCGCCGCCAGGTCCTCGCGATCAAGATGATCGTCAATGTGGACAATGTTTGGTGGGTCGTTGACGTCGCTGTCTCCCAAGATCTCTTCAACTTCGTTGAAGCCCTGATAGTGGAGGTTTTGCGAATTTCCCTTTATCACAAGGGATACTTTGTCAGACCCCGAAAATGTCGACTGGTACGCCTTGATCAGTGTGTCAATTCCCTTACGCAGGACGGCTCCCCCAACGAAAAGAAACGTAAAGTCATCGGGTGGAACGTAGGGGGACTTGGCGCCATCCGGTCGAAACGCCTCGGGATCAACGCCAAGCGGAATGACCCGAATGAGGTCGGGATCTATGCCACTTGCCTGCGCCTGTTGTGCTATCCAATCTGTATAGACCCAAAGTTGATCAAACTCTTCTTCGATCTTGCTTGCCCAGTTCTGAGGGTACGGCCCAAAATCCGAAGTTCGAACGGCAATATAATGGCCGGTTTCTGGTGGCACGAAGGTTTCAAAATCTTTCGAATAGTCATGCAAAATCACGTGGTCGGCCGGCAGATCGGTGTCCAGGCTCGCATCTGTGGTGTATCCGCGGGAATTTAGTTCCCGCGCCCAGGCCCCATTGACGATTGTGTTGGATTCTTTGCCGTCAATCCCGCCAACAAAAACGACGGTTTTCTTGTCACGCGCCGGCTTTGACTTCGCGCACAGAGTTTCTATTGTCTTGGCAACCACGTGCGCTGGCTCAGCCTTCAGAAAGGCACGGGCACGCAATTCCGCTGAATCCAACTGTTTCGAACCAATTGTCTGTCCGTCCAGCTGGTCGCGCAGTCTTTGCTCCCAAACTTCAATGCTTGTGAATTCGTCCACCCCCGAGGGACCGTCACCGATAATTTTGCACAGGCCACCTGTTCGACTTGCCAGAATTGGAATTCTGTTTGCCATCGCCTCGACCGCTATGCGCCCAAACGGTTCCGGCCATTGAGATGGGACGAGCACGAGCTTGCTGCTCGCAAGGAAGTCGCGCGGCCGCATGTGCCCCGGCAATTTAACGTTCTGGCAGGCCACGGCATCTTCGATGATCTTAGGAGGAAACTCGTTTCCCGGTGCGCCAGCCAGCATGAACTCTTCGTTCGGAAATCGACGTGCGAGCTCCAGAAAAATCTCGATTCCCTTGTGGGGGCTGGCACATACGGCAGTAATAAACCGACCGTCGCGGTCAGATGATTCTTGAATCAGGGCTTCCTGGTCGTCCCATGCGTTTGGCAATACGTCACTTTGCACCTGTGATCTGTTGTGCAGAAACTGCTGCATGAATTCAGAACAGGTGAAAACATGATCCGCAGTCTCAAGAACAAAGTCGATGTCGGCCTGTGGCAGAGGGCGAAAGCCCGGGTGAATTGCCCAGGCACACCGCTCCTGTTCATTTGGCGGCGTATATTCATAGCCGTGAATGGACAGGATACATGGAACTCCAAAACGGGCGCCGACTTTGAAAGCCATCACGGCATCGTGCAGCGAGCCGATGATGATATCCGGTTTTTCCGCCCGGGTAATCTCGGTCAACTCTTCCAGGTCACGAAATCCGCGCAGGCGAGTCCCATCGCGAACCTCGTCGTGCGGGATTGGGTGGCGGGAGAGCATTTCGCACTCGAACTCATAATGTTCCCGCAATCGTCGCAACAACAGCGAGGCGGTCTTTTCGGCTCCGCCAGAGATCCGAATTGCATCGCTGATAACGTAGAATACTTTCGTAGAGTTCATTTCATTTTCCAGTTTGACAGCGAAGTCCAGGGAGATGCACGGTTTAACAAATCCGTGGACGTGCAAGACGGGAGAATACCCGCAGAAAATTCGGCCCTATTCATCTGATCTGAGAAAATCAAAGAGATCATCGAGACCCTTGAAATCGCGGCTGAGTGTCAGTTCAAACACCGAAACCCGGTCAGCGATATCTGTAAGCATCTGCAGTGTCTTCGAATGGTCGCTGTGTCCCGCGAAACGATTGGCCGGGACAAGGATGCTCATCAACCGCATGACCAACTGGCTTGGCGGCAACCTCTTGATCAGAAAGTTCTCACCCACTTTTGGGAAAAAGATCCTATGAAGGCCATGATCGACGTATGGATCAGTGGAAAATTGAGTGGCTGTTCTGATCTCTTTCTTCAGAAAGCCGCCAAACTCCTGCGGCCGGACGTCCAATTTACCAAACAGGTATGCTTCGGTATCAGGCATAATCCGCATCCGTTCGTCGCAACCGCTGACCAAGACAGATTTGCCATCAAAGCGCATCATGACATCGTCGTCCGCGAGGATAAGACCGCCACGCTTGGCCAGGTATGCACATGTTGTGCTTTTCCCTGCACCACGGTCCCCGATGAATGCATTGGCCTTTCCGTCCAAAGATACCGCCGAGGAATGCAGCCTGATATACCCCATCTGAAAGAGTATCTTGTTCAGCAATACAACAAGGTACATATGTCTCCGGTCCATTCGCAAGCTCGTGTCCATGACCGTCAATCGAACACGCGGCGCCCCATTGCCAAAGGTCGTTCGGGTGAACATTGCCTCGGTGTACAACTCACCCGGTGGGACAATCACCAATCCGTCCTCCGGAATTTCGACATCTGGTTTTCCGGGATTCTCAACAATATCAAGATAGAGTTCGGCGGGAGGGATCTTATCTAAATCGTGCAACGCAGCAGCATAGATTGCAGCAAAATCTTCCAGATACATGCGGCTTGGGGCGCTTATATGGATGCAGAGATTCCCGAGACGCAGCGCTCCAAATTGGCGCTCGGAATCTGTGTCAATAAAATCCGTCACATCAAAGAACGCCTTTTGGCGCGCCTTAGGGTTCTTGGTATTTTCCCCAGTGCCGAAAGCGTCTCGCGGACCACTGCTCGACCCGTGGCCCGCAGTGCCACAAGCCGCCACTCCAGGCTTGACGACGTAATCCAAGATCCATCGCGGCACCTGGCCTCGGCTCGGCCAAGAACGTCATCGGCTTGAACATCGTCGACGTACTCTGGCCAACCGTCGCAGCGAACACTCAGCCCAGCGGCGCCTTTAAACAAAACACGCCGGGTTGGAAACTTGTCCTCGCTTCGATACGTTACAATGTCCCCGCACTTGATGTCTTCCCAGGACACAGGCCTTACGATGACCAAATCCCCTTCCCGTAGAAAAGGCAGCATACTCAATCCATGAAAATACAGAGCATGCTGTTCGGATGACAGCTCGAGTTGAAGCTCTTTTCCGACTAGTTTCACCTGCGCTGAGTTCATTTTGCCGGATTCACTCACCGCTAAGAATTAGCTGCTCGAGTTCCCCGTGGCGTTCCAAAATGGGCTTCTCGTATATTTCGGGCAAATCGACGTCATCGCCACCGTCAATGAACTTCGCTTCTGCGTTGTCTCCAGCTTTCAGGATAAGGCCTTCGGCTTCCAGCACTGCGATGGCGTCTTGGATGTCGCCCTCCAATTCCCCGGAATTCTTACCAAAATGACTCTCCATCGTGCTTGATATTTCGACCGGGCTACGACTGGAAACGATCAGCTCGCGCAAGACGAAAGAACCTGTTTGATTCAAGCTGTAATAGGCTGAAGTTTCAGCGTTAATCATCACCGCTTCTCGATCGATAAAACGGCAAGCTGATTGGTCCCCTTTAAGCGTATACATCTTCCTACCTATTCCGTTTTCAAATTCCAATGGACAGTGGACTAAAATTCTTCAAGACGTCCACTAATATAGAAACGCAATCCCAAGTTCTGCCACTTCACAAAAAAGACTTCAACCATCCAATGGCGGTTCAATCCTGAAAAAATGTGCCCTGACCGCAAGCGGCTTGTATCGATCAGCAAATTCTTGCGTTTCGTTCCCCCTGAGGTGACGACTTGGGCGGGCCTCCAACCAGATACTTTGGTCTTCGACCAGCAGATCCAGTGATCCGCTAAATCGCAAAATCACAACCCCCGATCGGCGCCAAAAGGTTCGCGCTCGAAGCCCCACCAAGTGCCGGGTATCCGTATTCAATTCAAACTCGATGGATCGGGTAGTGCCGGGACGGTCAATCTCCACCTCAAGCTTGAACTGGCAATGATGATTTCGCTGATCGTCAATTTTGAAAAGCTGAACTTTCTCTTCCGCAGGTGTGTGAGAAACGCCGTCCTTTATGGCGTGCGTAGTGACTCGCCCAACTATCGTAGGCCCGGTCCCAGCGGCCTTTTTCTCGCGCCTCCTGTCGATTGCCAGGGCAACTCCACGCCCAGCCATTGACACCAGATTCCAGTCCGTCCGCGGCTTTGCTCGCAGCACTGAAGAAACACGCGAAAGGTAACTTGACCCCCGGTTGTCAAATAACTGCGCCATAAAATCCGAAGGTATGGAACACCCGAGATGTCTTTCCAGATAGCTGAAGGCACACTGCGCCGGAACCGCTGATCCAGTACGATCCAGCGTTTTGGCTAGCCTGTCCCAATCCATGTTGTTTTCCATCAGAAACCGAGCGCAATCGACCAACCAATCGCTGTGATCATGTGATTCTCGACCGCTATGACCGATCGCCAGGGCAATCCGGTCCGATGGACATGGTACCAAAACCGTAACCCCGAAAAAATCTGCTTTTTGTGACTTCTTCCAAAGGTCGTCTTCCAACTCCAAATCCGGTGCTGCACTTCTAAATGCCCATTGGTGCAGGTCGATATCTCCAAACAGCCCTTTGAAAAAATTCAGGGACCGAATGTTACGTATTCGTGGCGCGATACGGAGTCGGGACTCACCCCGGACGTAGCTCCAACCTTCCTCAAAAAGCAACTCAATCGCCTCTGCGAAGTCGCCAGATTTAACGACGATATCCAGGTCATAAGACACTCTGGCAAGCTGCTCGTCGGGACGCAACGCAATCCGGGCACCACCTTTGATAAGCATCGGGACAATGCCCGCCCCCTCAAGCCTGCGCAGAACTGGTGTTGCCGTTGCAACTGACATGCTTGACGTCGTCCACAACTGCCGTTGCAACTTCACAAGGTCGTCATACTGGGGAAGATCTGCCAGCTCCCTTCCAAAGCGATGAGCAACGGCTGCTAGAAGGCGCTGTTCGCGGAATTCCGTCTCTTCAATTTTCTGATTGCAGATCCATTGTCTAAATGTAGCAAGCGCACGATCCCGATCAGGACAAACCGCTGCACAGATCAACTGATCCGTTGGTCCCGACGGCCATGCCCAACTCGGATTGGGAAACCGGCGGAAAAGACGGTCTTCGCGGGCAATCTTAACTGTTGCGATGTTCCGTCCTTTCGCTGCAATGTCTTTCAATATGGACTGATAACCATGAGCTGGCAACCGACTAAACTTCAGCCTGGCAAGCGGTGCCGGGGTGTTTCCAATCATTGAACGGTCAATAAACTCAGATGAAGATGGTGTCGCCCAACCTTGCTCTGGGTGATTGGCGCAACGCTCGTCAGGCGGACCGCGCAAAGGCCGCATTGATGCGCTGAACGGCAGCTTTCTTCTCGGCTTCGTAGGCGATCTCGTTTGCGAGGGTCCGTCCATTGGCTGCGATCTGCCGGCACTCCGCATCGTGTTCGCGACACCATGCGATCGTTTGCTTGAGGTCGGAAAGGTCCGACTCTATCGGAATGAAATGCACCCATGGTACAAGTGAATCATAGAACCACTGGCACCAGTTTTCGGACGAGCCCACCTTAAGCACGCAGCAGCCGAGAATTAGACGGCACAGCATTGTGCCGAACGAGTTCGAGTTGCCGTCGATGTCAATTGCGAATTTGTGCCGTGCCCAGGCCTCCACCGGCACGCGCGTGCCCATGATCCCGGCTTGCGCGAGGCGATCCCGGTCCAAATCGGGACTTTTCGATTGAACGATATCGGTGATCTTCATGTCGGTTCCAGGGATTTTTTTCGCCAACAGGCATAGTTGAATCCGTGGAAGCAGTTGATCGGGGATCATCTCGGGGTTGCTTAAATCGCCGGAGCCGGTCGTTGCACCTCGCCAGAGTACCGTTGGGTCGCGTGATGTCCATTCCTGCCAGTTGAGATCAGCCCATTGACGGAGGTCTGCATAACCCTTTGTCTGTAGAAACGAATAATCCGGAATGAGAGCTGCGGCCTGCCCAGGCGTGGCGCAAAATGCAATCATGAGATGATGATCCGCATCCTCGGAGGTGACGCCCTCACCAATACAGACAATGGTCTTTGTTGCGATGCAATCGGGGTGCTGCAGCAATTCCAGCACCCAAGGTGCACGATTTCTGAATGTTTGTCCCAACCGTCTCCCACTCTTGCGGTCGGTGTAGATATTGAAGCCCTTGGACGTTCGTTCGACCTCCAGCACCCCCCGGCGATACATAGGCTTGTCGAAAAACTTTATCCTCGCGGACCTGCCACTGGCCCGTGACACTGTCAACGAAATGGCCCGATCAGTTTGCCAGTGCAGGGGCCTCCGCAGTAGCGATGCAAGCCGGGACAGATCAATCGGGTACTTCATCGGTCTTATCGCTCTTGGCATTCTGATGGAATCCGTCGGCAGATGTTTTAGGGCAATCTGAAGTCAGAACCAAGAGAGTATCTGGCTCATCCGGATGGTCATTTTATTCGGCAGCTCTGCGGTGGTGCAATCGCCCGGATTCAAGTGCCCGTCGTTTGAGCCTTTCTCGTTGCGGCAGGAAGGTCTGGCCGCGTCCGAAGTAGACGTCGGCAGGCGCGAGGTTGTTCAGGCTCTCGTGATAACGCAGGTGGTTGTCGTGATCGACGAACGCTGCGACCTGGGCGTTGAGGTCGCCTGGCAAGAAGGAAGCGTGACTTGCCACGCAGGAATGTGCAGGACATCAACTATTTCGATATCTTAGCGCCCACCCGCACCTGAAGGAGCGGATAGAGTTCGCCGGTCCCATGGATGAAGTTGAACAGTTTGATCTTTACCGCAGAGCATTGTTCGCGATCATGCTGTCGTTTACTAACGGTCAGGGGGATGTGGTGTCTGCCTGTCTCGACTTTTCGCTCCCGGTTATCGTTTCAACGCATCCAGCTTTGATAGAGGCGGCACAGGGCCTCATGCCGATGATTGATCCCAACGACCGGGACGGTTGGTTGGCTCGCATTCTCCAGTTGACAGAAAACAAGACCGACCTGGCGGATATACAACGGTCTATTGTCCGAATCCATCGGCCGACTGTATAGTATGAGAGCTACAATACGATCCTTGCAGCGATCACTGAGTATTCCTGACCGTTGGAGGCGGGACGCACGATCTACTATAGAGATTATTACCCTTGACGAGATATTTTCCCAGTATGATTGCCACTCTCGGCGACGTCTGGCGCCGCGATATATTGGGAGATCCACCGATCGGCTCTGCGACCCTGGCGCATCTTCACGTCCCGAAGACGGCCGGTACCTCCATGCACCACTGGCTGGAAAAAAGGCTGGGACGCAGACGCGTATTCTGGCACGACAAAGAGAATAATCCCGACATAGATGTCATCATGGCCGAGCGTGGCGTGGAGTACTTCCGCCGATTCGCCGTCATCGGCGGTCATATTGCATTCACGGACCAGTCCGTCTGCGCGCTGCCAGGCCCAAAGATTTTTTCAGCTGTTTTCCGCCGGCCGGTTGAGCAAGTGGTGTCCCATTTCGAATATGTTTCTCGCCGGCCACAACATGGGCAGCACACAGGTGGCACTCTGGAAGACGCGCTGAGCAGAGATACCGCATTTCTGCGGGAATCCACCAACATTCAATGTCGCTTTGCGACCGGCAGCACCAATGCCGTCGATGCTTTGAAAGTCATTGAAGAGAACCCATTTATTCTCGGTTGCTTCGATTACCTACCCCAATTCATTGATTGCGTTGCCTCGACACTTAACATTCCGCGGCGGGGCTTGCCACGCAGGAACGTGCAGGGCCCCAATTACTTCGAGAAACACTACACGCCAAGGGTCGCCGAGATCATCAAGGAGATTACCCAGGAGGATGAAGTGATCTATCAACGCGTTCGCAAGGAACGGTTAATCTGCACCGTGCATCCCGGTGCAGATCCACCACGATCCGTTAGCAGCTGACTGGCAAGGTGGGCCTCAGGCCGGCGCGGCCATCTGGTCGCATGAGAACCCGGAAGATTGATTGGAATTCCAACCCGCATACTCCGAAGAAATCTGCTTTTATGCCTATCTGGCTCCAGCGCTCTTTAACCAGATTGCTTCGTCCGGCGTGGCCGCTTCAGCCGGACTCATGCATTGCAATGTTGACGCAGCAAACAACTTCCGGGACGATCCAAATGCTGTCGTCACCGCTCGGGAGGCTTTATCGTAGTCAGCGATGGCGCGGTTCGTGTCGCCGTTGTTGACAATACCCAAGGCCACGGTTGAGGAAAGCCCCGGCATCGTTCCACGAATAAGGTTTGATGATAATGCTATTCATGCGCAAACGTAAATTGCCAGACTTGGACCTCCAGGGGTTTTCATGGGCTTTTGCGAAGTCACTGTTTGAAGCCAGCGGACATAAAGAGGGAACACTGCTGTCTATTATCTCCGGAAGCCCCGCGCGCGCGCGCGAAATCAAAGCTCAGGTGAAATTCATTCGCGCAAACATAAAGGAGGGTGACCGAGTTCTTGAAATCGGCACCAATTGTGGGCACTTCTCCTACTTGGCGTCCCTTTTAGGGGCAACGTCAATCGTCACCATCGAGCTACGTGAGGAGTGTGCCCCTGCGATAGAAATGTTGTTAGCTGAACGAGCCGGGATTACGTCAATCATCGGTGATAGCGCCCATGTGGTGCCACAACTCCGCGGGCCTTTCGACGTTGCCTGGGTAGACGGCTCTCATTCTATGGCGTCGGCCCTCAAGGATTTACGGAACTGTGCCGGCAAATCACCGCTGCTTCTGGTCGACGATTACAACAATACCTCAGTTCGCGAGGCAGTTGCCGCATTCATCGCCGATAGTGAGTACGTGCTTGATTCTGTCTCCAATAGCAAACGGATAATTGCGAAGCTGATCAACCCCGAGGGTCAATCCACACCATGAGTACACGGCCAGTGTTGCATCGTTCTGGAGCTTGCGTTGGTCACCCGAAGCTGCGGCAAGAATTCCGGAAAGGTTGCTTCGACAAATTGCCGGAATACATGGAAAGCGTTGCGACAACGCTTGATGTGCCCCAGCGTGACTTGCCACGCAGGAATGTGCAGGACATCAACTATTTCGATATCTTGGCGCCCACCCGCACCTGAAGGAGCGGATAGAGTTCGCCGGTCCCATGGATGAAGTTGAACAGTTTGATCTTTACCGCAGTGCATTGTTCGCGATCATGCTGTCGTTTACYAACGGTCAGGGGGATGTGGTGTCTRCCTGTCTCGACTTTTCGCTCCCGGTTATCGTTTCAACGCATCCAGCTTTGATAGAGGCGGCACAGGGCCTCATGCCGATGATTGATCCCAACGACCGGGACGGTTGGTTGGCTCGCATTCTCCAGTTGACAGAAAACAAGACCGACCTGGCGGATATACAACGGTCTATTGTCCGAATCCATCGGCCGACTGTATAGTATGAGAGCTACAATACGATCCTTGCAGCGATCACTGAGTATTCCTGACCGTTGGAGGCGGGACGCACGATCTACTATAGAGATTATTACCCTTGACGAGATATTTTCCCAGTATGATTGCCACTCTCGGCGACGTCTGGCGCCGCGATATATTGGGAGATCCACCGATCGGCTCTGCGACCCTGGTGCATCTTCACGTCCCGAAGACGGCCGGTACCTCCATGCACCACTGGCTGGACAAAAGGCTGGGACGCAGACGCGTATTCTGGCAAAACAAAGGGAAAAATCGCGACTTAGATGTCATCATGGCCGAGCGTGGCGTGGAGTACTTCCGCCGATTCGCCGTCATCGGCGGTCATAAAGCATTCACGAACCAGTCCATCCGCGCGCTGCCAGGTCCAAAGATTTTTTCAGCTGTTTTCCGCCGGCCGGTTGAGCAAGTGGTGTCCCATTTCGAATATGTTTCTCGCCGGCCACAACATGGGCAGCACACAGGTGGCACTCTGGAAGACGCGCTGAGCAGAGATACCGCATTTCTGCGGGAATCCACCAACATTCAATGTCGCTTTGCGACCGGCAGCACCAATGCCGTCGATGCTTTGAAAGTCATTGAAGAGAACCCATTTATTCTCGGTTGCTTCGATTACCTACCCCAATTCATTGATTGCGTTGCCTCGACACTTAACATTCCGCGGCGGGGCTTGCCACGCAGGAACGTGCAGGGCCCCAATTACTTCGAGAAACACTACACGCCAAGGGTCGCCGAGATCATCAAGGAGATTACCCAGGAGGATGAAGTGATCTATCAACGCGTTCGCAAGGAACGGTTAATCTGCACCGTGCATCCCGGTGCAGATCCACCACGATCCGTTGGCAGCTGACTGGCAAGGTGGGCCTCAGGCCGGCGCGGCCATCTGGTCGCATGAGAACCCGGAAGATTGATTGGAATTCCAACCCGCATACTCCGAAGAAATCTGCTTTTATGCCTATCTGGCTCCAGCGCTCTTTAATCAGATTGCTTCGTCCGGCGTGGCCGCTTCAGCAGCAGGAGGTCCTGGTAGTTGAGTGCTCCGCGCTCGACGTGAGCCAGGACGTCGAAGTACCGGCTCCAATGTTGGAAGATATACCACGTCGCGTGATACGCCGATTGGTAAAAATCGGGAAGCCCAACGTCTTCATCAGGTAAGAACAGAAGGCCGTGTTTGTCTCGTCGCGCTCGCAGGAGTTTCGGATCCGCCCCTCGATTGGCTTCTTTCTGCATACGCCTCGCGAAGACGTGCTCTCCCATAAAACTGATCAAAAGTATCGCGTCGTCGGCAGTGACGCGGCTCAACTCCTGGAGCCAGGCATCCTGGTAGGTCTCATCTAGGTGCGTGAACACGCTGTGACAGAGCACAAGATCGAAATGCGTGGATGGGTAGTCGAGGCCCGGGAGGGGCTCGTTACTGAGTATCGCGAATTGAGGTAATTCTGATCGGAGCCACTCCGTGGCCTCGGGATCGATGTCACATCCGTGCACTGACGTCGTGGCGGGCAGATCGTTGAGCCAGCGCAACACGCGACCGCAGCCGCAACCGAAGTCCAGCACACGCTCGAAATCCTCGAAACGTCGTCCGATTCGCCCGAGAGCCCGGCGATAGTCGTCGACCGACTGCCGACCAGATTGATCAAACCAGTTGGCGTCCGGGTTCCCGGCCACTCTCCTGCGGAGCCGTTCCGGTGGTAGCGCGCCGGCAGGCCGCGCTGTCGCAGCATTCGAAGGGAATTTGAGCCAGCCAAGCAGGCGATGCAAACGGCGCTCCATCTCTCTAGCCGATTTCACGGTGTGTCTAATACCTGACGACCTCCGGCAAGCCGAGATTTGAGCCCACGCGACCATTGGTGAGCGACGAACAAAGCCGACCGACCGGTTGCAACAGAGAGATCATCTCATACTTTCGGAGATATTACGATTACTGCAGTGCAGTTTGTTTACGCTAGCGCCATTATGACAATAATTGTCTTATGGGCACAGGTGCTGCACATGCTTCTCGTAAAGCAGCCTCATCATCTCATACACCTGGTGGCAGTCCTCGAGCTGAGGTTTCCTTGTGCGTCGGTGCGCAAGCCTTGTCAGCGGCCCCCGGTGCGACCGAAGTCTCTTCGTCAGTTTGAGAGTTTCGACCAGATAAGTCTCCACCTCACGCTCCGCTCGGTTCTCATAGGCGCTTGAAATCTTCCGCGCAAAACCAACCGCGTGGAGCAGCTTGGTCTGTCGTGACGTCACGGCCCCGGCTGAAATATGTTGCCAACGAACATTGTAGGCGTCCGGCAGCAGTTGAAACCGATAGCCTTGGAGTTGTAGGGTGTGAATGGCGGTCGCGAGCGACGGTTGGTTACTGATAATATTGTCGGCACCTGTAACATGCGGCGGTAGGTTCCGGATCCGTTCCAGATGCTCTCGCCAGAGGTTGCCCAAGCCCGCGGCCCACGGCGAATAGACGATCCCTCCATTGTAGTAGGGCGGGAAGCGGTCCTCACGGCGGTAGCGAGCGCGCTGGAAGGTATCGAGTTCCACATTCAACGGAATACTCTGGTGTTCGGGGTACGGCAGCCCCAGCGCCTGGTGGATCTCGCGCCAGGGCTTCCCCCGGAGCGGGCAAGGCCCGTTCGTCGCGGCAGCGGAGATGGTGTTTTCACCGATTGCAGAGGGAAGCAAATGGATCTCAGAGAGCACCAGCACGTCTGAATCCACGAGCAGGATGTGATCCGTTTTCGGGCGTGCCTCGAACCCGCGCAGCTTGTTGGCGAACCCGCCAAACAGCAGAGGGGCGTGTTCCGTAATCTCAGCACCGCATCGCGCGGCGAGAGTCCGCACACTCTTCGGAGCCTCGCCAATGCCGGCGATATGTAGCGGCAACTCTCGCGAGCCGCCGCCAAATTCCAACCATGAAGCCAGAAAAAAGAGGGTCTGGATTTCGAAACTGCGCGCGAACGGGCCAATGAAGTCGGGTACGACGACCACATCGAATGGGTGGGCCGGATCCGTCGAATCTTCGACGATAGACATAGGCTGCTCCTGAAGGTGAGATCTCTGAACTTTTCGGTTAGCATACCCAGGAAGACGAAGCGGTCTATCAATTCGTTCTGAAAAAAGGGGGCAACGCCACCGTGCGCGGTCGTTAGGGTGAGTAATTTCTCAGCACCTACATCACCGCCACCGGGAAAATTTGTCCTCTGCCAACCGTCGTCTTCTACGGATTTTGATCTGAGCCGGAATTCGGTGACTTCCGGCCGAAGAATGTCATGTAGTTCCGGATTGATGTTCTTGTTGGTCCTTCCATCATCTCGATCAATTCGATTGCGTTGCGGCGGAGGATGGCATGAACATTGGGTTGGGGCAGCACATGCATTTCCATGCCGGTTTGCGGACTCGCCAAATAGGCGTGGACGTCGAACTGGTAAGATTCATTATAAGTCGGAAGTTGGAAGAGGCATAGTCCGCCCGGAGATAGTCGGCTGAGCGAGACGTTCAACACATGCGCCATGACCGGCGGCGGGTTGTGCTGTAAAGTGAGCCGTGAATAGAAAAAATCGTGTACCGAAAGACCCTGAATATCCTCCACCTTCTTAAGATGAACAAATTCAACATTTGATTGCCCGAGCATTGCGATCCGTTTGGCGGCAAGGCGGAGGTGCGGTGCGGAGACATCGACCGCAACGACGCGGTCAAACATGTTGGCGAGCTGCGACGTCACCCGCCCGACACCACAGCCGAGTTCGAGACAGGAATCCCCCGCCGCCTCGGCCAATCCAGCCCGGGCGAGACACGCTTCGATTAGATCGACATCCCAATGGGCCGTCTTGAAGAAGGAATCCTTGGTCTGGTCGATCTTTTCCCTTCGATAGATGCTGTTTGTCAGCACCGACCAATAGGGCTCGCTAGCGCCGAGTTCGCTCCACACCGAGGCGACACGATCGAAGAGCGCAGACATCACGGCTTCGTCGACGTCGACGTCCACCGATAACGGTGGAGCGAAAATGTGACGACCAGCCGTCGACCACGGTGGCCTTGGATCGGACAGCAATCCGAAATTGCGGAGCAATTTGGAAAGACGACTCATTCGGCGCGATTCCAAGACCCCAGCCAGTTGCGATCTGCCGCCAAACTCCAACCATGATGCGAGAAAAAATGCACTTGGACTTCGAAGCTGCGCGTAGCTGGGCCGCTAAAGTCGGGTACCGCGACAACATCGAACGGGTGGGCTAGTGGCTGGGGCAGTTCGTCCATCTCTGATATCGGCCTGCGCTGATGATGAATTCAGTACTCTGTTAGGTTAGCATAGCTTGTGACACATTGCGGGACAACCAGGAGCAACTGACGGCAGCATTTGGCACATCTCGGACTCTCTGCCCCAGTGCCAAGTGGGTCCGTTGTCGGGGGTACAGCAGACGTGCCTTCCGTGTGCCACGGACTTCCGAAGTTGACCCTGCGCGGACATCTCGGTGCAGCGCAGCGAACAACAACAACAAGGCGCCCATTTGAGACCTTGAGTGATTGTCGCGATCCGAACAATCTAACATGCACCTGATCGTCAATGTTGACCCCTTCCAGACATGCGGCACGGTTGCAGCTTACCAGGACGTCGGCGGAGAATCGACGACGCGCGACAAAATGCGAGGCTTGCCGCAGAGACTATATTGAAGGGCGAGCCTATAGCGCTATCGGCAACAAATCTTGTATTGAGTTTTTAGATCGGACAAATTGGCTTATGGCATCAGAAGAGCACATCACCGGGGTAAGTTGGCCGCGAAGTGGCCACCATTTGCTCGCGCGCATTTTGCGAGCATATTATGGCAGAGAGTTTAAGTACTGTGGTTATTATAGTTCTGCAAATTGCTGCAAAACAATCCCGTGTTCTCGTAGTAATATTATCAATTTTAGTAAAAACCATGACTATAGGAGTATCGTTCCCATAATAAGTGGTGGAAAATACATTATACAATATAGGAAATTTTTACCATCTGTCGTATCAGATTTTGAGTTATATTTAAGACACACCAATAGAAATAATAATACTGCAAGTGGTTTTCTGAACTTTGCCACAAGGAAAGTAAAGGTATACCTACGATTCATGGAGCGGTGGTCACGCGCGGAGGCAACGAACGCGACCTTCGTCAGATTGTCATACGAAAGACTGACCAGCTCACCTGAGCAAACATTAAGATCCCTCGTCAATGTGTTTTCCCCAAACCTGCCATGCGACGAGAAGAAACTCGCCTCTTCGATAATAGGCGTCCGTGAGGAACGTGAAATTCGCTCTTTCCGTTTCTGCGACGAGGAGCTGTTTCAATCCCTCGATCAGCTGACCACGCCGGCATACGACAAAATGGCGGAGCTGCCGTGGCTCACGAGAATTGACGGGCCCACAAAAGGTCCCGGCGCAACCAGTGTTTCGGAGCCCAATCGTCGAGAAAAGTCGCGGCAGCTATTTATCGATACAACCGGCGCACTCGAAAACGCCGGAAACGCACATAACGGTGCTACTCGCCTTCAGTACTTTGTAGCACGGCGCGCGCTTGAAGACCCCAACGTTGAAGTCGTTCGTTATGACCGCAGAATTCATACATTTCGCAATCTCACCGTTGGCGAAAAAATACTGCTCGACATCGGGCCGCAGTCGGGGTTGACAACAAAGCTGTTCAAAAGCACCAGCAAGCCGGCCTTGCAGATTGCGGCCCTCTGCTTGGCAATTAAAAGCTGCTCGATCGCAATTGGCTTTGACCACAAGGACCGCAAGTACGCCGCCAAGATCGCGAACGCCAGTTTTATCATGTCGGGTTACTTCTTCGTCAGAAGATTTATTCGCGCCTATCACCACAAGCGACGCGCGCTGGACGCGAGCAAACAGCGCATTAAATCCATCTCCGCCGAGATTGATGATCTCAGCAACGGCATTCTATTGATGCCCGACATAGTACCATTCGGCTCGCAAGATCCCGATAGAATGGCAGCGAATGCACGTTATGCATTCATTTGCAACGATCTCAGTGCATGGCGTCATTCAGAACTCGTCAACGACTCAATGTCAGAGCAACGCATAGACTCACGACGGACGAACCGGTGGGAGAGCGGAGCACTGGTGCTTTGTCCCTCGGATACTTCACGGGCGATGCTTCAGGAGTTGATTGATCCGTCGGGCAGCCCAAACGTCCAGATTGGTCAGTTCCGGCCAGCCTCGCTTCTGCTTGAAAAGGCACAATCACTTGGTCGCGCGTCGCGGATGAAGCCAAAGCAGCCGTTCATACTTTGTAATTCGACCATCGAGCCGCGCAAGAACCACCTGCTGCTCGCAAGGGTCTGGAAGCAAGCGCATGACGAAGGCGTCGCGCTTCCCAAGCTGGTATGCGTCGGAAAATGGGGGACGGGCGTTGACGAGCTCCGCAATTATCTTGGCGCGCACGCTTATCTGAGGGAACGAATCGAGTTCCGGGGGCCGGTCAACGATTTTGAATTGATTGATCTCTATCGCAGTGCGCTATTCGCCGTCGTGCCGTCATTCGTGGAGGACTGCAGCAATGGCGCCTCCGAGTGTCTCGATTTCTGGTTGCCAGTCATCGTGTCAACTGCACCGGCTTTGACAGAGGCGGTACAAGGCCTCATGCCGATAGTAGAGCCATACGACCAGGACGGTTGGCTGGCTCAAATTCGACGGTTGAGCGAAAACAGTGACGAACTGGCAGACTTGCAAGACGTGTTCATTGACCACTATCTATCGATCGAGTTTCAAGAGAGCTGGAATTCGATAAAAAGACCTATCGTCGATTATTCGTGACAGATGAATCTCGTAATACTTTGAAGAAGAGTTCCAGCCAGATTCCTCCCCGACCGCTGCAATCATTGTCCGCCCCGCTCTGGAAAGTGGCTATTGATGCGAATTAGAGTTCGACGCCAAATCAGGCGATAAGATTGCTGAAGTAACACAATTTGGTTGAAGGGATTGTCGCGATAGCATTGACAACTTAACATCGCCTGGGCGCAGTAAACTCACTTGCTATAAGCACCTATGCAGCCCTGACGACATCAAGCCATTCCGCTGCTGCAGCACCGCGAAACTCGCGCAATGTGTTTCGTGAAATCAGATGGCGTTGAAAGTTGAACAGATTGTGGAAGGAGGAATGAACTGAGAGAAAGCGTTGCGCAGAACCGGCTGACTTGAACCGTTGCATCTTTCGTTCCCGCCGTCGGACAGGCTGATGTGAGTTTTCAGCTCGATCGTTCTTTCTGCCACCAAAATCATGGCGCCTAAATAGTCCCAGTTCCCTCAATGCAGCGCCATATGAAGGAAGTCTGTCGGTTACAATGGCGGATGGCAGAAAACAATGTTTCTTCAGCAATTTGCGCATCAGTTTCAGCGCAACTTTCTTGTTCCGGCGTGTTTGAACCAGGACTTCCAGAACCTCGCCTTCATCATCAACAGCACGCCAAAGGTAGTGGATCTGACCGTTGATTTTCGCGAACACCTCGTCCAGATGCCATCGGCAACTTGGGCTTGATCTTCTGCGATCTATCCCTCGAGCATATTGTTTCCCGAACTTGAGAACCCAATATCGGATGCTTTCGTAGGATATGTCCAAACCACGTTCTGCGAGAAAGTCTTCCACGTCACGGAATCTCAACGTGAACCGGAAGTACAGCCAGACAGCGTGTTGGATAACCTCTGCTGGAAACCGGTGTCGTTTGTAGGAAATCTGGGTCATGCAATTAAGCTAAAGCTTCTGGCAAAACCAATCCAGCGAGTTAACTTGTCAATGCCGCCAGAAGGTTCCACCAACTGTCCCGCTAACCCGCCGGAATGTCGGAGTATTCCTGGAGCAGGTCAAATTACACAGACTGAGACAGATAAGGGTGGTGGGCCCGGCAGGACTCGAACCTGCAACCAGACGGTTATGAGCCGTCGGCTCTAACCAATTGAGCTACAGGCCCACCATATAAATCACCTTTCAAAATCGGCATTCGAGCCGGATTGTGCGAAAGGGTGATCGCTCGATTGGCGAACGCTGCATGTATTATTGAAATCTGCGAAAACCGCAACAGGCAATCAGCACATTCCGGACGCGGCGCCCTAACTGGTGATTGACTTGCGCACCCGGCGCACACCCATGGCGACGACAAGCAGGACAACCGGAATGGCAAAGGCGGTAACAAGGTCAGGGCTCACCGGCAACACGCCCAGCGACTTGGCGCCCTTGGCGGCATACCCCACCAGGCCGACAATGTAGTAGGTGATGGCTGCAATCGACAGGCCTTCAACGGTTTCCTGCAGCCGCAATTGCAGCTTGGCGCGATTATCCATGCTTTCCAGCAGCGCCTGGTTCTGTCGCTCGCGGCTGATCCCGACCCGGGTCGACAGCAACTGCGTCGCCCGCGCCACGCGCTCTGAGGTGATGGACAGGCGCGCGGCTGCCGCCTCGCAGGTGCGCATGGCCGGTGACAGCCGCCGCTCGGTAAATTCGGAAAACAATTGCAGGCCTTCAATACGATCTTCGCGCAGTTCCGAAATACGCAAAGCCACCAGGTCGGCATAGGCCCGCGCCGCGGAGAACCGGAACTGGCTGCCGGTATGCTCGCGCACCACATCTGCATGCAACAGTGTCAGCCGGTCCAGCAATTGCGGTTCGTCAGCTTCGTCAGCTCCACTCATTGTGGAGGTGGCCTTGCTCAGCTCGGCCTCAAACCCTCCCAGCACAGGCATCAGCTTGCGGGCAACCGGCAGGGTCAGCAAAGCCAGGACACGATAGGTGTCTATTTCAAGCAGGCGCTGCACGGTTCGCCCGCGCTGGCGCGGGGTCATCGCATTGTCAAAAATCAGCATCCGGCCGAAGCCGTCAGCATGAATGCGGAAATCGGTAAATGCCCGGCCCAGCCCGCCGGCGATTTCAGCGCCGACCATCGGATTGCCGTCAAAATGCTCCTGCGAGAGCTTGTCTTCATTCAGCCTGGTTTTCGGCAGCGGCTGCATCTCGACATGGTTGGCAACCAGCACCTCACCGGCCAGCGTGCGCAACCAGTCCTGCGGCACGGCTTCCAGCGCGGTCGAGCCAAACAGGTTGGCAACGCCTTTTGCCGGCACAAAAAACCAGTAGCGGGTAAATTCCGTGTGGCGTTCCCACTTCAGCCGGAACGGCCCCAGATCAGCACTGAAATGATTGGCGTCCGGTGCCGGCGGCAACACCCCGAAGCGCTTGCACAAGTCAGCCAGCGGCGCCATGTCCAGCTCGCCGAACAATACCAGGTAGGTAAGACGCGCCCGTTTCGGCAGTGCTTCCGGCGGGCGGGCGTGAACCTCGTTGTTCAGCGGCAGGCGTGCCACATGGTCAGCCGGCAAAGCATGTCCGTCCCTGCCAATCATCGTTGCGTGCCCTTTGTGATGGTTTCCCGGTAGACGGCGCAACGATAACAATACACACGGCCTGCACCAGCAGTCGAACTGACGCATGACATTTCACAACCGGCTTCAACCCGGTTTCAAAAGATGAGGGTTACCGAAACCCGGTCAGGCCGAAGAGTCCCGGTCCGATGATTTCGCCAATTCGGCAAATTGTGGCGCATTGGGACAGAAGTCGCCTGCCGCCAGATCGCCACGCTTGCCCGCCAGCCATTTGCTGCACACCCGGCGCTGGCCGCAATGACCGCAGGCGCGGGCCATGTCGACTTCACGCCAGTGCTCGCGGCTCAATACGTCCGGCGCAAGCCCGTGCGCTGCAGCCATCGCCTCCATGCGATCGCGGGTGTCGGTGGGACACGAAGACAGTGACCGCAGGTCCGTAGAGGAAATGCCAACATCCGATTGCTCGGCACTGTTGAGGGCAAACAGGAACTGACTGTCTCTGCGCTGGTTCAACATGCGGCGAACCCGTTTCAAAACCGACGTCATGATTGTCACCTTTCCCGAAATCCATTGGCCCTGACAACACACTCCCACAGGGCAACGCAATGCACATTGATCTCGATCAACGGAACCTTTCCCGACCGATGCAACGATGGTCTCTGTCAAAACTGTGCTGGAGGTGAGCGATGAAGCTGTTGATTGCCTATGCGACCACGGAAGGGCAAACCCGTAAAATTTCCCAGACGCTAGCCGATCAGGTTGTTGAACTGGGCCATCAGGTCGAATTGCTGGATACGGCCCGTAAACGCCGGGATGTTCATATCGATGATTTCGACGCCTTCATCGTTGCCGCCTCAGTCCACCAGGACAGGCATCAAAACGAGATCGAGGTGTTTGTCGCAGCCAGCCTGGATGTCCTCAAGGCGAGACCGGGCCTGTTCATTTCCGTCAGCCTGGCCGCAGCTTTTTCGGAAAAGGCAACTGACGCTACCGCCTACATCTCGGATTTCATCAGCCGCACCGGCTGGACGCCTGACCACAGCCTCACTGTTGCAGGCGCGGTGAAAAGTGAGGAGTATGACTATTTTCAACAGCAGATCCTGGAACACATCATTCTCAAGGATCGCGATGAGTTGCGCCCTGATGAGCCGCAGGAGTTCACTGACTGGACGGGACTCGCCAATTCGGTGAAGAAATTTCTGGCGCAACTTGACTCAAAGTGAGTTCAAACTGCCACAACACTTTGGAAACGTTCATCTTTCAGATTAGACAGCCATGGAATATCTGGCTGCCTTTTCTTTCATCCTGGTATCGAACCATGACGCCACTGTGCGCACAAATCCATGCCCGTGGGGCTGGATCCAGAACGTATCCCCGTCAAAAATGGCAAGGTCATGTGCGTCAGCGTCCAACGCATCCTGGATGTGAGAGGCGATCCGGTCTGCCAGCGGGCCATGGTCGCGACGCAGCGCTGAAATACTGAACGCATACCGGCACATCAGATTTTCGATGATGTCTGCGTGCAGTTTGTCTTCATCCGTCAACGCGATGCCGCGTGACACTGGAAGCCGGCCCGATGCCACTGTGCGCATGTAGTTGCCTGTTGCCGTGTCGTTCTGGATGTAGCCCGCCGGCAGGTGCCCTATTGATGACGCGCCGACGCCCAGCAGGGTGGCGCAAGGGTCATCGGTGTAGCCCTGGAAGTTGCGGCGCAACCTTCCTTCGACTGCCGCTATCGCCAGTGAATCCTGCGGCAACGCGAAATGATCCATGCCAATCGGCAGGTAGCCGCCATCCTGCAGAATGTCGGACGCCACGTTGGCCTGCCGGACCCTTGCAAGCGCATCAGGCAGTGCTGCTTCAGGTATCAGTTTCTGATTTGGCTTCATCCATGGCACATGCGCATAACCGAACAGTGCCACCCTGTCAGGCTCCAGCGTCCGAACCTGCTCAATGCTTTGCGCAACGGTTTCCTCGGTCTGATAGGGCAGTCCATACAGGGCGTCTATGTTAAGCGACCGGACGCCGACACCGCGCAGGCCTTCCACAACGGCAGCGGTTTGCATGAATGTCTGGGGACGATTGATTGCCTCTTGAACACGCTCGTCAAAGTCCTGGACACCGATGCTGGCGCGGGTAACGCCGAATGCCTTGTAGGCTGCAAACTCCTCGCCGGACAAGTCGGACGGGTCGATCTCGATGCTGATCTCGGTGCCTTCATGCAGGTGAAAATGCGTGTCTATGCTGGTCCGCAGGCGTTCAAGGTCATCGCGCCGCAGCATGCTGGGAGATCCCCCACCCAGGTGGACCCGGTTGAGTGAGGGTGAAAATCCGATGGCATCCCTCAGCAGGACAATTTCCTGCCTCACGGCAGACAGGTAGGGAGGGATCGGATCGTAACGATTGATCTGCTTGGTATGGCATCCGCAAAACCAGCACATCCGGTCGCAGAACGGAACATGGATGTACAGCGACAAGCCTTCGTGTTCCGGCAACTGGCGAAGCCATTTGCCGTACTCCGCCTCGCCAACACCGTCATGGAAGTGCGGCGCAGTCGGATAGCTGGTATAACGCGGCACCGGCGCACTCAGACGGCTGACAATTTCCGCTTCGCTGATGTTTTTCATATCAAGCCCTCTGTTTGCGATTGCAGTAGACCTGAGCTGGGGAATTTCAACCTTGATTTGGATCAACGGCGACCCAACCTAGCAGGAACGGATCCGGCAACGGCAAACCTGACTTTCGCCGCATTCCGACCTAAAGTCTGCTCGAACCAACAACCCTGTTTTTTGAAAAAGGCCCCTGCCCCATGCTCTCTCATGTCATGCCCAGACCTGCACTCAACCTCGCTTTCGCCGGCGTGCTTGCCGCCGCCGCAGTGCTGGCCACGCCTGCACTTGCCCAGACCACACAACAGGTCCCGCAACGCACACTGTCGCTGACCGGACAGGGCGAGGTGAAATCGGCCCCCGACATTGCGATCATTTCTGCCGGTGTCGTGTCGGAAGCCAAAACCGCCCGCGAAGCCCTGACAGTGAACAATGAGGCCATGGCCAGCGTGCTGCAAACCATCGAGGCTGCCGGCGTCGCAAAGAAGGACATTCAGACCTCGAACTTTTCCGTACAGCCGAAATACAAATATGCAAAGCGCTCCAGCACTGGCGAACAGGAGCCGCCCCGCATAACCGGTTACACCGTCTCTAACTCGGTTACGGTGATCACACGCGATCTGGCAATGCTTGGCCCCGTCCTCGATGCGGTTGTGTCATCAGGTGTCAACCAGATGAACGGCCTGAGCTTTTCCATTGCCGAGCCGGCGCCGCTGCGCAACGAGGCGCGCAAACTCGCCGTGGCCGAAGCCAGGGCACGCGCTGAACTCTATGCCGCCGCAGCCGGGGTGTCACTCGGCAAAATCCTGTCCATTTCCGAGGCTGGCGGACATCGCCCGCCGCAACCGGCATATCGCCGCGCCGCACTGGAATCCGCCGCCGCCGATGCCGTTCCCATCGCACAGGGCCAGCAGTCGGTACAAATGCAGGTCAACATCGTGTGGGAGATTGAGTAGAGAAACCTGTACCCCGGACATGGGTTCCCAGGCTGTGCAAAAGCGAACCCGCGCTCCGGTCGTGGCCGAAGCGCGGGCTGCTAAACGGGGAACAGGGAGGCCTCCCCCGCTTTATACCCCCGGTATCTGAATACCCCCGGTATCTACAGATTGCCTTTCGACATTTCGCCGGCAATGAAATCTGCCTGGCGAAGCGCCAGCGCCACAATGGTCAGCGTCGGGTTCTCAGCCGCCCCCGTAGTGAACTGACTGCCGTCGGACACGAACAGGTTTGCGATATCATGGGTCTGGCCATGCTTGTTCACCACCCCGTCCTTGGCGTCCGAACTCATGCGGTTGGTGCCGAGATTATGGGTCGACGGATAAGGCGGCGTGCGGAAAGTCTTTATTGCACCGGCAGCCTTGTACACTGCTTCACCCTGGCCGAAGGCGTGGTCGCGCATCTTGATGTCATTGTCATGATCATCGAAGTGCACATTCGGCACCGGCAGGCCATGCTGGTCCTTTTCGGTAGCATGCAGGGTAATGGCATTCTTCTCCTGCGGCATGTCTTCGCCCACAAGCCACATGCCGGCCATGTTCTCGTAATTGTCCATCCACCACGAGAAATCCTTGCCCCATCCGCCCGGATCAAGGAACGCCGCCATGAACGGCAAGCCCAAAGCAAGTGTCTCCATCTCGTAGCCACCGACGAAACCGCGCGACGGATCATTCTTGGACTCGTCCGTGATGATGCCGGCCATTGTCGTGCCGCGATACATGTGCACCGGCTTGTCAAACACTGCATAAACCGAGCCGGTCATGTGTCGCATATAGTTCTTGCCGACCATGCCGGACGAGTTGGCCAGCCCATCGGGAAACTTCGACGACGCCGAATTCAGGAGCAGGCGCGGACTTTCAATCGAGTTGCCGGCCACACACACCACGCGGGCTTTTTGCAGGTGCTGTTTGCCGTCCTTGTCGGCATACAGTACGCCCGTCACCTTGCCACTGTCGTCATGCTCGATCTTGAGCACCTGCGCATTGGGCCGCACTTCAAGATTGCCGGTCGCTTCGCCTTTCGGAATTTCAGCAACCAGCGTTGACCATTTTGCACCCGACTTGCAGCCCTGGAAGCAGAACCCGATCTGCAGGCACGAAGCCCTGTCGTCACGTGGCTCGGAATTGATCGCCATGCGGCCGGTGTGGACTTCCTTGTAGCCCAGCTTCTTGGCGCCGGCTTCCAGCACCTTGTAATTATTGTTGCCGGGAAGCCCGGGAATGCCATTGGTGCGGGTAACGCCCATGCGGTCCTCCGCCTTGGCATACCACTGATCCATTTCCGCCATGTCGATGGGCCAGTCGAGCAGGCTTGCGCCAGCCACGTCGCCATAGGTGGTTTTGGCTTTCCATTCATGTTCCTGGAAACGCAGCGATGCGCCCGCCCAGTGTGTCGTAGAGCCGCCCACCGCCTTCACGATCCACGCCGGCAGGCCGGCAAAGTCCTTTGCCACCCGCCAGGAGCCTGACGTGGTGCGTTTGTCGAGCCAGGAGATCTGGCCGAACGAGCCCCACTCATCGTTTTGGAAATCGTCGGTTTCGTGGCGGCCGCCTGCTTCCAGGATCACGGTTTTCACACCCTTGATCGCCAGTTCTGCGCCCAGTGTACCACCGCCTGCGCCAGAGCCGACGACGACCACGACGCTGTCGTCATTCATGTCAAATGTAGCCATATTGTCGTCCTCCCTTACAGCCAGTTGATATCGTTGAAGCCGCGATCGATGTATCCGCCCTTGTCGGCAGACGCACCCTCGTAGCCAAACAGCGGCCAGGCTTCCTTGTTGTTGTACAGTCCGGTCACCAGGTTGCCGCGCACCTTCTGGAAGAAGCCGTCACTCTCCATGGCCTTCAGAAGCGCCACCCGCTTGTCTGCATCCTTCTCGCCGGAATAAGAGCCTCCCGCGGCCTTGTTCAGGCCGGCAACACCGTCCGTGAGCATGGTTTTCAACGCACCGTCATCCTTGGCCGCCTTGTCCAGGCCGGATACGGCAGCAGCATAGAACTTGTCCTCCAGCCGGTCGTGCGGATAGGTATCGCGCGACATCTGCACCAGCGTTGCAAAGGTATCGGCATCCAGATTTTCAGCCGTTGCAGCCCATGCATCATTGTGGCCGTAAACCAGGCCTCCGGCACCAGTGCCGGCAACAATGAGGCCCGCACCGGCAGCTTTAAGCGCGGTACGCCTGGATATGTTCGTCTTTCCGTTCATCTTGCCATTCCTCCTCGGTTTTCTTGTCTTGATTTCAGGTGTACCTGCCATGGCGCTGCAGAACCTCGATCTTGTATCCGTCCGGGTCCTGCAGAAAAAAGAACTTGGCCATCAGGGCACCGTCGCGATGAAATTCCTTCACGTCGGTCGGGTTGAGGCCATGGGCCTGTGCCGCCGCATGCTGCTCATCGACATTGTCGACGGACACCGCCAGGTGACCATATCCGTCACCGTGCCCATAAGGCTCGGTGCGGTCATGATTGATGGTCAGCTCGACTTCAAAATCGTTTTCAGGGTTCTTCAGATAAACCAGTGTGAACCCGTCAAATTCAAAGCGGTCTTCTATGCCCAGGCCAAAGGCCTTGCTGTAAAACTCAACAGACTTCGCCTCGTCGAGCACACGCACCATGGTATGAATGGCTTTTGCCACCGGCACTCCTCCCTTGCAGTCTTGTTATCCTGCAAAGGCTAACACCATCGCCATCCATGTGGTGTTATTCAGCTACTACACCCTCGAAAGCGTCAATAACGACTTCCCTTGGTGTTACTCGGCAGCAACGACGTCCATTTTGGCACGTGCATCCTGCGCTTCCAGCGCCAACTGCTCGTGATTGAATGCCGGGTCGAGAAAATTGATGCAGCAGCATCTCAGCAGAGATGCAAAATTGCTGACTTCGCCGTGTATTTCTGAAGCTTCCTCATACAAGGCGGATAAAAATTTGGACATCGGCATGTCCTGGGCATCAGCAAGTTGCTCCAGAACAACCCAGAATTTGGCTTCAAGACGCACACTGGTCGGGTGCCCCATCAGGCGAACCGATCGTGTTTCGAAAGTATAGTTGGACGGTGACTGACCCGCAAATACGTGACACATGACAAACATCCTCCCTGTCGTGCGCACAAAACTGCTCACCAGAAGTAGCAAAACGCGCACTTTTCGGCCTGTTTCAGGCTCTATGAGTGTCAATGATGTCTAGTTGTGAAGTGATTGGCAACCGCTGCGTGCATCAATTCTGCCATGCGAGAGCACTGGTCCTGTCGTCAAACCCATGTCGATGTTTGTCGGCAGGCACTGGTCAGGCTGGATCAGCGCCCTCCAGCATGGACCAGTCGCCGCTGCGGTCGTCAAGCACATGCAGTTCGCCAAGAGCAATATCAAACCATGCTCCGTGCACGCTTAGTTCGCCACGCTGCTCGCGTTGCCGGATCCAGGGAAATGTTCTCAGGTTCGCCAGTGAATGTTCGACATTGGCCCTCTCCACCCGGGTTTCATGATGGTGTTCCGAATTGCCGCTGTCGCGTTCCACAAACTGCGCCACGTCGCGTATCTGACTCAGCCACTGGCCAATGAAGTCGCCGCTGCTCAGCGGATCGGAGTCGTTCACAATTGCTGAAATACCGCCGCAGCGGCCGTGTCCCATGATGACAATGTGTTCAACCCGCAACTGCAGCACCCCGTATTCAAGCGCAGCCGAGGTGGAATGATGACTGCCGTCCGGTGCATATGGCGGCACAAGATTAGCAACATTGCGGACCACAAAAACCTCGCCCGGACTGGCATCAAAAACGATCTCCGGAGCAGCCCGGGAATCGCAGCAGGCAATGATCATGATCGTCGGCTTCTGGCCATGCGAGGCCAAAGCATCATAGCGTTGCCGTTCGCGGGCAAAGGAGTCTGTGCGGAAGCTGCGATAGCCTTCGCTCAGCCGCTTTGGAAAAGAACTCGTCAATTGAGTGCCCCTTGTCTATGTCGGTTTCAGAAATGCTCAGAGCGTAGCACTTCTACATCGCAAACCGACACAATGCCAATATAGCGTTCGACAATTTCCTTGGTTGCCAACAGGACATCTTCCTCTTTCGACGGGTCGGTAATACACACCACGCTCACAATGCGGGCAGTATCGCCAAAGGCATCATCGCGCTGCCAGTCTCCAGACATACCGCGCCCGGCCAGCACCGGCAGGACCGTATATCCGGTGACGCCAAACCGGTCCAGCACTTCGACAATCCGGTGCAGTGCCGCCGCTTCGATCATGATCTCGATGCGCTTTTTCTTGTGGGTCTTCAGCGTCATGTCAAAACCTCTGCAAGCCAGATATAGAGTGGAATGCCAATTGCCAGATTAAACGGGAAAGTAATGCCCAGAGACAAGGTCAGATAGATGGATGGCGTTGCTTCCGGCAGCGCCAGCCGAAGTGCGGCCGGAACGGCAATGTACGACGCTGAGGCTGACAGGGTAATCAACAACGCCGCACTGCCGGCGGTCAGACCGACGAACATGGCCGCACCTGCGCCGACAGCCGCGCCAACCAGCGGCATGTACAGTCCGTACAGCAGGACAGGCATCGACAGTTTGCCCAGACCGGAGCGCAACCCACGCGCTGCAATCAGGCCCATGTCCAGCAGGAACAGACACAACACGCCACGGAACGGATCGACAATAAACGGCGCGATGGCGTCCAGCCCGGGCTTGCCGGTAACGTAGCCGATGATGAAAGCGCCCGTCAGCATGAGCACCGACGAATTAAAGAAAATCTCGCGACCGATGTGGGCACCGTGATCGTCGGGCGGACCTGCCGCATCGGCCCGCTTGGCCAGAAGCAATGCCATCATGATCGCCGGGCTTTCCATCACCGCTGCGACAGCGATCATGTAACCATCATAGGCCAGCCCCGCCGTTGCCAGCGCTTGTGTGGCAGCGACAAAAGTAACAATGGAAATCGAACCGTAATGGGCGGCAACCGCCGCTGCATCCACGCGCGACAGGCCGCTGGTCGCGCGCAACAGGCCAAAGCCGATTACCGGCAGCAGGGCAGACAGAATTGCACCGGCAATCAACACCGCAAACAGTGTCGCCGTCAGGCCGCTGCCGGCAAGCTCCACACCACCCTTGAAGCCGATAGCCATCATCAGATACAGCGCCATCGTCTTGGCGATGGCTTCCGGCACCGAAAGATCGGACCTCACAAAGGAGGCAAACAGGCCAAGGGCGAAGAACAGCACCATGGGGGAGATCAGGTTTTGCTGAGCAATTTCAAGCATGCCGCCCGTACCCCGTTTTCATGTGTTGCCAGCTGGTACCTTGGTCGCGACCCTAGTCGAGTAGAACCGTCCGTGCACTGGGAAGCAATGCCGCACCCGGCTGTTCTCCCCAGTGATTATAGGTTTGCACGCCGCCTGATCCGCGCACCTTCGCAAGCAAGCCAAGATCCACCTCGGCATACACCCACTGCGGCTTGTTCAACTCGCCAAGAGCAATTACCCCGCCGGCAGGAAATCCGGTATCAGATGCGACATACACCCCTGCCGCGCCAACATTCATCTCTACCGGCGGGCACCAGGGTGCCACGCCGACAGTCGGCGAGTGCACCGTGTAAACCTGGTTTTCCAGTGCGCGTGCCATGCACCCGGTGCGCACTCTCCAGTAGCCGTGCTCTGTTTCAGTGTTGGATGGCGCCAGTATGACTTCAGCGCCCGCCTCCGCCAGAGCGCGGGACAGTAGCGGAAACTCGATGTCATAGCAGATCACCAGCCCGACCTTCACATCGCCGAGATCAAACACGCACAGGCCATCAGGCGGTCCGGCGCTCACCTGCCATGGATCGCGCTCCCACGGCGTCATCATGAGCTTGTGATACTCACCTTGCCTGGCGGATGGCGCAAAAATCCGGGCCACATTGGTTGCACTGCCGTCTGCATGGCGTTGCGGGCCGGATGCCGCAACAATTGTCACCCCGTACTCGACCGCCAGCTGCTGATGCAACTCCGCCTGCAGTGGCAGCCGCTCTGACACCGCATCAATTGCCCCTTGCAGGTCCGCTGCCGCATCCTGGCCGGCAAGTGCTGCCAGTTCCATCGCACCATATTCCGGGAACACCAGCAATTGCGAACCCGCTGCTGCGGCCTCGTCCACCCAGCCGGTGATCTTGTCTGTGTATTCAGCCAGCGATGACAACTCATCGAGCGGATATTGGGCAGTAGCAATCTTGAAGGTACGGGTCATAATTGCTTCATCCAGAACTGCATCGACTTCTCGGTTTCTTCCGGCGCGCCGACATCTTTCCACGAATAGGCCGTCGTCATGCCGTCCAGCTTGTCAAACCCGCGCTTGCGCCAGAAGGCATCCAGCGGAACGTAAGTCTCCGGCTTCATCGGGTGACCGCTGGCGCGCACCACACCACAGAATACCGCGTGGCTGTAACTGCCGAAGCTGCGGGCATGGGCTTCACGTGCCTCGAAGAATTTTACGCCTGCTCCCTGACCGCGATAGGCAGGCAACAACAGGCTTTCAGCGAAATAGAAAATTTTCGACGTATCAAACCCGGCACGCTCGAACGGTCCTCGAAATTCTGCCGCCTCGCCTGCCATGGGAGCGGCTGTGGCGGCTCCCACAATGGTATCGCCATCGAAAGCGGCCGCCAGAAAGGCCCGGTCCGCATGCCTGAACCGGGCCAGGTAACCTTCTTCATAAGCCGGGTTTCCGTCATACAGGTACGGCCATGCCCGAAACACCTTGATGCGAAGGTTCGCCAGTGCGGGAATTGCAGCATCGAAATCAGGCCCGGCAAGCGATCTTACTGTGACGCTCATCGGTTAGCCGATCACCTGCCGGGTCCAGTCAGGCAGGCTGTAGTGAGTGGACACACGGCTAATCTTGCCGTCCTTGACCTCAAAGAAGGCGCCAACTGTCAGTTTGTAGGTTTGTCCGGCAGCCGGCGGCAATCCTTCATCGGTTGCAAGGTACTTGCCCTTGAGTTTGAATTCCGCCGCAGCGCGAGATCCGTCCGCCGACGTCATCACCACAATGTCTGACAATTGCTCATGGTAACACGCGTGCATATGGGCCAGGAACTCGGCAAACTTCTTCTTGCCCCTGCGCCTTTCACCCTGGCTTACGTCATGCACGAAACCTGCGCCCAGGCAATCCAGCATGGTGCCGGTGTCTTGCGCATTGAAGGCGGTGTAATAGCGATTGATGAGTTTACGTGTCGCTGCTGCGCTCATGGGTGAACTGCCCCGGAGTTTCGAGTTTGATGCCTGCTTCAGCGTCATAGCAGTGGCAGTCAAACCGGGGCAAGCCGGATTACGACCGGTCAGGGTACCGTTTCCGGCAGCAAAAAACCTGGCGCGCCAACCGGAGGGGAAATCACGGTGCGAGACTGGCGCGCCAGCAGTTGCCGCATCCGGGATTCGGATGTCGGCGTGGTGGAGACCCGGTTACGGTTTCAGGACCGGATAGGCGTACGAATAAATCAGGTCGCTGTCGCGCACCGGTTCATGGCAGGCAAGACACTCAGCCTTGTAGTCTTTTGTCGTTGTCTGCTTTTTGTCGTCCGCGCCGAAGAACGCCCAACCCCATCCGTCACCCCAGAGCGGGCCGGTATTCTTGCCTTCGGCATCCTTGACCATGACGAAATAACCGGCCACCTCGGCAGCAGACGTGGCACTGCCGGTGGTCAGGTCTTCGGTCTTGCCTTTAAACAACTCCTTTACGAGTACAGCACCATCAGGGAATTTCCCGGTTTTCCGATAGGCTTTGACGGTGCCGGGTGACGCATAAACTATGTGCTGGCCGATGTTGCCGCCGGTGTCAGCATCACCTGAAACCGCCCACGCGCCGAGGAACTCGTAATCGGTGCGGAAGTTGGCTGGAAGCTGTATGGTCTGTCCGCTTTGGGCGTTGGCCTGCTTGGTTGCCGGCAAGTCGCCCATCACAAGGCCTGCGACCATTGCCAGTCCCAGTATGCCGACACCGGCCTGGACTTTAGTGAAGTTCATTTCAATTTTCTCCGTTATCTATCTGAATTTTCTGAATATTTACTCGTTCAGCGGGCCGTAGAACCTGGTGAACACCATGTCCTTGGTCGCATTGTCGATATGGCACTGGGCGCAGTTCTCGACTGGCGCGGCAGCGGCTGTCTTGGCATATGGCGGAGCATGATGGCCGAAGTTGAAGTAGCCCCAATTGTTGCTTTCCGCGAAGCGTTTGGAGTCTTTCACGGCGATATCGATGCCGTTGAATGCGCCGGGGAAATATCCGCGCCCTGAAACTTCCGTCCGTGATCCGTCGGCTTCTTCGCTTTCCATCACAAGCTGCAGCTCCTTCAGCAGGATGGTGCCTTCCGGAAACTTGCCGCTCTGCTTGTAGATCTTGTAGGCCTGCGGCTGGATGTAGACATTGTGGTATTCCGGAAAACCTGCCTTGCCGTCGTTCAGGGCATTGGGTGTCAGGGGCGATCCCAGATAAACCCATTCGCGGTAACCGACGGGCAATTGCAGCTTGCCGTCACTGGCCCATTTCGGGCCCCAGTCGGCCATCTGCGCCGTGGCGGTCTGGTGCACACTGCCTGCGGAAAGCACTGCAACGGCACCGGCCAGAGCCACGGCCACTATAGTAGACTTCTTCATGATGGTTTCTCCTTGGACATATTCAGGCCTTCAGGCCCGGTTGCCACACAGTGTTGCGGCGACCGGCGCTTGCAACCAGCGCCCAGCGTTCTAGAATTCATGCAGATCGTACAAAGCAGGCCGATCGACATTGGCAATTCGAAAGGACGGAGGTAGGCCCGGTAGTCATGGACACAATCAGCAAGATCCTGGACATGATCCATGTGCGCAGCACGGTGTACTTCTCCAAGTCCGTGCTGGCTCCCTGGGGCATGGAAGTCATCGAGCAGCCCGGCATGTGCAGGTTTCATTTGATCATTGCCGGCTCGACCTGGATCAGGCTGTCGGATGGCAGCGAGGAGGTGCAACTGCACGCAGGTGATTATGTGATCATACCGCGTGGAAAATCCCATGTGCTTTCAAGCGAACCCGGCATCGTTGCGAACTCGACGCACAACGTCCCCGGTCCCGAACCGCTGCCGGTACCAATGTTCGAACCACGCCCGGCTCCGGAGCAGTCGACCCAGCTGCTGTGCGGTTACTTCCGCATTTCCTCGTTTGCACCGGACCTGATACCGGAACAGTTGCCGGCACTGCTGGTGGTTCGGGCCAGCGGTGCGCAGCGCCCCGAATATGTCGCGAACGTCAGATCACTGATACAGCACGAACTCGACACAATGGGTGCGGCATCCCTCATCATCCTGAACCGCCTGACCGAAGTGCTGTTTTTCTGCGCGCTTCGCGAATGGGCCAGCCAATCGTTTGTCGAGGGAGGCGCGCTTGCGGCCCTTTCCGATCAAAGACTGCAACGCGCGCTCAGTGCAATCCATGACAGTCCGGACCGCAACTGGACGATCGAGAGCCTGGCCCAGGTCGCGGGCCAGTCCCGCACTGCATTTGCATCAGGCTTTCGCCAGGCCATGGCGACAACCCCGATGGGCTATGTTACCCGGTATCGGACACTGCTGGCGCGCCGCATGCTGACCGAAACCAGCCTTGCTCTTGATGATATTGCCAGCCGCACCGGGTATTCCGACACCAACGCCTTCAGCCGGGCGTTCCGGCGCGCCATCGGCACATCACCCGGCGCATTCCGAAAATCTTCACGTACCTAGGATCTGTCGTCCGCCAGCTGCGTCACATCTTTGTACAAATAATCAACATATACGTTGACTATCAACATTACGGTTGATAGTTATCCAGCATGACACGAGCTCAGCCGACCAACGTCACCGATATCGCCGAACATCGTCTGGATGCCGTGTTTTCGGCTTTGTCGGATCCGGTCCGGCGCACCATTCTGGAGATGATCGCCGAGCGCGAATTGCTTGTGTCCGAGATTGCATCTGCTTTCGATATTTCGCTGCAGGCGGTCTCCAGGCACATCCAGGTTCTGGTGCGGGCCGGCCTGGTGCAACAGCAGCGCAGCGGCCGCATCAGCCGTTGCCGTATCGAAACCGGTCCGCTTTACGACGCAGCCGTGTGGCTCAACAGGTACACACAATACTGGCAGGACCAGTTCGATCTGCTCGCCACGCTGCTGGACACAGGCACCGCGCCAACCCGTGAGGAGAACAGTTCATGACCGTACACAAGCCGGATTTACAGAAGATGGGCGACTTGCATCAGCGCATCGTCGAGCTTCGCAAGCAGATGACCGAATTGATGAAAGCCGCACCACTCGAGGTGCCTGACTATACGTTCGAAACAATCGAGGGCAATGTCACTCTTTCCGGCCTGTTTGCCGGCAAACCCGATTTGCTGATGGTTCACAATATGGGCACCGGTTGCACCGGATGCACCTTGTGGGCGGACGGCTTCAACGGCATCTATCCTCACCTGGCAAACCGGGCGGCGTTTTGCGTATCCAGCCCCGACAAACCTGAAACCCAGCAGAAGTTTGCCACATCGCGCGGTTGGCGCTTCCCGATGGTCTCCCATCAAGGCAGCAGTTTCGCCGAAGACATGGGATATCGTGGCGAAGACGGAAGCTGGCATCCCGGGCTGTCGTCGTTCCGCATGGACAACGGCAAGATCACCCGCATCGCCACCACGCCAATGGGTCCGTTCGACGATTACTGCGCCATCTGGCACATGTTCAACCTGCTGCAAGACGGACCTGACGGATGGGAGCCGCAGTACAAATATGACGAAGCCGGGTAAAGCTGCTACCGGGGCCGGGTGGCGCAAGTCCCCGGCCGACCTGATTGACCTGTTTGCCTCGGTCCTGCCGGACGCGCCGAACGTGGAAAAACGGCAGATGTTCGGTTATCCGTGCGCATTCGTGAACGGCAACATGTTCACCGGCCTGCATCAGGAAGCACTGATTGTGCGGTTGGACGAAGAACACAGGAAACAACTCATTGACGAGGCCGGCGCCTGGCAGTTTGAACCCATCCCCGGTCGGCCGATGAGGGAGTATGTAGCCCTTCCCGATGCAGTGCTGGAAGACCGGGGCAAGCTCACCGAAGTCATCACTTCGGCCATGGAGTTTGCAGCGTCGCTTCCACCCAAGGTGAAAAAACCGCGCAAGAAGAAAACTACTGGCCTACGGTAGGCAAGGCGTCCACCCCTGACGGAAAAAAGCCGGGCCACGATTTCGCGAGGCCCGGCTTTCATTCATGTTTTCAGGGCTTACTTGTAGCAGGGATAACCTGCTGCTCTGCAATGATGCCATTTGCCCTTCTTGGTGCAATCATAGTGACGCACATGCGCCCAGTCCCACTTTCGGTAGCTGAGACCCACGAGAGCGGCCTTTGTTTGCCACTTGCGGCGGGCCCGCTGTTTGGCCTTTGACAGCTTCTTGGCCTTGGCAACGTTGGAGTGCAGGTAGCCCATGCACACTTCGCCATGGGGTGCGGCTGTTGCCGGTCGGCCGGCGTTGGCGGTGGAAGCCAGCGAGGTTGCGGCAATCGTCACGGCAACCGCCGCAAGAGTCAGTTTCAACATTTTCATCGTTTCGTTCCTTTACGTGTTCTTGTGGTTGCGCCGGTTCATTTGCACGGATAGGCAGCGGCCTTGCAGTGCCACCAGCCGCCGGGCTTGGAACAGTCATAGTGCTTGAACTTGCCCTTGTTCCACTTGCGATAGCTCCAGCCATAGTTCTTGCGAGCAAGCGATTCCCACTTGCCGCGAGCCCGCTGTTTTGCCTTGGATTGCTTCTTGGCTTTCGCCGTTGGGGAGTGGTGAAACCCCTTGCAGTCCAGTCCGTTGACGAAACCGGTGGGCAGACCGGCGCTTGCCGATCCGGCGTTCAGGACAAACAGTCCGGCAGCAATGGTGGAGAGAGTGAGTACGCGGGAGTACATGATAGTTTCCTTTTCGTTGCTCAAGTCGCCCGACCCGATGATCCGCACATTGATGAACTTGATCTGAACGAAAAGTGACTCCCGTGTTCACGGCGGGTTCAGGTTGCAGCAACGATTCTCGGAAGCTTTGTCCGCATAAAGAAAAAGGCCGGGCAAACTGCCCGGCCTTCAATAAGCCGTTGAAAGATTTGTATGCAGCCGTACCTGGCTGCAGCCGCGCTAGTTATCGAGGAAGCTCCGCAGTCTGCGCGACCTGCTTGGGTGTTTCAGTTTCCTCAGCGCCTTGGCTTCAATCTGGCGAATACGCTCGCGCGTCACCGAGAACTGCTGGCCGACTTCTTCCAGTGTGTGATCGGTGTTCATGCCGATACCGAAGCGCATGCGCAGCACACGTTCTTCACGCGGTGTCAGTGAGGCAAGCACGCGCGTCGTTGTCTCGCGCAGGTTTGCCTGAATGGCCGCGTCAATCGGCAGGATGGCGTTCTTGTCTTCAATGAAATCACCCAGATGCGAGTCTTCTTCATCGCCAACCGGTGTTTCAAGGCTGATCGGTTCCTTGGCGATTTTCATCACCTTGCGAACCTTTTCCAGCGGCATGGACAGCTTTTCAGCCAGCTCTTCCGGCGTCGGCTCGCGGCCAATTTCATGCATCATCTGACGCGATGTGCGCACGATCTTGTTGATGGTCTCGATCATGTGCACCGGAATACGGATGGTGCGCGCCTGGTCGGCGATCGAGCGGGTGATCGCCTGCCTGATCCACCAGGTTGCATAGGTCGAGAACTTGTAGCCGCGGCGGTATTCGAACTTGTCGACCGCTTTCATCAGGCCGATATTGCCCTCCTGGATAAGATCCAGGAACTGCAGGCCGCGATTGGTGTACTTTTTCGCAATGGAAATCACCAGGCGCAGATTGGCTTCGACCATTTCCTTCTTGGCGATGCGGGCTTCACGTTCGCCCTTCTGCACCGCATGCACGATGCGGCGGAATTCCGGAATCTGCAGGCCGGTATCGGATGCAAGCGAATGGATTTCCTCGCGGATATCCTTGATCGTGTCCTTCTCCTTGGCCACGAAGTCCTTCCAGCCGTGCTTGGAGAGCCGGGAGATACGGCGCAGCCAGTTGGCGTCGAGTTCTTCGCCCTGATATTCCTCAAGGAAGACCTTGCGCGGCACCTTGTGGCTTTCGGCCAGACGCAAAAGCCTGCCTTCCAGGGAAATCAGGCGACGGTTGATATCATAGAGCTGCTCAACCAGCGCTTCGATACGCGCCGCGTTCAGAGACAGGGATTTCACATCCTCGATGATCTCTTCGCGAAGCTTGCGGTAACGGCGTCCCTGGGACGGAGACAGCGCCGTCTTTTCGGAAACTTCCTGATCCTGCAGCTTGCGCAGTGACTTGTAGGTCTTGGCGATGCGGTCGAAGGTTTCGAGAACATGCGGCTTCAGTTCCGCTTCCATTGCGGCAAGCGATACATTTGCCTCTTCATCCTCATCATCTTCATCTTCGTCCGGCTGTTCAGCGGGTTCAAAATCATCCGCAGACAACACGTCATCGCCACCACCGCGGCGCGACCGCGACTTGGCGCGCATTTCTTCAGCGGCCTTTTCGCGTTTGTCGGCTTCCGCCTTGCGGGCTTCCTTTTCCTTGCGTTCACGCTCTTCAGGCGTCGGGGCTTCCACCTTCTTGGCATCCGGCCCGGCATAGGTTGCTTCGAGATCGATGATGTCACGCAGCAGGATTTTGCCTTCGTTCAGTTCGTCTCGCCAGATGATAATGGCCTGAAATGACAGCGGGCTTTCGCACAGGCCGGAAATCATTGCCTCGCGGCCGGCCTCGATGCGTTTGGCGATGGCGATCTCGCCTTCGCGCGACAACAGCTCGACCGTGCCCATCTCACGCAGATACATGCGCACTGGATCATCCGTACGGTCAGCTGACGCAGGCGTGTTGGAGGCCGTCTTGACGATGCCGGTCTGGGCGGTTTCGGCAACTTCCGTGGTGTCTTCGGTTTCTTCTTCGGTCTCGACCACGTTGATGCCCATATCAGTGAGCATCGCCATGATGTCTTCGATCTGTTCAGAAGATGTGTCGTCGGACGGCAGCACTTCGTTCAATTCGTCATAGGTCACAAACCCGCGTTGCTTGGCGAGTTTGATCATCCGCTTTACCGCAGCATTGCTGAGATCAAGTACCGGCCCGTCGGCAACGGCTTCTGTCGTTTCTGTATCGTCGGCCGACTTACCGGCTGCCGCATTCTTAGCGGGTGCTGCTGCGCTGCGTGCCTGTGCTTTCGCCATGCGTGTACGCTCACTTTTCTGTTTCGCGCTGTGCCCGATCTCTTTAAAGAAGGCTGTCACAGCACTATTGATTCGCTCGTTCGGTTTGCATGTCTTTATGCGGGATACCGCGTTAAACATGCCTTAATCATGTTTGGCCTGCCGCCAGAGCCGTTCATCTTGCCTCATTCAAACTTTCATTGGAGCTGGTAAGTCGGCCGGAATGCCTGTTTGCCTACCCGGCAGGGTTTGCCGTTCGACCGGAAGCTTCTCCGTATCCGTCAATCGTTGCCTCCGCTCCTGCCATGGAATTCAACTGTTCTCTCACCTCGTTGAGATGATTGAGATTTTCTTCCGTGGGGTCTTCGGCAAGGCGCATTTCCGCGCGTTTGAGTTCCTTTTCCAGCGTCACCAACTTCCGGTTCATCACCACCAACTGCTTTAGGCCGGTTCGAGCATCTGCGTCCGCAGCGTCCGTACCGGCAAACCAGCAATCATGATGCCTTGCCTGGGTATCGAGTGCATCAAGAACTGCGCCCATCCCGGTGTGGATTAAGTGGTCACGCAAGTCGTGCTTTTCAAGGTCTGCCCCAGAGGCACACGTATCTATGATTCGTCTGCGCAAAGAGTCAAGCTCGCTTGTTGGCACATCCATTGCGACAATATCGTCGATCATCTCTTCCGCCAGCACCGGATGGTTGATCAGCGTCAGCAGAATCAACCCTGTCCGGCGCTGCGTCGCGGCGTCGTGAACCGGCCTGCCCGCCATGGCCCGTAATTGCGGCGAGGCCGGGGTTTCAATCTCCCACGGCTCCTTCTGCCAACGTCCGCGCCCGGCTCCCGACGCACGGGCACCGCCAAACTTGCGTCCGCGTGATTTCTGCCATCTGTTGCCGCCGGAGCCCTGCAGCAGGGCTGCTACCCGCCCGCGCATGTCGTCGGCATAGTATTTACGCACTGTCGGATCTGCGATCGCGTTGACCGTCTGCATGAGATCCGCCTCGAAGCGGGCCTTGCGCTCAGGCGTTGAACGGTCGTTGCGCAACAATGCCCGCCGCCACACCATGCTCGCCATGGGTTCTGCCTGCTCTATGACCTGTTGCACGGCTTGCGAACCGCCGGAAGCCAACAGATCGTCCGGATCCTCGCCTTCCGGCAGGACCGCAAACTTCAACGAACTGCCCGGTGTCAGGCGCTCCAGCGCCAAATCAAGCGCCCTGTAGGCAGCTTTCATCCCGGCATCGTCACCATCAAAACACAATACCGGTTCCGGCGTGACCTTCCACATCATGGCAAGCTGGTCTTCGGTAAGCGCTGTGCCGAGCGGAGCAACCGCATGTGGCAGTCCTGCACGCGTCAGGGCGATCACATCCATATAGCCTTCGCAGGCAATCAGCGCGCTCACATCATGGGCGGGCTTGCGCGCCTTATCCATGTTGTACAACACGGTGCCTTTATGAAACAGCGGCGTTTCCGGCGAATTCAGGTATTTGGCCAGTGCATCCGGATTCATGGCCCGGCCGCCAAAGGCGATCACCCGTCCGCGAGGATCCCTGATCGGAAACATGATGCGGTCACGAAAGCGGTCATAGGCAGGCTTGCCATCATCCGGACGGATTACCAGCCCGGCCTCGTCCATCTGGTCGATTGTAATGTCACTGCTTGCCAGCACCTTCGACAGCGCATGGCGGTCATTCGGCGCAAACCCGATGCCAAACTCCCGCTGCACGTCTCCTGACAAACCGCGGTCGGACAGGTAACCGCGTGCCCTGGCTCCGGCCGATGCCTGCAGCTGCGCCACAAAAAACGCCTGGGCCAGTTCCATCACATCATACAGATTGGCCCGGCGTTGTTCGCGCGCTTCGGCCTCCGGGGAAAGCTGCGGCAGCTGGAGACCGGCCTCGGACGCCAGCCGCTCGACCGCTTCGGGGAACGGCACGCCCTCCTTCTGAACAAGATAGGTGAAGATGTCACCGCTTTCCTTGCAGCCGAAGCAGTGATAGCGGCCCTTTCGATCCTCACAGTGAAAGCTCGGCGTCTTTTCCCCATGAAAGGGACAGCACGCCCAGTAATCACCCTTGCCGGCATTTGTCTTGCGCTTGTCCCACTGCACAGACCGGCCGATGACCGAAGATATCGAAATCCTCGCTCTTATCTCGTCCAGAAATGATTGCGGAAAACGCATGTTCTACCCGTATGACCCGATCCAACGCCTTTGAACTAGCACGGTATCGGTATCACAGCATACTGCTACTCAACAGGCCCCAAAAGCAACGGCCGGCCTTCCATTCAGACACGGGGTTATCGCAACGAACAATGCGTCCGATTATGTCGTATGACAGCACGTTGTCCGGCAAATCATGCCAGGTTCACAAACGGCACTATCCAGGTTCCATTTACACAAATACAATCTGGAGTTGTGCTCGCCTCACCTGTCGTCGCCGAAGCGGGTGCAGCTTTGCGATTGAAATTTCTACGTTTTCTGAGTCTGACGGCATCAAATTTGACCGTCGTCAGTTTCAGTGCTTATTGATGTCTCTACCAAAAAATCGATGGTAAATCTATTTACCCAATCTGCAACACGAATCACCATGATCGGCACACGGTATTTCACTAAGGTAATGCATTCTTGCAATTGTTTTGACCCCCTCTAACTGAATAATATTCCTTCAACAACGCAACACAGCCCCTAACAGGGTTGCGTATCAGTGGGTGCGGCTGAAGGGATTGCGGAGTACTTGCTCCCCCCAGTTAAGGCATCGTGATCAATTCGAGGTCGCACCCACTGACTACTTGCGCTGACATCCTGATCCTGAAAAATCTGCACGACGGCGACAGCATGGATTGCGTCAGCCGAACATTTTCACGCCAAACTGATCTCGACGTACGGTCGAACCATTTCCGCTTCAGCCGGGTTCAGCCAGTTGTCGGCTCAAGCCGAAAATGCCCTGAAATCCTGAACTCGAACAAGCGATCCTCTATCTGGGTACCCGCACCAATATTGTGCACCACCAGTGCATGATTGCGCCCTTTTGCCGGGCGATTGGTGACAATGGCTATATGCGGCAGGTTTCCCGGCAGGCGCTGCGTGACAAGGTCCCCGGGCTGATAGTCCGCGCCGTCTTTCGTCACCGGCAGGTCAGCACCGCGGCGTTTCAGAAAATGTTCCAGGTTCGGCACTCTGCGATGGTCGATATTGCGGTCCGGCCGCTTTAGCCCCCAAATGGCCGGATAACCGCCAAACGCCGATTTCATGTCCTCATGAACGAGCTTCTGCAGATCGATACCGAATGCCGCCCTGTACGCCCGGATGACAACATCCGTGCACACGCCTCTTTGCATCGGCACATCTCCCAGCGGATAGGCAAGCCGTTTATAGGCCGGGTCATAGACCGTGGTCAGCCCGACCTGGGATTCCGCAGCCTCTACCAGCTTAACCGCCCAGTCTTCGGCCTTGAAAAGCGGCCGGTTGCTCTGTTGAGCCTCAACAGCAGAACCGGCAAACATGGACGCTGCAGAGCCGCCGAGTATGCCGGTGATACCCAGACCAAAAATCACGTGTCGCCGCAAAATCATAACTGTCCTCCCTGGCAATCAGTGCGATTCTTGAACACTAATGTGGCGAAAAACAGTGCTTCCGGGTTGTTGCAGATCATTCACGGCTTCAGCCGGGCACGCTGCATTCAACAGCTCCTAGCCGAGCAGATTCTTGACGATGGCACCGGCTTTGGCAAAGTCCATCTGTCCGGCATGGCGTTCTTTCAGAGCCCCCATCACCCGGCCCATGTCTTTCAAGCCTGATGCGTCCAGCTCTTTTACGACACCGGACACGGCAGCCTCGATTTCCGCAACCGAGAGCTGACGCGGCAGAAACTCTTCGATGATCTCTATCTCGGCGTTCTCGGTTGCAGCAAGTTCCGGTCTGCCGCCTTTTTCATAGGTTTCGGCAGACTCCCTGCGCTGCTTGATCATCTTGGACAGGATTTCCTGCATGCCGGCTTCCGTCAGGCTGTCATCCTTGCCGGTGCCACGGTTCTGGATTTCGCGATCCTTGAACGCCGCTGAAATCAACCTCAGCGTTGAAAGCCGCGTCTTGTCCTGGTCACGCATGGCCTCTTTCATGAGGGCGCTGACACGATCACGGATAGAATCACTCATCTGTATTGCCTTTCATGGCGGAGCGTCAAAAAGAGGGGCGACAATCGCACAATTGATACCCCCACCGTCTGACCCGCGCAAGCCGCACAGCCAAAACGTCACAATTCATGCAATTTCACGGGGACTGCGGGTCCGGCAGTGCTTGACGCAGACAGCACTGCTAACTAGTTTCCCGCCAAATTGCCCGAACGCATCTTTTGCGCACGGCAGCACCTCTCAAGTAAAAGGCCAGGAATTTCCTGGAAGGCCGATGTCGCCCACAAAGTCATCTTCCCGCCCGGCAAATCCCTTAACCGGCAGCGGTGTTGCAACCACGCCTGCCTGGACCGAGCAAGCCATGACAGCCCGGCTGGTTCTGGCCGACGGAACGGTGATCGAGGGCATCGGGCTCGGCGCAACAGGCCACGCTTCCGGCGAGCTGTGCTTCAACACCGCTATCACCGGCTATCAGGAAATCCTGACCGATCCGTCCTATGCCGGCCAGATCATCACGTTCACCTTCCCGCATATCGGCAATGTCGGTGCCAACGATGAAGACATCGAGACATTCAACCTTGCTGCAACGTCAGGGGTGCGCGGCTGCGTTCTGAAAGCCGATGTCACCAATCCTTCCAACTACCGCGCCGCAAAACATCTTCATGCCTGGTTGAAGGCCCGCAACATCATCGGCATTGCCGGAGTAGACACCCGCGCTCTCACGTCCCTGATCCGCGACAGGGGAATGCAAAATGCCGTAATCGCGCACAATGCCAAAGCAAAGTTTGATACCGGCGCACTGACCAGGCAAGCGGCCAAATGGCCCGGCCTTGAAGGAATGGATCTGGCAAAGGAAGTCTCCTGCACCCAGCGCTATGACTGGGATGAGACCTTGTGGGACCTGAAGACCGGCTACGGTCGCCAGCAGGACCCGAAACATCATGTCGTGGCGATGGACTTCGGTGCCAAGCGCAACATCCTGCGGTGCCTGGCGCAGCAAGGCTGCAAGATCACCGTGGTGCCCGGCAACACAAGCGGCGAGGAGATTCTTGCCCTCGAGCCGGACGGGGTATTTCTGTCAAACGGGCCCGGCGACCCGGCAGCAACCGGCGAGTATGCGGTACCCGAAATCCGCAAGCTGGTTGACAGTGGCAAGCCGGTGTTCGGCATCTGTCTCGGCCATCAGATGCTGGCACTGGCACTGGGCGGCACCACCGTAAAAATGCATCAGGGTCATCACGGGGCCAATCATCCGGTCAAGGACCACACCACCGGCAAGGTCGAGATAACCTCCATGAACCATGGCTTTGCGGTGGACGGAAAATCCCTGCCCGAAGGTGTTGCCGAAACCCATATATCGCTGTTCGACGGCTCCAACTGCGGCATTCAGCTTGAAGGCAAGCCGGTATTTTCGGTACAGCACCATCCGGAAGCATCACCCGGTCCGCAGGATTCGCACTATCTGTTCGCCCGCTTTGCTGATTACATAGCCGAAACGAAGTGATCCCGACCCAGTCCGGCCAGGCCCGATATGAACAAGACAAATATTGCCACCATGTTTGGTGCAACGGATGTATCCACTTTTCTCGGACTTCCATCGTGCCCGTCACCTGACCAGGTAAACGCCAAGGCCGCCATACTGGGCGTACCATGCGCGACACCTTATGCGTCCGTGGGCCCGTATTGCGCCAACGGTCCTGACGCCATCCGCGCAGCGGCGGCACCATATGCGGCCAATCTGGAGCACATGGACTTTGATTTTTCCGCCCCGCTGTTACCCGGAGGCCCGCAGGATGCATGTGATCTGGGAGATCTTGATTTCAGCGAAGACAGCGCATCCAATCGTGCTGCGATCAAGGCCGCGGTTTCCGCGATAGTCGAGCGTGGAGCCGTACCCATGGTTCTGGGTGGTGACGACAGCATACCGATCCCCATGTTGCAGGCGTTTGAAGGCCGCGACAAATACACCATTGTCCAGATTGACGCCCATATCGATTGGCGCGATGAGGTTGACGGTGAGCGCTGGGGGCTGTCGTCCACCATGCGGCGCGCATCCGAGATGGATCACATCGAACGCATCATACAGGTTGGCGCCCGCAATATCGGCTCGGCCCGGCCACAGGACTATGCCGATGCACTGGCCTGGGGCGTGAAGTTCTTCACGGCCCGCGACATCGCGTCCGGCGGCATGACACAGGTTGCAGATGCCATTCCGAACGGATCCAACGTAATCATCTGTTTCGACTGTGACGGACTTGATCCGGCAATCATGCCCGGCGTCATTGGCCGGGCGCCCGGCGGTCTCGGTTACTGGCAGACAATCGAACTGCTGAATGCAATCTCCGCAAAGGCGCGGATTTCAGCATTTGACCTGGTCGAGTTCATGCCGGATTGCGATGTTGACGGGCTTGGAGCGCTGACCGCCTACCGCATGGTGGCCGCAACGCTGGGTCTCGTTTGCCGGCAATAGGCCGGTACATGGGCAACGGCAATCAGTTCACGAACTGCAGCTTCCTGCCGCCGGCGTAAAAACCATCCGACTTCTGCTCAAAACTGCGACATCCGGCACCGCGGCCGGGGAAGTCACCGGATGGATCATAGCGATCACATATCCGGCCCTTTTCAACCCACCATCTGCCCTGCCCGCTGCTGGAGGCCGTTTTCCAGTTCAGGACACCTTCTTCACCCAACGTGATGGTTGCTCTTTTTCCATCGATACGCGAGGCAAGCACCTTTCCGGTCAGAGCTTCCTTGATCTCTGTTGAGTCCAGCGAACCGCGATAAGGAGCACTTGTGTTGCCTGATCCGTTGTCCGACGGGGTAAGCCCGGCCTGCACATCCGCCTTCGGTTTGGTCTTCTTGCGCGGCACAGGTGCCTTCTTGGTTTCCTTTTCCGCCGTTTTTGCTCTGGCTGCATCTGCTTTCGCAGCTTTGCTGCCGGGCTTAGGCCGGGGCACGGGAATATCGGATGCGGTACTGGTGTCGGTCTCTGTGGGTTTTTTTGCGTCACTGGCTTTCTTTGACCAGTTTCCGGCCCGCTTTACCCCGCTTTCATCAGAAAATGCACGATCACCCGCCAACACTCCCGGGCTGTCCACCACAGTAGCAGCAACGCCAAATGCAGATGCAGCCAGCAACACAAAAACACGTCTCATAAGGAACCTCTGTCACAATCCGTCTCCCGGCATAAACCGGGTTGATGACGACAAGTTACCAGTACTGCGGTTCAATCTCAACGTCGAGTAAGAAGTCTTCTGTCGAGCGCTGTTGCCTTCACCATCGCGTGTACGGCTTTGCCCGGTTTCAATTGCAATTCGTGGGCAGATGCCCGGCTGATACGCGCCCGTACCGCCTGACCTGCAACTGACAGCCTCACTTCGGCAAATGCCGTGTCTGCTTCCGCCTGTACTTCTTCGACCCTGGCCGGCAGGACATTGCGCAAAGACACACCCTCCGGCTTCTTGACCGCAATGGAAACGTCACGGGCCCGGATACGCAGCCGCACGACCTCTCCCACGGGAAAATCCAGGAACGGCACCTCGACCTGGACGCCTTCTGCGACGTCAAGCTCCGTCAGCGCAAACGCGGCGTTATGTTGCTTTACCTTTGCCTCAATGATCGATCCGGCTTCGAACCTGCCGGTAAACGGCGGCAAATCGAGCCGTGACATGAGATCAGCCGCGCGCCCGCTAGCCTCGATGCGTCCGCCGGCGATCAGCACCAGTTGGTTGGCCAGCCGGACAACCTCGTCGATCTGGTGCGTGACATAAATGACCGGCACCTGAAACCGTTCCGGAATCTGTTCGATGAAATTCAGTGCCTGGGCCCGCCGTTGCACATCCAGCGCACTTAGAGGTTCGTCCATCAACACGAGCCGCGGCCGGGTCAGCAGCGCGCGCGCCATCGCCACTCTTTGCCGTTCCCCGCCGGAGAGGCCCTGCGGCATGCGCTGCAGCAGATGCGCGATGTCGAACACCTCAATCACATCGTCGCGTGAAACCTCGGAGCCGTCGCCCTTGGCGCGGCGCTGCGCAAACGCGAGATTGCCCGCCACATCGAGGTGCGAAAACAACCGCGCATCCTGAAACACATGCGCCACCGGGCGTCGATGGGCCGGCACGAAAGTTTCGGCACCTGACTGCAACCAGGCCGTATCGTCAAACCGCACAACACCTTCGGCACCGCTCTCCAGTCCTGCTATTGTGCGAAGCGTCATGGACTTGCCCGACCCGTTTGGCCCGAACAGAACCGTTACGCCGTCAAGCGTCAGGGTTTCTGAAATGGCCAGATCAAAGCCGCCGCGAACCAGGCGGAAATCCAGGTCTAGCCGGCCGGCGCTCATTGACCCACCTTCATCGGTATAGACCGGTTCGCCGCAAAAACCCCGACCAGCACCGCAAACGACAGCAGCAGCAGGCCCGCTGACAGCATGTGGGCGGTTGCATAGTCGAGAGTTTCAACGCTCTCATAGATTGCAATGGAAACAACTTTCGTACGGCCGGGAATGTTGCCGCCAACCATCAACACGACACCGAACTCGCCCAGCACATGGGCAAACCCCAGTACCGATGCTGTCACGATGCCGCGCTTGGCCTGGGGAAGGCCGACACTGAAAAACCGGTCAAGCGGTCCTGCCCCAAGAGTGGCGGCATCTTCCAGCGGACCCGTACCCATGTCCTGGAATGCCTGCCGCATGGGCTGCACCACAAACGGCAGCGAATGGATCATCGAGGCAACCACAAGCCCGGTGAAACTGAATGTCAGCGTTCCTCCGGTCAGGCTTACCCACCAGCTGCCCAGCCAACCGGCGGGTCCTAGCAGTATCAGCAGATAAAACCCCAGCACCGTAGGCGGCAGCACAAGCGGCAATGTCGTCAGTGCTTCAACCGGTATCTTCATTCGCGACCGCGTGAACGCCAGCCACCACGCAACCGGCGTCGCCAGTATCAGCAGCAGTACCACGGAGATGGTGGCCAACTGCGCAGTGAGCCATATGGCATCGAAAACCTCAGCCGTCATGGACGAGACACTCCATAGCCGAACCGGCTGATAATGCCGGCAACCCGGTCTGATTTCATGAAGTTCATGAACGAGCGTGCCACGGGATTGTTCTCGGCCCGCATGATCAGCACCCCGTCCTGCAATATCGGCTCGTGCAATGTGTCCGGTACATCAATCCAATGGCCCTTCTGGTTTTCAGGCAGGCTGGCAAGTTGTGACTTTGCAATCAACCCCGCCGTCACGTTGCGCGACGCGGCCATTGCAAAAGTCTGGCCGATGTTCTCGCCGTATACAAACCTGCCTGCAAGGGTTTTAAGCAAGTCCAGCCGATCAAGTGCCTGCTCTGCGGCAAGGCCGTATGGGGCCAGTTTCGGATTGGCCATGGCAATCCGCGAAACTCCCGTGACGTCAAGAGATCCAAGCTCAGTTCCCGTCAACGGCAATCTGTCGCGTGACCACAATACCAGCGTTCCGGTTGCATAGGTGAACCGGCTGCCTGCCACGGCCGCCTTTTTGTCGATCAGCAGTCGGGGCCGCGCCTGGTCGGCAGCCAGGAAGACATCAAACGGCGCGCCGGCCAGAATCTGTGTTGCCAGTTTGCCCGTTGCACCAGCCACCAGCACTACCGAATGGCCGGTGTCTTCTTCGAAGACTGCGGAAATATCACGTGCAGGCAGCAAGAAATTGGTCGCCACGGCAACCACCACCTCACCTGCCCTGGCCGAATCCGCGGACAACGCCATCAAGATCATGCCGGCGACAAGCCAGTTCAGCGCGATTTTTTTCATGAACAGTGCATACACCAGAAACCGGCGAAGTATTCAAGGTTTCACCCTTGCATCGCAAAAAACCCCGAAAATCAGCCATTTCTACATGTGTCTGATTCCTGAACGGCAGATGAACGGCCTGTTCAGCCAACATTCGGCCCTGCCCGACTAGTGTGATCTTCATCAGACGGCCTCCGGCACCCCTCAACTGCCGAAACGAAAAGGAGGAAGAAATGACAAAGACACTAACAGCAGCAGGCCTGGCAGGCGCGCTTGTGATTTTCGCAGCCTTCTCATCCATGGCAGCACCGGCAATTCAGACACTGGAAACCAACGAAACCAACGTCACGGTGATTTACAAGACCAACCCCAACTGGCCGATCCGCGGCATGATGAGTGTTGACCCTTGTGACCTTCGCCAGTGTCAGGAGATTTAACGTATCGAACGAACAGCCTTTGAAGAACCACTGTCCGGGGCAGCCCCTGGACGGTGTCAGGGAACCGGGTCGCGACGAGCTCCGCATGACCCATCCGCCCCTCTCGCCATGCTTGTTTGGCGTGTGCCCGGTCCCTGACTTGGATTCGTCTCTGACGCTCACTATATCAATGAGTATGAGACTGGTAGCCTGCCCCAATCCTCTCGACCCCTAGAGGATCTCCCCTGCAAACCGGGACGGACTGCCAAAACTCGAAGGGCCCCGCTCACACCATGTGTGACGGGGCCCTTTTCTTAATCTGAAGAAGATGGGAAGTTTTAATCCACAATCACTTTCGCGCCAACCTTCACCATGTCGTACAGCGAGATCACGTCTTCATTGCGCAGGCGAATACAGCCTGATGATACCGATTCGCCGATCGTCCATGGCTGATGCGTGCCGTGGATCCGGTACAGTGTATTGCCCAGATAAAGCGCGCGCGCGCCGAGCGGGTTGTCTTCGCCGCCTTCCATACGCTCCGGCAGGTGCGGCTCACGCTCGCGCATTTCTGCCGGCGGATGCCAGGCCGGCCATTCGGCCTTTCGTGACACTTTTTCTTCGCCACGCCAGCGGAAACCGCGACGACCGACACCAATGCCGAACCGCTTCGCCTTGCCGCCTTCCTGTACCACGTACAAATACTTCTTGCGGGTGCTGATGATAACAGTTCCCGGCTTTTCGCTACTGCTGTAGTTTATTTCGGCAGGCAGGTATTTGGAGTCCATTTTCCAGGTGTTGGACCCGAAATTGTATCTCACATTGTTGTAGACCGACCCGGTCTGGTTTTCAGCACTCGCTACGCCCGCATTCATCGAGACTGCTGCCGCAACAATGGCCACTGCTGAAAGAATAGTTCTCGCCTGCATCGTCCACTCCTCTGTCGCCATGTGATTAATCCCACATCTTCGACGCCACAATCACTCTACATTCTACCCAACGTCAAGACTTGACACCGCATTAACCGCACCTGAACACACCATTCAGGCGAGATTTTGCCAGACTGTGGCACAAAAGACACACAGAAACACCGTTGCAACAGGTGTTTAACAAAGAATCAGGAATGGAACCGATCATGATCAGAAATTCAAAGGCAAAAGCCCTGTTACCGGCCAACGGCTCCACAGCGATGTTCGCCATCGCTGCGGCACTGGTATTCAACACCCTGTCTCCGGCACACGCGGCAACATCTGCAAGAATGTTCTCTTCACCGGACTATCTCGGGCAGCCGGTTGCATTCTGCCTTGAAGGCGACCGGGGCTGCGGCAAGCCTGCAGCAACCGTATGGTGCCAGCGGAACGGATATGAAACAGCCCTGAGCTACGCCCGGCGCTCGCCTGCGGCCGGGACTGAACTGCGCTTTGTCGATACCGGCAACATCTGCACCTCCGGCAACTGCATCTCGTTCCGGCAAATCAGGTGCCTGAGGCAGACCGACTAGGGCCCCAGCGCCGACCCGCCGCGTCAGATCATCCGGTATCACTCAATTGGTGACAGCAGTTCCGGCGCCGTCACCAACTGACGAATACCGTGAGAGTGATCTTCCTCGAACACATTGCCGTCCCCGGCCCATTTGTGCAGTGAATTCACGTCAATCTTGGCGCACTGCGGACGCACGCTCCAGGTAACCTGCAAAGGCGAACACTTGGATTGAGTGTACTTCGGCCCTGTCGTGGACCCGGCAAAAACGACCGGCGTACCGGTTCCCTCCGGCAACGACTTTGGCTGATGCAATCCATTCTGGATATTGCCCGCATATGCAAAGTCCGCAAAATTCAGGGCATTCTTGTCGTTCACGACCAGAAAGACCTGGGTTTCCACCCGTAATTCGGGGTTGCTGCATTTTTCACTGAGGCAGGAACCAAGCCCTTTGCCTGGTGAGACATCACATGACGAGTGAACCCAGTGCACCTCAATCGTATCGCCCGGCTTGATGCCTTTGAACGAGGCGGTTCCGGCATCCGGTTGCTTCAACTCCGCTTCAGTCAGTTCGGAAGTCTGGTTACATTTGTAACCGCCATGCTCGCCGGGCCCGGCATGTACAGTAAAACCCGGTCCTTTGTGTTCCGCGTTTGTGTGAGTGTGAATGTTACAGAGATTCATTTCAGATGCTTGCGGCGCAAGAGTGAATTTGCGTGCATTTACACCCAGCTTGCTCGAAATATCTCGTGGCGTTTGCGGGCCAAATCCTACGCACAAGTCCTGACCAGATGCTGTACCTGACACCATCAATCCTGCTCCGAACGCAAACATGCAACTCGCTAAACCCACTTTGTTCATGGCTCTCATGTTCCTCTGTTGTCTTCAGCCAGATCCCAGGGGCCAAATGCTCCTTGATGCAAAGCGATCTGGAAAAAACCGGGAATCCATCCGCATTCATCACCGGACATCTCGGCTCAACGAGTACACCTGCGCTTCCACAATGAAACGAAAGATTTACGCTTTGTTTACCTGTTGGGCGGCAATGTTTCCAATCAACTCATCAACCTGGCTTTTTGGACATTTGCTAACCTATGCGCGCCGGCACCCCTGACACCTCACTGCTCTCAAAGCTCTTGCGCGAGCGCATTTCGTCGAGCCGGCAGTCAGCAACCGGCGAACCGGCAACGGCCAGCCAAGCTTCACCTGAGCGCATCGAACAACGCTCATCTGCCGTTATCGGCGCGTTGATGCGCGATACCCGTGACGCCTATGATCGCCAGCAGGCTACCCGGCCAGCACCTGAAGCGGATACCGCCGAACCGGTGCCGGAAGTCCCGGCCCAGGTATCCACCGACGACCCCGAACCTGGAGATTTGTCGGCCTTCATCCTGGCCACCCTCAACGACTGTGAATGGCCCGAGTGGGTTTCAGCGCGGTGCAGTTTTCCACAAAACGGGCCTGTCGCGGCCACCGGCAGCGAAGCCGCGCTTGCGGCCATTGCCGCGCTGACCCAGCAGGTGTTCACGGATGCCGGTGAAGATGGCGACGATCTGACCGTTGAGGTGTTCACCGGCTCTGCGTCCGGTTCAGCCCGCCTCATCGTATCCGGCCCGTTCGGACTGTCCATGAAGACACTGAAATTGATCATGAAGTCGCGTAGCGAAATTGAAGCCATAGGCGGCGCGCTGATTACCGTCAGGGCCTCCGACACCGCGGGCTTTGAAGCGCTGATTCCCGAAAAGCAATAGCAGAACATCCGTTTGCACCGGCGAATCTGCGCAAATTTCGTGCAATTCATCGCCAAACTGTGGATCGTCCGCCTCAAATCACCTTGCGCGACAGCTTGGCCTTTGCACCGGGCGGATTGATAGTGTAACTCACACGGAATTTGCGCCCGCCCATCCGACGGCTTGGGCTGCATCCGCAAAAAGAGTGCTCATGCCCAAACGTGAAGATATCGACACGGTCCTGATTATCGGCGCAGGGCCGATAGTTATCGGCCAGGCCTGCGAGTTTGACTATTCCGGCACCCAGGCCTGCAAGGCCCTTAAGGCCGAAGGCTACCGCATTGTCCTGGTCAACTCCAATCCGGCCACGATCATGACCGACCCTGATCTTGCGCATGCGACATACATCGAACCCATCACCCCTGCCGTCGTTGAGAAGATTATCGAGAAGGAGCGCACCGAACGTCCCGGTGACAAGCTGGTATTGCTGCCGACCATGGGCGGTCAGACCGCTCTTAACACCGCCCTTTCACTGAACAAGCAGGGCGTGCTGGACAAATGGGACGTGGAAATGATCGGCGCGCGCGCCGAGGCCATCGACAAGGCTGAGGACCGCGACCTGTTCCGCACCGCCATGAAGAAGATCGGGCTGGAGACGCCGCGTTCCGCCTTCGTCAATACCTCAGACCTGAAGCAACGCTTCAGCAAGAGCTATGAACAAGGTCTCGAGCAGGCGTCCGGAAACGGTCCTGACGCAGTTTCCGCATTCAAGACCGAATGGGCCAAAACCGAATTTGAACGCCGCGAAGAGCAGCGTCTTACCGCGCAGCAGCAGGCCTTTGAAGCCTACAAACTCACCGGCCTGCCGGCCATTATTCGTCCGTCCTTTACGCTGGGCGGCACCGGCGGCGGCATCGCCTACACGCTCGAGGAGTTGTATGACATCGTTCTTTCCGGCGTCGAGGCTTCTCCCACTTCCGAGGTGCTGGTCGAAGAATCCGTACTTGGCTGGAAAGAGTTTGAGATGGAGGTTGTGCGTGACCGCGATGACAACTGCATCATTATCTGCTCCATCGAAAACCTTGATCCGATGGGCGTGCACACAGGCGATTCGATTACCGTTGCTCCGGCTCTGACGCTGACCGACAAGGAATACCAGGTGATGCGCAATGCATCCATTGCGGTGCTGCGGGAAATCGGTGTTGAAACCGGCGGTTCCAACGTGCAGTTCGCTGTAAACCCGGCCAACGGCCGCCTCATCGTTATTGAAATGAACCCGCGGGTTTCGAGATCATCCGCGCTCGCCTCCAAGGCAACCGGCTTTCCGATTGCCAAGGTCGCGGCCCGCCTTGCCGTGGGATACACGCTGGATGAGTTGGACAACGACATCACCGGCGGTGCCACGCCGGCATCGTTTGAGCCATCAATCGATTACGTCGTGACCAAGATCCCGCGCTTCGCCTTTGAAAAATTCCCCGGCTCCAGGCCCAACCTGACCACCGCCATGAAATCTGTCGGCGAAGTGATGGCCATCGGACGCACGTTCGCTGAATCCCTGCAAAAGGCGCTGCGCGGCCTGGAAACCGGGCTTTCCGGCCTCGACGAGATTGAACTGGAAGGTCATGGCAAGGATGAGGACAAAAACGTCTTCCGTCGCGCCATGTCGCTGCCCACACCTGACCGGTTGCTCAAGGTTGCCGAGTGCATGCGTCGCGGCGCCACCAAAAAGCAGGTGTTTGAATCGTCGAAGTACGACCCGTGGTTCATTGAGCAGCTGTCCGCGATAATCCAGACTGAAAACCGTGTGCGCGAACACGGCCTGCCAAAGGATGCCGCCAATTTTCGCATGCTCAAGGCTGTGGGTTTTTCGGATGGGCGCCTTGCTGACCTTGCTGGTACCAGCGAGGCCAGGGTTCGCAAGGCCCGTCACAAGCTGAAGGTCAAACCGGTCTACAAGCGCATCGACACCTGCGCTGCCGAATTTGCTTCGCCGACAGCTTACATGTACTCGACTTATGAGGTTGGCCTGCCCGGCAATGATGGTAACGAGGCACAGGTATCCGATGCGAAAAAGGTCGCCATTCTCGGCGGCGGGCCAAATCGCATAGGCCAGGGCATCGAGTTCGATTACTGCTGCTGCCATGCCGCGTTCGCCCTGTCGGATGCCGGCTATGAAACCATCATGATCAACTGCAACCCAGAGACAGTGTCTACCGACTACGACACTTCGGACCGGTTGTATTTTGAGCCACTGACCGAAGAAGACGTGCTGGAAGTTCTTCTGGCGGAGCAGGCAAACGGTGAACTGCACGGCGTTATCGTTCAGTTTGGCGGCCAGACGCCGCTCAAGCTGGCCGACGCCATAGAAAAAGCCGGCATTCCCATTCTCGGCACGTCTCCGGACGCCATTGACCTGGCCGAAGATCGTGACCGGTTTGCAAACCTGCTCAAGAAGGTCAAGGTACGCCAGCCGAACAACGGCATTGCCAAGTCCGGCCCCGAAGCCGTCAAGATCGCGGAAAAGATCGGGTATCCGGTCGTTATACGCCCGTCTTATGTGCTGGGCGGCCGCGCCATGGAAATCGTCCGGGACACCGAAGATCTCAAACGCTACATCAACGAGGCTGTTGTTGTTTCCGGATCGTCCCCGGTTCTCATTGACAGTTATCTGTCCGATGCCATTGAGGTTGATGTGGACGCACTGTGTGACGGCAAGGATGTATTCGTCGCCGGAGTGATGCAGCATATCGAGGAAGCCGGCGTCCATTCGGGCGACAGTGCATGCTCGCTGCCGCCCTACTCGCTCAAAAAGGCCACCATTGATGAACTGGAGCGCCAGTCGGCCGTGCTGGCGCGTGCGCTCGGGGTGGTCGGTCTGATGAATGTGCAGTTTGCCATCAAGGACGGCGATATCTATGTGCTCGAAGTAAACCCGCGTGCCTCGCGCACGGTACCATTTGTGGCCAAGGTGGTCGGTCGCTCGATCGCCAAGATCGCCTCGCGCATCATGGCCGGAGAAACGCTCGCCTCGTTCAAATTGAAGAAGCACAAGCTCAAACACATCGGCGTCAAGGAAGCAGTATTCCCGTTTGCGCGCTTTCCCGGTGTTGATACGGTGCTCGGCCCGGAAATGCGCTCCACCGGCGAGGTCATGGGAATCGACACTGATTTCGCCATGGCATTTGCCAAAAGCCAGATTGGCGGCGGAACAACGGTTCCGGTTGACGGCACCGCGTTCATTTCAGTGCGCGACCATGACAAGTCCCGCATCCTGCCCACAGCACGGCAACTGGCCGATCTGGGCTTCAAGATAGTCGCAACCGGAGGGACCCAGCGCTATCTGACGGAAAAGGGTGTCTCTGCACAGCGCGTCAACAAGGTTCTGGAAGGCCGCCCGCATATTGTGGATGCCATGGCAAATGGCGAGGTTCAACTGGTAATCAATACCACGGAAGGTCAAAGCGCACTGTCGGATTCAAAATCGATCCGGCGAGCGGCCCTGATGGCCAAGATCCCGTACTACACGACCCTGCCCGCGTCCCTCGCCGCGTCCCAGGCGATTGCTGCCGTCAAACATGGTGACTTGTCCGTCAAGCCGCTTCAGGACTATTTTGACCGAAAATTCTCCTGACCAGGCCCGATAAACCGGGTTGCAACACCGCTATGGAGCCATATACATCTCCATCCGGTCCGAACAGATGACCCTGTGATCGGCTTTCCTCTACGACAATCAACGTTAAACAGGTCTTGCAGGACGCATTTGTTTTGCGCATATTTACATCAGACCGAAACATTCCCGCACACAGTCAACAGACGAACGCGTTGGTAGCTTAACGGCTTCCATGGAGTTCTGAGGCTTGGGCGGCTAACAAGATTCTGGATTACGTAGCGATGGTTGAAAAAGTTCCCATGACTGCAGAAGGACATGCCGCCATGTCCGATGAAGTGAAGCACCGCAAGTCTGTTGAGCGTCCCCGCATCATCAAGGCCATTGAGGAAGCGCGTGCCCATGGCGATCTTTCGGAAAACGCCGAGTACCATGCGGCAAAGGAAGCCCAGGGCTGGAACGAAGCCAGGGTTTCCGAGCTGGAAGACATGATCAGCCGGGCAGAAATAATCGACGTGTCGAAACTGGGCGGTGATACTGTCAAGTTCGGTGCGACAGTAACGGTTGTGGATGAAGACACGGACAAGGAAGCGGTGTATCGCATTGTCGGTGATTTTGAAGCTGACGTGAAATCCGGCAAGCTTTCCATCTCCTCGCCGATTGCGCGCGCCCTCATCGGCAAATCGGCTGGCGACAGCGTAGAGGTGATGACGCCGGGTGGCGGTAAAAGCTACGAGATTCTGAAAATAGCGTTCAAGTAAGTCGTTTTCAGGCATCTTCAACCTGACACCGGGAAACCCCCGTATCAGATCAGGGTGACAATAAAACTGTGAGTTGTTAGTGAACTGACAGACTGAAAGCTATGCGGTCAGGTCATGGCTGTGGCAGATTGTTATGGAGTACGGGGCAAAAAACACCCCTTTCAGGCATCTTGTGATCGTCGGGCATGACCTGTCCGAAGCAGAGATGTGCGACGTCGAGAGATCAAATTATTGCCGGAGACTGAAATCATGAGCGTACAACATTCACGCGTGCTTATTCTGGGATCTGGCCCTGCTGGATATACGGCAGCCATCTATGCCGCACGCGCCATGCTGGAGCCCACCCTGATTCACGGCATTCAGCCTGGCGGTCAGCTCACCATCACAACCGACGTTGAAAACTATCCCGGATTTGCGGACCCCATCCAGGGTCCATGGCTGATGGAACAGATGCAGGGCCAGGCCGAACATGTCGGCACAAACCTGGTCAGTGACCACATAGTCGATGTCAATGTGGAACAGCGGCCGTTTCGCCTCAAGGGTGATTCCGGCGCCGAGTACACCTGTGATAGCCTGATCATCTGCACGGGAGCGCAAGCCAAGTGGCTCGGCTTGCCCACTGAAGAAAAGTTCAAGGGTTTCGGCGTATCCGCCTGCGCAACGTGTGACGGATTCTTCTACCGCGACAAACGCGTCGTGGTTGTGGGTGGCGGCAATACCGCGGTCGAGGAAGCTTTGTTCCTGACCAGGTTTGCCTCCGAAGTTGTGGTGGTTCATCGCCGCGACGAATTCCGCGCCGAACGCATCCTGCAAAACCGGCTGTTTGAAAACCCGAAGGTCAAGGTCATGTGGGACACCACTCTGGATGAGGTCATCGGGGACGAAAATCCGCTTGGCGTTACGGCGGCCCGTCTGCGCAATGTGAAAACGCAAGCTGTCGAAGACCTGCCCTGCGATGGCATTTTCATTGCCATTGGCCACAAGCCGGCGACCGAGTTGTTTGAAGGCAAGCTGGAAATGAAGAATGGCGGCTACCTGATAACGCAGCCCGACTCCACTGCCACCGACATTGCAGGCGTCTATGCGGCCGGCGATGTCACTGACGACATTTACCGTCAGGCTGTCACAGCCGCCGGTATGGGATGCATGGCAGCGCTTGAAGCTGAGAAATTTCTGGCTGAAGCAGGCAACGAAGCCTCGCAGGCAGCCGAGTAGGACAAGGCCGGAATTCCATGCCATTTTCAAAGCGGGACAACAACTTTGACTGGGACAAGTTGCGCATCTTCCACGCGGTGGCGGAGGCCGGCAGCTTTACCCACGCAGGTCACGATCTGAACCTGTCGCAATCTGCGGTCAGCCGCCAGATTTCAGCCCTGGAATCGGAGCTGCACGTTACGCTTTTTCACCGCCATGCTCGCGGCCTGATCCTGACCGAGCAGGGTGAGATGCTGTATCGCACGGCACATGATGTGTTCACCAAACTGGCAACGGCGCGAACCCGCCTTACAGACAGTCGTGACAAACCGACCGGCGACCTGCGCATTTCCACAACCGTTGGCCTGGGCACAATCTGGCTGACCCCGCGCCTGCAGGAATTCATTGAACTGTATCCGCAAATCAGGGTCCAGCTGATCCTGACCGATGAAGAGCTCGATCTTGGCATGCGTGAGGCTGACGTGGCCATTCGCCTGCGCCGGCCGACCCAGCCTGATCTGATTCAGCGCAAGTTGTTCACCGTGCACAATCATGCCTATGCATCGCCGGACTATGTGCAATCGAACGGCCTGCCGAAAACCGCAGAAGAACTCGACAATCACAAAATCCTGGCGTTCGGACCGACGCCTACGTTCCTCAGCGACCTCGGCTGGCTGCTGCGCGCGGGCCGAGCGGAGGGCGAAACGCCGCGTGAATCAAGTTTCATGATCAATTCCATCTACGGGTTGCGGCGTGCCGTCGAATCCGGCCTGGGCATCGGGGTTCTGCCGGATTACATAGTGGGCGAAGACTCACCCCTCATCCGTGTTTCCCTGGGCGCGGACGCACCGGGAATAGACACCTATTTTGTCTATCCGGAAGAGATGCGGAATTCCAAAAGAATCGCTGTATTCAGGGATTTCGTGGTGTCAAAAGCACGGCAATGGAAGTTCTGACGCTCACGTAAGTGCGTGCAATATATGTGCTTTTGCCTGATATGCAGTCACCGCATGACATACATGCCCAATACCGGATTGCACTTGATGGTTCATCCGTGTGAGCCTTGTTTTGTCAGCGGCTAGTTTACTCCCTCATAAAACACATGGCCGCATGCCCGAAGGGTTCACCGAAGCGCGAGGCAACAACAAGTGCTTCAGGTTGAACCGCCGGGTTCCTGACGACGAAGGGGCCAGACACACTCTCCACCCGGGTGTCTGGCCCCTGATTTTTCAAACAGGCAAGATATCTCTCGAAAACCTGCTCGGGATCACTTGAACAGCGCAGTTCCCAATTCGTCCTTCATGCCGTCGTAAAGCGACGCGACCTGCTCGGCGTAACCATTGTAGATCACGGTCGGGATCTTCTCACCCGTTTCCAGATCACGTTCCGACGCCTGGCTCCAGCGCGGATGCGAAACGTCCGGGTTTACATTGGCCCAGAAACCGTACTCTTTGGGCCCGAGCACTTCCCAGAAGCTCTTGGGGCGTTCGGACGTGAAAGTGATCTTGTTGATCGACTTGGCCGATTTGAAGCCGTACTTCCAGGGCAGGTGCAGACGGATTGGCGCGCCCATGGACTTGGCCACCGGTTTGCCATACGCACCGGTCGCCATGAACGCCAGGTCATTGTTGGCTTCTTCCATGGTCACAGCTTCTGAATATGGCCACGGATAGCTGCCGCCGAACAGGCTTGGCTTCTGGCCGGGTGCCATTTCAGGATCGTTGAAGGTTTCAAACTTCACGTATTTCGCGTTGGCAGTCGGTTTGGCAAGGGCGACAAGCTGCTTGAGGGTGAAACCGCTCCACGGCACCGTCATTGACCATGCTTCCACACAGCGGTGCCGGTATACCCGCTGTTCAATCTGCACCTTCTTGATCAGGTCATCGAACTGCATCTTGAAAGGAGCTTCAATCTCACCTTCGAAGGCGATCTCCCAAGGCCGGATAACCAGCGCTTCGGCAGCCTTTGAAATACGCTTGGATGTGCCAAACTCATAGAAGTTGTTGTAGGTGATATTGAGTGCCTCAGGCGTAATCTTGCGCCCGGCGTCCGCATAGGCGGGGTTGAGCTTGCCCGGGTACAGGCCTGCCGTTGGATCAGTTTCGGCAAAAGCCGGACGAATACCTGAAGCGAGCCCGATACCGGCAAACCCGGCAGCGGCAATAAATTTTCGCCGGTTCAGAAACACGTGTTCCGACGTGGCTTTGGATTCCGGAATCTGCCAGTTGTGAATCGTCTTGATCAGCATGCGCAAGCACTCCTTGCAATTTGCGAGTAAGCCGCCCGCGAAAGGCACCTTCACTCACCAACCTAGGCATACTCACCTGGCTTGCCAAATCACTCCTTTGTCAGGCAAATGCGATCAGCCGTTATCAGCGACTGTCATGACAACAGGCAAGAGGCCAGATCAGTCAGCCGGCTCAAGTGTCATGCTGGACACACCAAGCGCCGCGTTGAGACCAGTCTGCACCTGGACGCTCAATGGCTGCAGTGTGATATTGGCCCCACCGACCAGGGCGTTTGCACCGGCGCCAACACCAGCTGTGGCTTCCGCGGATGCGCCGACATACCGGCCCGAAAGCGCGCCGTATTCAACGATACCAGGAGCGAAAACCCCCCATATCATGCGGGCTTCGCCGGTTACCCCGATATCGAGACCGAACTTTGTCAGCCTTCCGACATAAACATCTTCGCGCCCGCTGGTTGATTTGTAGACGCAATCCATGGATTTTGACGAAGTGACGATCAAACCGATCCCGCCTTCGACAAGACATTCCAGATTACCGATATTGATCCCCACCCCGTCGGCTGACGCCGGTCCGGAAGAGGCCGCAACAATCCCAAGGGTCAAAACAGCGGCTGAAGCAATACGTTTCATGTAAGTCTGCCTTTCTGGCAAGTGTGGGGGTCGGGCTGCGTGACCGAAACCGCCACGCAGCCGAACTCCCGAATCGCCGTCCCGAGCGATTGACTAATAGATAGCCATCGTTGGTGACAAATCCAATTACAATTTCGACATAATTGTAACAAATTTTTTAACTGGCGAAACCGGCTATTTCAGATTGTTGCAGAACCGCTGAATACGTTCGCATGCGTCCTCCAGCGCTTCGTTGGACGTTGCATATGAAACCCGGAAAAACGGCTCCAGTCCAAATGCCGCGCCATGCACTGCTGCAACACCCTCGTCAGCCAGCAGGGCTGTCACAAAATCCTCATCATTCTTGATCAGGTGGCCTGACGGTGTGGTCTTGCCAATCAGCCCTTCACAGGATGGATACACATAAAATGCACCTTCCGGGGTTGGGCATGACAATCCTCTCGCCTGGTTCAGCATCGACACGACCAGATCCCGGCGATCCTTGAATTTTTCATTGTTGCTGGCAATGAAATCCTGTGGCCCGTTCAGGGCCTCGACCGCCGCCCACTGCGAGATCGACGACGGGTTGGATGTGGACTGCGACTGCAGCTTCCGCATGGCATTTATCAGAATTTCCGGACCGGCCGCAAAACCGATACGCCATCCGGTCATTGCATAGGCCTTGGATACACCGTTCATGGTCAAGGTGCGCTCGAGCAACGCAGGTTCGACCTGGGCCGGGGTCACAAACTTGAAATCATCATAGACCAGATGCTCGTACATATCGTCGGTCAGCACCCAGACTTGCGGATGTCTCATCAACACATCCGTCAGGGCCTTCAGTTCGGCATGACTGTATGCCGCGCCCGACGGGTTTGACGGCGAGTTGAACACAAGCCACTTGGTTTTGGGGGTAATCGCGGCTTCCAGGGCGTCCGCCTGCAGCTTGAACCCGTTGTCCAGGGTCGTCTCGACAAACACCGGCTTGCCACCGCCGAGCAATACGATATCGGGATAGCTCACCCAATACGGTGCCGGCACAATCACTTCATCGCCCGGGTTGAGCGTCGCCAGCAGCGCGTTGAACAAAACCTGCTTGCCGCCGGTTCCGACCGAAACCTGCGATGGCTTGTACTTGAGCCCGTTGTCACGCTCGAATTTGGCGCAAATTGCCTGCTTCAGTTCAGGCACGCCATCAACCGGGGTATACTTGGTGCGTCCGTCACGGATCGCCTTGATGGCGGCTTCCTTGATATTGTCAGGTGTATCGAAGTCGGGCTCACCGGCGGACAGCCCGATGACATCGCGGCCCGCTGCTTTGAGTTCCATGGCTTTCGTTGAAATCGCGATCGTAGCTGACGGTTGAATACGAGTGAGCGAGTCTGCGATGAAACCCATTGGAATGACTCCTTGAAATAATCTGTGATATTGGTCCTGATTGACCGGCGCGGACCGTAGTCCTGCCGTTTTTGTACCGCAAGGGCAAAGTCTCTGTTTTTGACTGTTTTGGCTGTTGAGGGTTTCTAAAATTGCATATTTCAATCGCCGGGGCAGGTATTGCGGGCTTGGCGTCTGCCATCGCACTTTCACAAAACGGTCACTCGGTATCGGTTTTTGAGCAAGCCGCCCGTCTTGAGGCGATTGGCGCGGGGCTTCAATTGGGCCCCAACGCCGTCCGGGTACTTGAAAACCTGGGCGTCTGGAGCGAGCTCGAAGCGCAATGCTGCGCACCGGATCGAATTCGCATCTGTGATGCGATCAGCGGTCGGCAGTTGTCTGAGCTGGATCTTGGCGACAGTTTTACCAGGAAGTTCGGCAGCCCCTACCGTGTTGCGCACCGGGCCGACCTGATCAATGCACTGGCGCAATCCGCATCGCGCATTGCCGATATCACGATCGTCAACGATTGCCGGATTACCGGGTTGGAACCGGGTGCATCCACATGCGTGAAAACCCTGTCCGGAGAGGCCCATGAAACCGACCTTGTGGTCGCGGCAGACGGTATCCGCTCGCAGCTCCGGGCGCATATCGGACTTGAAAACCAACCGCGCCTGAGCGGTGAGACGCTGTACCGGGCCCTTGCACCAGCCAGCGACCTGCCCGCCGGCCTGGACCCCGACGCAGTCTACCTCTGGCTGGCACCGGGCGCCCATGTCGTGCACTACCGGGTATCAGGCGGCCGCCGGCTCAACATCGTCGCCAGTATTGAACAACCGGCAGACCAGACAGGCTGGAACAACATAGCCAGCCGCGGCGACGTGCTTGCCGCACTGCCGGGTGCCGCGTCCGCTCTGCGCGACCTGTTGTCCGCCCCGGCAAGCTGGCTCGCCTGGACCGGTGCCGACCTTGACCCGTTCACCTCATGGAGCCGGGACAATTGCGTGCTGGTCGGTGATGCCGCTCATGCATCCCTGCCCTACCTTGCCCAGGGCGCTGCCATGGCCCTGGAAGACGCCGAATGCCTTGCCGCCTGCATCGGTGATGGAAGCGGTGATCTGACAGCCGCCCTTGTCCGCTACGAAAGCCGCCGCCAACCGCGCACCGCCCGCATTATCGAAGAGTCCCGCCGCAATGCCGGCATCTACCATATGCGCGGCCCGAAGGCTCAGGCCCGCAACCTGGCTCTCCGGTTCATGCCGGGATCCATGCAGATGCAACGGCTCGCCTGGATTTACGCGTCACCGCCGGATAACGGCTCGCCCCGGTAGCACGCCGCCAACCGTCTCACCATCTGAAGAAATCCCGTAAAGCCCATCGATCTGGTTGACTTGATCGATTCGTTGCGACCACTGTGACAACCCGCTTCCGACAGTTCGCATGAGGTTCACCGATGCAACATCTTCCCGCTATTCTCGCCAACAGAATTGCCGACCGCGGGCCGGTTCGGGTCGGCGTAATCGGTGCCGGCAAATTCGGCTCGATGTTCCTCAACCAGGTCCCGTTCTCGCCGCACCTGTCGGTTGCCGTGATCGCAGACCTTGATCCTGAACGCGCCCGCGCCGCCTGCCGCACGGTGGGCTGGCACGACGACCAGATATCCCGGACACGCTTCACCGATGACGGCATGGACCTGATCGCCGACCCGGCTGTTGAGGTTGTCATGGAAATCACCGGCTCACCGGCCGCCGGCTGCGCCCATGCACTTGCCGCAGCCCAGCACGGCAAACACATCATCATGGTCAATGTCGAAGCAGATGTCCTGGCAGGCCCGGTCCTGGCTGACGCACACCGCAGCGCAGGCACTGTTTACTCCATGGCATCCGGCGACCAGCCGGCCCTGGTCTGTGAGATCGTCGACTGGGCCAGAACCTGCGGCCTGGAAATCATCTGTGCCGGCAAAGGCACCCGCTACCAGCCCGGGTTCCATGATGTCACTCCGGATGATGTATGGACCCATTATGGCCTTTCCCCGGAACAGGCGGCGGCTGCAGGCATGAACTCGCAGATGTTCAACTCGTTTCTGGACGGCACCAAATCCGCCATTGAAATGGCGGCAATTGCCAACGCCACCGGGCTCAACGCCCCCGGCAACGGGCTGAAATTCCCCGCCGTCGACTTCGATAACCTGCAAAACACACTGATTCCGACCGATGCCGGGGGCACGCTTGACGGCGAAGGGTTTGTTGAAGTCGTTGCCTCCGAGCATCGTGGCGAGGCAACCGAAATGCACAATCACCTGCGCTGGGGTGTCTACGCAGTGTTCAAGGCCCCCAACCAGTATGCCCGCGACTGTTTCCTGCAATACGGCCTCAAGACCGACCAGTCGGGCTACTATGCAGCCATGTACCGACCCTATCATCTGATCGGCCTCGAACTTGGTGTTTCCGCTGCCAACGCCGCAATCCGTGGCGAAGCAACCGGAACCACAGCTGAGTGGCGGGGAGATGTTGTGGCCGTTGCCAAGAAAGACCTCGCTGCCGGCGACATGTTGGATGGCGAAGGCGGGTACACCGCATGGGGCAAGTTGATGCCTGCCGGTGCATCACACCGCTCCCGCGCCCTGCCCATCGGTCTTGCACATGGTGTCAGCCTGATCCGCCCGGTGAAACACGGCGCAACGATCACATATGACGATGTGGACACTCTGCCTGACAACGCAGCCCGCACATGTCGCCAAAAACTCGAGAATTCCGCCGATTTCTCGATATAACACCTTGATATTGTTAACTTTTTATTAACCATATGCCACCGGTTTGCCACACAATGACCCGGCCAGAGGCATGGTTTGTCTGATTTTACGCCATGCTTTTATGGTTTTTTGCACGCTCAGAGGGGTTCGTGAATGAACCGGGATGCGCGCATTATGATTATCAGAAACGATGAAACTGACGGCTTGTACGGCTTCGGTGCTGGAGCGCGTGCCGGTGCTTGTGCGCAGAAGCGCAGAAACACCCATATGCTGTCGTTTTTCGTCGTGGCATTGTCTACCGCGGTGCTGGCGGTAATGGTCGCTGTATTACCCATGGGTGCGGCGACTGCCAGCCCATTGCTCACCCAGGCAGGCAATGCGCCACACACTCTTGGCGTTGCCGCTATAGCAGCGTTTTGTCTTTCAACAATCGTGTGCGCCGTCATGCTGGCTGTGCCGATGCTCGCATCACGCAGGTCACGCCGCCGGGGCCGTCGCTAGCTTTTGCTCCCACATTCCGGATAAACAAAAAGGCCAGCATCGCTGTGAAGCGATGCTGGCTTTGACTGTTCGTCAAACAGGGCGAAGATCAGAAGGTGCCGCCGGCGCTTCCGCCGCCGTTGCCGCCACCGCCGCCGCCGCCACTGCCGTTACCTTCGCCGCCGACTTTGCCGATATCGTTGGAAAAATCACGACCGGAGAAATTCTGGCGCTTGGTGGGACGGTCATTGGCTCCGCGGACGAAAGGAGGCACGCTTGTTTTTTTCTTGGCTTTCTCTTCGCGCAATATACCGGTGCATCCGTACTGAGCCCGTTCCGTCTCGAAAATCCGGCCATGCATGCCGTTGCACATCTGCTTGGCTTCGCGGAATGAAGTCTCATAGCCAAAATAGACCGTTTCCGCATTGGCGGTCGTAGTGACATTACCGGCAAAAAAGGCACTGGCAACTGCACCGGCGGCAAGGATCATGGCGGATTTGGCTGTCTTGGTAATCTGGGACATTTTGCTTTCCTCGTTCTTGTTACTGTGCGCGACCTGCGAGATCGTCACGTGCTTACTTGAGGACAACAATGCCAATGCCGAGATGACTGAAACCTGAGTGGTTCGTTCATCTGACGTTCATAAAGTGACTTAGGGTAATATTGCCGGTCAGGCGGGCCTACTGCCAGTAAGCTGACGCAAGGTCCACATAAGCCTTGGTGTTGCGTCTGAGGTGACTGGTGTCCACATCGCGGTAAGCAGCATGCACCATGGCATTCATTTCCTCGGCACGTCTAATACCTTGGGGATAGCCATCGAAAACATCGAAAATGCTTTTTTTCTGCGCATCGACTGTAATAAGGGCTGCAAAGCTGCGCGGTGCCTCGTGAGGATCGTAACCCGCGGAAACGAAGTACCGGAAACCAAGCATGTCGGCTTCTTCTTCCTGGGCCCGCGTATAGCTGCTCAAACTGGTGTCAGCCAGCGCCTTTACACCGCTGCTAAGCCAGGGAACTCCAAGCCCGTCATCAAAAATCCGTTTCCCGAAGGCCGTGACGCGCTTGTTCAACGACTGGCCATCGTGCCCCTTTACCACATGGCTTGCCCGGTTGTGTGCCATTTCATGCGCTAGCACCATCGCCATCTGGCCTTCGGTGCGCAGCTTGGTCACAATGCCGGTTGTGACAAAGATATGACCACCGCCCGGTGTAAACGCATTGGCATGCGGGCTGTCCACCAGGTACACCTTGTAAAACAATCCCGAAGCGCCGTGTTCCGGGGTCGTCTTCAGCCGTGTCACGATCGCATTCAGATGGTCTTCAAGCTCGGTGTCTCTGGACCGCTTCATCACGCCGAGCGCGCGTTGGGCAAGATCATTACCAATAATTTGCTGACGCCTGAAATTGGACGTACCTGCCGGAGCTACCGAAACACCTGTTGCTTCTTTTTCGGCGCTCAAACGGGCGCCTGAAACTCCAGCATCCAGCTGCGCAAGCAACTTGGTTTCGGCACACCCGCTTACGGCCAGAGCCATCACCAGCATCAGTGCGGTTTGTAATGTTGAACGTCTTGTCACGTTGCCAGCCGTTGAGCCTGAAAAAATAGTGAGTGCCGCCCACGAAGCAGCATCATAGCGCCCATCGTCTAAAGCCTCAAGCAAACTTCTTAACGAAATTTGATCTGCGGATAATTCATTAAAAAATCAATTATTGGCCTTCCACCACCCGCAGTGCCAACACAAAATTGTTACATTTTTGATGCCTCTTATTGATCCAGCGCTGCTCGAACTTGCGTAAGCAGCCTGTTATAGTTCACGGCAGCAACTATCGTTAAAACCCTGATCGATAAGTCCAATAAGGAAGACTGACCATGAAGTTTACCCCTATTGCCCTGGCCGCAATCCTTGCCATCGGCACATCGTTTACTGCAGCTCACGCTGCTGGCTCAGACAGTTCAACTTCAACCAAGACCTGCAAAAATGGCTGGGTTTATTCCAGCAGCAAGAAGAAATGCGTAAAGCAGACCTCTGAAGTTGTTCCTGACAAGTCACTGAAAGCCCAGGGCTGGGCTCTTGCCCGCGCCGGCCAGTATGAGAACGCTGTCGACCTGTTCCGCCTGGTCGCTGACAAGCGCGACCCCGAAGCTCTCAACGGACTCGGCTATACGCACCGCAAAATGGGCAAGGTGGAACAAGGCATCACGTTCTACCAGAAGGCCCTGGACGCCAATCCGGATTACATCCTGGCCCGCGAATACCTCGGCGAAGGGTATGTAAAACTGGGCAAGATGGACCTTGCACGCGAGCAGCTGACCGAAATCGGTACGCGCTGCGGCACAGCATGTGAAGAATACCTGCTGCTGTCCCAGGCCATCGATACCGGCAAGCCGATTTACTGATCGCAAGGTCAATCTGACGAACATCTGCGCCACGGTCCTTGCCAAGGGCCGTGGCTTTTTGTGTTCCCTGCCCTTCAGCAAACCGTTAGAGGTTGCCATAAATCAGGCGCAAAACTACCCATCTCCTGCTGCAAACTCCCGCTAAACGTAAATCAAGCCTTAACCAAGAATTACTATGCTTTGCTGCATGGAAATCGAACGTTTGAGAGCCGGGGTTTAACTGATGAGTGACCGACAGATATCACGCCGCAACATGCTGGTTGGCACCAGTGCGACGCTATTGGCAGCTCCACTGACAAGCCCTGCAACGGCCGAACCCTTCAGTATCGACAGTATCTCCAACTGGATAAAAACCCGCGGTGGTTTTGACGAAGAGCCGCGCCGCGGTGACATCACAGGTTCGGTTGCACCGACCAACGCCCCTGCAGCACCACAGCCGCAATATCAGCGCCCTGCGGATACCTATGAGCCGCAGCCGGTCCCGGGCCAGCGCCCGCCGCTCGAATCACCGATCGACTATCCGATCGAGAAAGTCAGCCCGGCCAGCATCAAACCGCAGTTCCGCCGCCAGCTTGTTCGGTATTCCGGCAGGGAATGGCCCGGCACGATTGTCGTGGACACCAGGAAGCGGCAGCTGTTTCATGTTCGCGAAGGCGGCATGGCCATGCGCTATGGCATTGGGGTCGGTCGCGCCGGCTTTACCTGGGCGGGCGAGGCTTACATCGCCCGCAAGGCACGCTGGCCGCGCTGGACGCCGCCGGCCGAGATGGTCGCCCGTGATCCCAAGGCAGCGAAATGGCCGCTCGGCATGCCGGGAGGGCCAAAAAATCCGCTCGGTGCCCGCGCGCTCTACCTGTTTGATCTTACCGGCCGCGATACATTGTACCGCATTCACGGCACCAATGACCCATCCTCTATCGGCAAGAACCTGTCATCAGGCTGTATCCGCATGTTGAACCAGGACATTGCAGAGCTTCACTTGCGGGTGACACTCAAATCCCGTGTCGTGGTGCTCAATCATCGGGCAGGTTGACCGGCGGCCGCTTTCTTCTTGCGGTTGACCAGCACGATACCGGTACACACCAGTGCCAGCGCACCGACAAACTCCAGCGTAATGGTCTCGCCCAGTATCATCCAGCCGAACATCACCCCGAACAATGGCGTCAGAAAACCGAATGAAGCCATATCGGAAGCCGGGTAAACTGCCAGTACCCGAAACCACATCAGAAAACCGAAACTCACAACCACCAGGACCTGAAAGACAAACAGGCCTCCGATCAGCGGTGTAAAATCGCGCACCAGGTCGCCGAACACCGGCGCCAGCGGCAGCATGATCGCCGCAGATACCGCAAGCTGGTAGACAAGCTGCATCTCAGGCGACGATCTGGACAATGCTGTGGTACGGGCCAGCAGCGCGATACCCGCCCAGCAAAACGCCGCAACAAGACACATCAGGTCGCCCACCAGTGCATATTCGGTTGCCGGGTGATCATTGCGCAACAGTGCCCAGCCGACACCGGCGACGGCCATCGCCAGCCCCAGCACCCGAAGCGGCGTCAACCGCTCGCCCGGGATCATGAAATGAGCAGCACATGCCAGCCAGAACGGCATGGTGTAAAACAGCATCGTGGCCCGCGCGACAGAGGTGTAATCGAACGCAGAAAACGTCAGCATGAATTCAGCGGCAAACAATGCGCCGCAAAAAAGTCCCGGCACCAGACTGCCGTCACTGATCGACAGCTTGCGCCTGGTGAAGTGAGCATAGAGCAACACCGGCACCAGCGCGCAGGCCGAACGCAAAGCGGCCTGAAACACAGGCGCCAACCCCGCATTCACCAGTTTCACAAGCACCTGGTTGATACCCATAACCAGCGCAAAGGTCACCAGCCACCCGGCACCGGCCAGATCAATCCTGTCCTTGCGCTCACCACTCACCGGCTGAATATCCCCACCATTTCCACATGGGCGGAATACCTGAACTGGTCCACCGGTACAACGCGTTCAAGCGTGAACCCGCCCTGGACCAGCACGCTTGCATCGCGCGCAAATGTTGCGGCATCGCACGACACTCCAACAACTTTTTGAATGTTTCCGGCAGCTGCCAGTTCCGCTGCCTGTGCGCCAGCCCCGGCACGCGGCGGATCGAACACCGCGCCGGTGATGCCCTTCAGCTCAGGCGCAGTCAGCGGATCCCGCATCAGGTCGTGCGTCCGGGCAACCAGCGGTTTCAGCCCGGTTGCGCCGCGGGCAGCAGTCTCAAGAGCCGCAATCGCGGGCTTGTCGGAATCCACCGCAAGCACCCTTGAAGCCTTCGCCAGTCGCAGGCCGAACGCCCCCCATCCGCAAAACAGGTCAGCCACGACGGCATGCCCGGCAAGTGCGGGTACGACGATGGACGCAAGCGCCTGTTCGCCCGCCGCGGTCGCCTGGGCAAACCCGCCCGGTGGCGGTGTCACTGTTGCGCCGTCTACATCAAGTGCGGGCCGGCCGCGCTCGATCAGCATGTCCCCCGATGCAGTCACCCGCGCCAGGCCATACTCCTCGGCTATGTCCGCTATCCGTACACGCGCATCAAGCTCGGGATCGTCAACTCCCACGAGTTCGCAATCCAGCCCGGTATCACTGGCGAGCAGATAAACCCGCTGCGGTTTCTTGAGGCCGAGAGCCTGAACGAGGGCAGTCGCAATTTTCGGGGCCTGCGCCAGTTGGGGCACCAGGACCGGGCAGGTGATGACAGGCACATGGTCATGCGAACGGTGCGCTGAAAACCCGGCCTTGCCGCGCGCCACCGTCAACGTGACGCGCCGGCGCCCGGCCCCGTGCGCATCAACCAACGGTGCAACTTCAATTTCGGTCAGCCCCTTGCGCGACAATGCTTCGACGACCAGTTGCCGTTTCCATTGGGCATATGGGAGTTGCGACCAGTGCTGCAGCAGGCAGCCGCCGCAGCTGCCGAAATGTGCGCATTCCGGGCTCACCCTGTCCGGCGAAGCTCCAACGACGTCGGCCAGCCGGCCACGGTCGCCCTTCACATCGGCCCGGACCCGTTCGCCCGGCAGAGCGTACGGTACATAGACCGGAGCACCATCACCGCGGGCGATGCCTTCGCCGCGCGCCCCCATCGCCTCGATTGTCAGGTCAGCCACAATTCACGCCTTGAATGACGCCAATGCGGCACGTGCAACATCAGCTCCCCACTCCTGCACGAAATGGCCCGCGTCTTCCAGCACCATCGGCGCCGGGCATCCGCGAATGATCTGCTGCAAATCGCTCATCACCGGCACGCCGAGTACCGGATCTTTGGCGCCAACCGCCATGAAACTCTCGCCGAACCATTCGTGCTGCCAGAATTCACGCGCCCGCTTCATGGTCTCGATGCCTTCCATGCCAGGCTCTATCATCACCAGTTGCGGAAACCGGCGCACACCGGCCTTGTAGGTTGTATCCGGAAACGGTGCCTCGTAGGCGGCGGCTTCCGCTTCGCTCAAGTGCGGCACGGCCCGCTTCATAAGGGCACCGCAGTCCATGTCCGGCTTGCTTGCCACATAATCCTTCCAGTCCTGAAACCCGGACCCGAGGCTCTCGCCGACCGGCATCGCCGTGTTCATGACAACCAGCCGGTCGAAGCGCTCCGGCATTTCAACCGGCAGGCTCAGGCCCAGAATACCGCCCCAGTCCTGCACCACCAGGGTGATGTTGAACAGGTCCAGGCGGCTGATCAGCGCCAGCATCATGTCGCGGTGGAAATGAAACGTGTAGAGCGCATCGTTTGCCGGTTTGTCGGAGCGGCCGAAGCCCAGCCAGTCCGGCACGATGACCCGTGCATCGGCCTCTGCAAACACCGGGATCATGTGACGATACAGATACGCCCAGGTCGGCTCGCCCGGCAGGCACAGAAAGGTCTGTAGCGCATCGACAGGGCCTTCATCCAGGTAATGCACCCGAAATCCTTCATAACCCGGCAGATCGTCCACATAATTCGGGGCAAAGTCATAGCCCGGCAAATCATCGAAACGCTCGTCCGGGGTTCTCAGTGCTTCCATGAAACAAACTCCATATCGTCATTATGCCTGTGACCGGTTTCGAGCTGCTGCCCGGGCTTCGCGCAAGGCAATGAACCCGCCGGCACCTGCCACGATCGCAGCGCCCAGCCATGTCCAGGCCGATGGCACCTCAGACCACACAATCCAGCCGATAATGGCGCCCCATACAAGCGCCATGTACTCCTGCGGGGCAATAACCGCCGCCGGTGCATTTCGGTAAGCCACGATAACCAGATAATGCGCCATGCCGCCAATCAGGCCAAGTACTGCAAATCCGGCCAGGTGATCGGCCTGCGGCAGCTTCCAGGTCCACCAGGCCAGCGGCGCGAACACCAGCAGGGCCACGAAGGTTGTCCAGGTAAACATTGTAGTCACGGTTTCGGTCCGCGCCAGCCGCCGCGTATAGGTGATGCCGAGAGCAAACACGGCGGTTCCCGCGACCAGGATCAGCATTTCTGGCTGGAAGGCCTCGGCGCCGGGCCGCACGATAACCAGCATGCCGGCAAACCCGACGACAACAGCCAGCCACCTGGCCACGCCCACCCGCTCGCCCAATACCGGCACCGACAGGGCTGTAATGAACATTGGTGCGGTAAACGCCACCGCAATGGCTTCCGCCAGCGGCACATATTTCAGGCCCCAGAAAAACAGGGCCAGTGCCACCGACATCAACACGCCCCGGAAAACATGTGCCACTGGCCGGCGTGTCCGCACCTGGTGAAAGCCTGCCACGTACAGGGCAATGGCGACCGGGACCAGTCCGAAAAAATACCGGAAGAACACGATCTGGACTGCCGCAAAACCCTCCTGCCCGTGCCATTTGGCAATCGCATCGGCAATCGAGAACGAGGCAACCGCGACCCACATGGCCACCAGTCCCTGGGTAACGCTGCCCGCATCGCGGCTGTTGATGGTATTTGCGTCCATGGTTCACACACTAAAGCGGATTGTGCCCCACCAGACATGCCACAAACACATAGCGCGTGCGCGTATGTGCTGTGTCACACCGGCGTCAATTGGTGTCTTATAGCAAGCCATGAACTCTCAGACAGCCTCCGCAGCCCCCGTCGCAAAACCACGCGCACCCTACGGCATTCTCATTGCCATGGCGGCAATCGGCCCCCTGGCCATGAACATGTTCGTGCCGTCGATGCCGGGCCTGCAGTCCACCTTCCAGGTTTCCTCAGGCGTGGTTCAGATGACACTGACCGTGTATCTGGCAGGCCTTGCCACGTGCCAGCTGGTCTACGGCCCGCTGTCGGACCGTTACGGCCGCCGCCCCATGCTGCTGGCCGGGCTGGCATTGTTCGTCAGCGCCAGCATCATGTGCGCGCTTTCCACCTCAATCGAAATGCTGATTGTCGCGCGCGGACTGCAGGCGGTCGGCGGTGCGGCCGGCATGATCCTGTCGCGCGCTATCGTGCGGGATCTTTTTTCCCGTGAACAGTCTGCCTCGGTTCTGGGATACATCACCATGGCCTGGGTGCTGGCCCCTATGGTGGCACCGGTCATCGGCGGCATACTGGACCAGTGGTTTTCCTTCAGGGCAGGCTTCTGGGTTCTGGCCGGCATCGGCTCGCTGGTCTTCCTGACAGCATTCGCGCGCCTGCGCGAAACCAATCAGTCGCTGCAGCCTGACGCCAGTCTCATTCGCACCCGGCTGTATGCCACCCTGCTGAAGAACAGTTCGTTCCTCGGCTACACCGCCACCATATCTTTCGGCAGCGCCGTGTTCTTCTGCTACCTGGCGGTGGCACCGTTCATCATGGTGACGGTACGCGGCTACTCGGCAATCGATTACGGCATCTGGTTCATGTGTTCGGCGCTCGGGTACATGGCCGGTAACTTTGTCTCCGGACGCTACTCGATGCGTCTCGGCAATGACCGCATGATCCGCATCGGCAACATGCTCACCCTGGCAGGTGCAGTGTTGCTGCTGGTGTTTGCCGTCACCGGATTCACCCATCCCTCAACCCTGTTCCTGCCCATGGCACTGTGTGCATTCGGCAACGGCCTGACCATTCCAAACGGCATTACCGCGGCCATATCCGTCGACCCGAAAAACATCGGATCGGGCGCCGGGCTGGCCGGCTTCATCCAGATCGGGCTCGGCGCGCTTGCCTCGCAGGGCGTCGGTCACCTGCAGGCCACCTGGACCCATGTCGGCTTCTGGGTGATGGCCCTCATGGCCCTGGCGGCAGCGCTTGCACATCGGCCCGATGCACGGCAATAGTGACATCCCATGAACAATGATTCTTCCAACTCCGCGCCCAGGGGCGATCTGACAATGCGGGTGCCGGCCATGCCGGCAGACGCCAATGCCGCCGGCGATGTGTTCGGCGGCTGGGTCATGGCGCAGATGGACCTGGCAGCCGGCATCAGGTCCGGCGAACGCGCCACCGGCCGCGTCGTCACCGCCGCCATCAACGCCCTGTCATTCAAGCTCCCGGTCAAGATCGGCGACACCCTGGAGCTCTATACCAACGTGTCGAAAGTGGGCCGGTCGTCCATGACCATCGAGGTCGAAGCCTGGGCGCAGCGCTACCTCACCCTTGAGAAAGTCAAGGTCACCGACGCCGACTTTGTCATGGTCGCCGTTGACAAGGACGGCAATCCGCGCACCGTGCCGGACGAGTAAATGCTTGAATCAACGTTTCCGGCAGCGGTCGCAACCGGTTGAAATGAATCAGGGTTTCATACGCCGTTAAACCTGCAGTCAGGCTACCGACGGATAAGGGCCCGGCGCCAAGCCCGCCCGGACAGCTCCAAATGCCTGATGTAACAGGTTAAGTGGAATCGCGGCGCCCGGGGATCTTTCTACCGGCGCAAACAAGCCCAGACCTAGTAGTATCCTTCCGCCGGTCCCTTGTATTCCATCAGCGTATTACCACCGTCCGCCACGATCAGCTGGCCGGTCACGAAGCTTGCTTCTTCACTGGCCAGGAACAGTGCCACCTGCCCGATTTCGTCAGGTGTGCCCGGCCTGCCGATGGGCGCCTGTTCACCGGCGAAGACTTCTTCTGGTGATGATGACGGGGTTTCAACCCAGCCCGGCCCGATGCCGTTCACCGTGATATTGTACTCGGCCAGTTCAATGGCCTGCGCCCGGGTCATGCCCATGATGGCCGCCTTGGCGGCGGAGTAGATGGTGCCCTTCGGGTTGGACACCAGCGGCCCGGTCACCGAGCTCATATTGACGATGCGGCCGTACCTGCGCTCGATCATCGACGGCACCACCCGGCGGGTCACGTTGAACACGGTGGTCAGGTTGATGTCCATGCCGCGGCGCCATTGCTCGTCGGGAATATCCTGTATCAGCCTTGAGGGTTCATCATGACCGATCTGCACCATGCCGGCATTATTGACGACGATATCTATGGGTCCGTGTGCTGCCTCTGTTGCCGTCACCAGCGTGTCCACCTGGGCCACGTCGGTCAGGTCGCAGGCGTGGGCAAACACACCAGCGCCCAGTTCCCGCGCCCGTTCCTGGATGCGGTCGGTCGTCGAGGTGATGGCAACCTTTGCCCCCGCCGCCTGGAGCAGTTTCGCACAGGCAAAACCAATGCCGCCCGCACTGCCGCATCCGGTCACCAGCGCCACCTTGTCCTTCACCCCTGCCATCGCAATACTCCCGCATACTTGAATTGCCACAATTGTGAGCGCATCTTTGCAGGACCAATTCACCTGTGCAATTGAAAGTGCCTAGTCATGAAAAGCAGTCTCTTCGCCGCTCTTGCAATCCTGGCAATGACAGCATCACCGGCATTGTCCGGCAAGCTCAGTTTCGACGTGGCAAAGACGGCGTCATGCGGCTGCTGCAAGGCCTGGGTCGAGCACATTCGCGCAGCCGGCCACAAGGTCGAAACCTCCGACATGGACATGGGCTCTCTCGCCCAGCACAAGATCAAGCTTGGCATCAAGCCGCAGCATGCCTCCTGCCACACCGCCACCGTGGACGGCTATGTCATCGAAGGTCATGTACCGGTTGCCGACATTGAGCGGTTGCTGAAACTGCGGCCAGAGGCCATCGGCCTGTCGGCACCAGGTATGCCTGCCGGCTCACCCGGCATGGAAATGGGCACTTACCGGGAAGCCCACGATGTCGTGCTGGTGAAGCTGGACGGCACCAGCGAGGTCTGGTCTCACTATGAGGAAAAGCAGTAGGCGCCCTTACTGACAATCACCTTCTACTCGCCAGCCAGCCAGTCAACCGTCCATGAAGCCCCGCCCTGGCGCAGGCGCTCTGACAAGGCAGGCATCAGGCCGGGCAGTTCTTCGGCCAGCGGCCACGGCGGGTTGACGATGATCAGGCCGGAGCCTGCCAGTCCGCCGCTCATGGCGGCCGGCCGCACCATCAGTTCCACCTGCAGCATGCGCGCGATACCCGATTGCCGGGCCGCCTCGACCAGCCGCTGTGACAACCCGTCTCCGGTCACCGGATACCACAGCATGAAGCAGCCGGTGGCAAAGCGCTTGTAGCCCTGCTGCAGCATGGCCAGCGCACGTACATCATCATCACGCCGTTCAAACGGCGGATCGATCAGCACGATACCGCGCCGTTCCGGCGGCGGCAGATTGGCCTTCACCGCAATGGTTGCCTCGGTTTGCGTCACCCGCACCCGCTTTTCACGGGTATACAGACCGGCGAGTGTTTCATGATCTTCCGGGTGCAGCTCGTTGAACACCAGGCGGTCATCCGGCCGGGTCAGCAGCACGGACAACTCAGGCGAACCGGGATACCATTCAAGGCCCTGCCCTCGCGAGTTCACCGCCTCGACCATGTCACGCCACGGCGACAACAGGGTTTCCGCCGTTTCATCATCCAGCACCAGCCGCCCACCTGCTCCATCATACAGGCGCCCCAGCCCGTCACGCCATTCCAGCGTCTTGCCCGCTTCGTCGCTTGCAAGGCTGTACAGCCCGATGCCGGCATGCGCGTCGATCACCCGAAACGGCTTGTCCTTGCGCGCCAGGTGCCCGATGGCGCGCGCCAGCACCACGTGCTTGAGCACATCAGCATGGTTCCCGGCGTGGTAGGCGTGGCGATAATTCATGGGTCGGAGAGCTGTGCAGTCGCGGATGAAACAGGACGGTAGGGTCTTGTTCACCAGTTTCGGCGGAACTGCAAACGAAACAGATTAAATGAATTTAACGTGAGCCCACACATTCGCCGCAGTTCCGCCGAACCGGTGCCATCCGGTTTGTGTCTAACTCGTTCAAAGTATTCAACAAGGAGGAATAAGACATGCTGTTAAAACGCATCATCTCCACGGTCGCAATCTTTGGCGTCATGGCTGCGTTCGCGGTTGCCGGTTCACCGGTGTTCGCCGCCGGCAAGAAGCCGCTCGAGGTCACGGTGTTCGGCAATTACAACAATTCCGCCCCGGCAGAAGACAAGTTCATCCCCGGTCCCGATCCGGTCGAAGGGATTGCTGAAGGTTTCTATTTCACCGGCAAGGGCCTCGCTGACGGCGCGCTGGAAGTCGGTGACGGCATTGGCGAAAGCGGCGGCAAGGTTGCCGACGACGCGGTTGCCTACGGTCCTCCCGGCCTGGTATCCGGCACCTTCAAGGGCGTCGGCCGCATTGGTGAAGGCGCGGTTCGCGGCGTCGCCGCCGTCGGCCACGGTGCTGTCAAAGGCGCTGGTTGTGTCTTTACCTTCGGCGCGGGTTGTTAACAACACGAAGTGTTGTTCAAAACTGCCCGTTGATACCCTGATAAATGATAGACCGTCGACCAATACGTCGGCGGTTTATCTGATTCTGGCCCAGGAATAGTGCTCGATACGACCCGCCAATTCCGGCTTCAGCTTCACAATATCTGCCAATTCCTGCTCGTTGAACGGTCTTGATGCCGAACTGAAGCTCCGAAACTGTCCTGTTCCGGTTGCCGGACCATTTGTTTTTATCTGGATCACGCCGAGACTAACGACTTTGCCACTCGGAATGCTGAACTTCTTCTGTCTGGACGTCCTGCCATGGGAAAATGAAAACCTTCTCGGACCACTTTTCCAGATACTGTGAACGGGACAGTCGACGTTAAGCAGTACATAATCGTCCGGGGCCGCAACGCTGGCTCTTAAGTCGGTGATTCTTCCATCAGAATACTGCATGCTCGGAACAACAAATTTACTCGCAAAGGGATTGGAAACACTGCGCTTGTTGTCGCCTTGCAGGCGGACAGCATTCAGTTTTCCACATGCCTCGCCGTCCACTTCCGCCCTGGCGATAACAAGTGAAGCCGGTTGCGTCGCAGCGTCGCTGCCGGCGCGCGCGTCAAGCTGTGGCGCACTGTTGCCACCGGCACACCCGGCCAGCGCCAGCGCCATACCGCCAATCATCATGTCCCGAAAAACAAACTTCACCGCCGCGCCCCCAATTGTAGAATCGGCGGGACATTACCAGACGCAGCGAAACCATCCTACTTTTATATTCCGCCCACTGATCGCGGTGGATTTGACGTCGGCCGCGCTAGATCTCCTGGCCCTTCTTGATCAGCTTGTCGATCAGGTCGCGCTGGATGATGCCGCGGCTGTCGCCGCCGCCGAAGCTCAACAGGCCGGACGAATAGGTGGTGCCATAGGATTTCGCGGCGTTCACCGTCTGGCCGATGCCGGCAATGAACTGTTTCTCGTGCAGTTCGCTCAGCGGGTGGATGAACGTCGCCCACAACAGTCCCTTGGCTATGGCATAGCGGGCATCGAGTGCGGTGTCGAAATTGGCCTGCGACAGGCGCAACAGTTCCTGCGGCGACATGGTGTCGGCCTTTTTCAGCGCGATCATGATGCGCATCCGGTTGTTGCCGGCATCGGTGACCACGACGACCGGCACCTCCTCGATGTGGAACTGCCAGGCGCTGGCATTGGCCGCGGCTTTCGCCTTGGCATCAAGCCGCCTGATGATCTCGCCCATGCGCTTGGTCGTCATGGTGCCTTCAGCGGCTGCTTTCGGCGTGGGAGCAGCGGGCGGCGGTGTCTGGCTCTGTGCGAGTGCGCCTGAGGCCATCACTGCAACCAGCATTGCCGTACCTGCCATACGAATCATTTTCATCGCCACTCTCCTTCCACATAACCGTCAGCTTCCACATAACTGTCAGCAGAACCACTATGCTGCCTTTAACCGGCGCGACCAATGCACTATGTTCTCACAATAACGACAACAGCTGCTCAGTTTCGCAGCAGCAACAGCTCAGGACATGGAGATCGACCCGCCGACACCATGTGTCGGCGGACAAGTTGATCGAACAACAATATGGGTCACAACAAGCAAAGCGGCGGGTTCAGGGAAGCCCCGGTTGAACCACTGGAAGGTTATGAAACCATTCCGACGGTAGATGACCTCCAGGCGAAGCCTGGCAAGCGCGACCGCGCGCCGGCCGGTCAGGCCGCCCCCGCGGAGCCGACCGGCGACGGCCGGTCCGGCACGGGCGCAAAAAACGATCCCGCCTTTGATCCCATAACCGGCCAGCCCCTGTCCGAAGCCCTGCGCGCACGTCCTGATCCGGCCGCCGGCAAGAAACTGCAGGAGGCCCGTGCCGCTGAAGCCATCGAGCAGGAAAAACGCATGGCGGCGGGCGCCACCACCCGGCCGCGCGAGGGACTGGAGTTTCTGCGCCCGCAGCTGGAAGACCTGCCGACCCCTGAAGTCTTCGTGCCGTACAAGCCGGAACGCCCGGAAAAAACCGAATCCGGCGTATCGCTCAAATCCGTGTCGGAATTCGAACCCAAGGGTGACCAGCCCACCGCAATCAGGGAACTGGTAGACGGCATCAACACGGCCGAACGCGACCAGGTGCTGCTCGGCGTCACCGGCTCGGGCAAGACCTTCACCATGGCCAAGGTGATCGAGGAGACCCAGCGCCCTGCCCTGATCCTGGCCCCCAACAAGACACTGGCCGCCCAGCTGTACGGCGAGTTCAAACAGTTCTTCCCGGACAACTCGGTCGAGTATTTCGTCTCCTATTACGACTATTACCAGCCGGAAGCCTACGTGCCGCGCACCGACACCTATATCGAGAAGGAAAGCTCGATCAACGAACAGATCGACCGCATGCGTCACTCCGCGACGCGCGCGCTTTTGGAGCGCGACGACGTCATCGTGGTGGCCTCGGTGTCGTGCATTTACGGTATCGGCGACGTGGAAACCTATTCCGCCATGACCTTCCAGCTCAAGCTGGGTGAGCGCATTGCCCAGCGCCAGTTACTGACTGACCTTGTCGCGCTGCAGTACAAGCGCAACGACCAGGCCTTTACCCGCGGCGCATTCAGGGTGCGCGGCGACACGGTGGAAGTATTCCCGTCGCATCTGGATGATCGCGCCTGGCGGCTGTCGCTGTTCGGCGACGAGATCGAGAACATCACCGAGTTCGACCCGCTCACCGGCCAGAAGACGGCGGAGCTCGAGCACGTCAAGATCTACGCCAACTCGCACTATGTGACGCCCAAGCCGACGCTGGACCAGGCGGTCAAGCGCATCAAGCACGAACTGACCATCCGGCTCGACGAATTCCATGCCGCCGGCCGCGTGCTGGAAGCCCAGCGGCTCGAACAGCGCACCCTGTTCGACATCGAGATGATGATGGCGACAGGTTCGTGTGCCGGCATCGAGAACTATTCGCGCTACCTGACCGGGCGCGCACCCGGCGAGCCGCCGCCGACGCTGTTTGAGTACCTGCCCGACAACTGCCTGGTGTTCCTCGATGAAAGTCATGTCACCGTGCCGCAGATCGGCGGCATGTTCCGCGGCGACTTCAACCGCAAGGCGACACTGGCCGAATTCGGCTTCCGCCTGCCGTCGGCCATCGACAACCGCCCGTTGCGGTTTGAGGAATGGGAAGCCATGCGCCCGCAGACCGTGCACGTATCGGCGACACCGGGGTCATGGGAGATGGAACGCACCGGCGGCGTGTTCGCAGAACAGGTCATCCGGCCCACCGGCCTGATCGATCCGCCGGTTGAAATCCGGCCCGTCGCCACACAGGTCGATGACCTGATTGCCGAATGCCACGAGGTGGCCAAGGCAGGCTACCGGACGCTGGTCACCGTGCTGACCAAGCGCATGGCCGAAGACCTCACCGAATACATGCATGAACAGGGCATCCGCGTGCGCTACATGCATTCCGACATCGATACGCTGGAGCGCATCGAGATCATCCGCGACCTGCGCCTTGGCGCGTTCGACGTGCTGGTCGGCATCAACCTGTTGCGCGAGGGCCTGGATATTCCAGAATGTGCGCTGGTCGCCATTCTGGACGCCGACAAGGAGGGCTTCCTGCGCTCCGAAACCTCGCTGATCCAGACAGTGGGCCGCGCCGCGCGTAATGTCGACGGGCGCGTGCTGATGTATGCCGACAAGATCACCGGTTCGATGCAGCGTGCCATCGACGAGACCGACCGCCGCCGCACCAAGCAGCTCGAATATAACGAGGCCAACAACATCACGCCGCAGTCGATCAAGCGCAACATCGCCGATATCCTGGACTCGGTCTACGAAGGCGATCATGTGCGGGTCAAGGCAACCCACGGCACAGGGCTGGCCGAAGAGGAAGGCGCTTTTGTCGGCCACAACCTCAAAACGGTCATCGAGGACATGGAAAAGAAGATGCGCACCGCCGCAGCCGACCTCGAATTCGAAACCGCCGCCCGCCTGCGCGACGAGATCAAGCGCCTGCGCGAAACCGAACTGGCCGTCATGGACGACCCTTTGGCCAAGCAGACCGGCATGGAAATCGGTGCCCGGGGAACGGAGAACAGCGCGAAGCCCGCAGGGCGAAGCAAAGCTGTTCGACCAGCAAAGGAAGCAAGCTCCCGCATCGTCGCGCCGGAAGAACTCTGGCCAAAAGGCAAGCCTGTTCCGAAGGGTAAGTCATCTGGTGGAAAACCGGGGACAAGGACGTATCGGGGTAAGGCGAAGTAACCGGTCCAATGTCGACGTCTGCATTACGCGTTGCGGTTCAGATGAACATCGCCGCGACCAACAGCGCTGCTGCGGCGCCGGCCAGCGAGAACAGCAGCACTTTCAGCATTGCGTGATTGGGTGACATGATACCGCCGCGGGCTTTTCTCGACGACAGGTCAGGCATGGTGTCAGTTCCTTTCAAGGACTATCCCAGCCTGAAGAGAGTGTGCTCGCGCAACGCCCGGCCGGCAAATCAATCTGCATCACGTCCCCGGTACCGGGCATTTACCAAGCCTTCCACCAGCCCTTCCCCGGCCGGGTGGCGTGTGCAACCATGTTTTCATGCGCTGGGGAGCGATACCAATATCCCGTCAGGGAAAGGATTTAAGTCATGTCAGTAGCTCGCGTAACAGAAATCATCGCGTCATCGCAGGACAGTTTTGAAGACGCCACGCGCAAGGGCGTCAAGCGCGCCTCCAAGACGCTGAAAAACGTTACCGGTGCCTGGGTCAAGGACCAGCGCGTCATCGTGAAGAACGGCAAGGTCGCCGAATACCGCGTCGTGCTGAAAGTGACGTTTATCCTCAAGTAAGGGCTAGGGGTGGTTTGATTCCGCTCACGCCAGCAGCCTGTCGGCTGCGCTCCGCTAGGGCGCGCTTCGCGCGGCGCGCAGTCGCGCTTGCCTCAGCACTTCGTGCCTCGGAGGAGTTCATCACTACGGTTGTTCAGGGTCGGAGAACGGCGCGAAGCACGAAGTGCTGAGTAAAGCTGTTCGACCAGAATAATGTCTAACCGCTCGCTCCTGCTTCAATTATGAATTCCAACTAGGCCCGACCGGGCCTCGGGCCGGTCAGGCCCGCCCTAGCGGAGCGGTTGGCGACAGCCAACTCGCGTGAGCGGGATAATCCTGTCTCGCGTGGCTTAAACCCTACCTTGATATCCGGTGAATGGCATCTTCGCGTTTCAGCAACCCCGGCAAAAGGTCCATGCCGAGGCCGGGGCCGCCGGGAATGGTGATCATGCCGTTTTCGACCGGCGGCAGATTGTCGACGAAGTCGGGATACCAGCCATAGTAGAACCCGCGCGCGATTTCCTGTTCGCGCACATTGCGCAAGGCTAGCGCCAAGTGCGTCGAGGCGGCCAGGGTGACCGGGCCGGAACAGTCATGGAAGGCAATCGGCCGTGCCCGCGCTTCGGCCAGTGCGGCAACCTTGCGGGCAGCGGTGATGCCGCCGGCCCAGGTGACGTCCATGATCGGCGTGGCGATATTACCCTCGTCGATCAGCGCCTTGAACTGGCCCAGGCCGGCCAGCGTCTCCCCGCCGGCCAGCGGCGCGCTGGTTGTGCCGGCAAGTTCCGCAATCTCCTCGGTGCGATCCATCCATAACGGGTCTTCGATCCAGTCCATGCCGATGGGTTCCAGCGCGGCGGCGATTTTCTGCGCGGCATTCAGGCTCCACAGCCCGTGCAGTTCCGCCTTCAGCCGCATCTTGTCACCGTGGCGGCTGCGGATTTTCTCAAACGGCTCAAGCGCCTTGTTCAGGTCGGCAGCGGAAATGTCGACACCGTCAACCGCACCGCCGGCCAGGTCGAACGGCCAGATTTTCATGGAGAAAATTCCCATCTCCATCAGCGAGGCCGCGAGGTCTTCCGGATGATGCAGGAACGCATCCAGGTCTTCGTAGGTCGCACCGGCTGTGCCCCCGGACCCTGCCCCGAAATTGTCGGGGCGGACGGCAGACGTCTTGGAAACATAATTCGGACCGGCACAGGTATTGTAGACCTGTATCGAGTCTCGTGTCCGGCCTCCCAGCACATCGCACAACGGCATATTCGCCGCCTTGCCGGCAATATCCCAAAGCGCCACATCGACCGCCGACAGAGCGCGCACTTCCGCGCCGCTGCCGGTGAAACCCGTATAGGGTTGCATCTTCATGTTGAGAAATTCGATGCGGCGGGCGTCCTGGCCCAGGATGACGGGAGCAATGCGGTCATGGACATCGGCTTCGCTGGGGCCTGCCCCGAAATAGGTTTCTCCAAGCCCGGTCAGCCCGGCGTCAGTATGCACGCGCACCCATAAAAGGTTCGGATGATCGCCAAGACGCAAGGTTTCAACCGCTTCGATACGCACTGATAACTCCTTCTGAAAGCACCTGGTTCAGACCAGGCCTGCACGTTTTGCAAACGGGTCCCACCCGGCATCTTCGTGCCATTCGTACTCCGTCCCGTGCGCCATGTCATCGGCGACCTGTTTGCCGAACATCCGGGCAAGAGCAGCCAGGGCCATGTCCATGCCGGCCGAGACGCCCGACGATGTAAAGAACTTCCCGTCCTCGACCCAGCGCGCCTGTCTGACCCAGTCGACCTTCGGCCCGAGCGGCACGGTCTGGACAAAATCCAGCTTGTTGGTTGTGGCCTTGCGGCCATCAAGCATCCCGGTCATGGCCAGCAGGATACTGCCCGTACACACGGTCATGACGAGTTCCGCATGGGTGGCAGTCTCGACGATCCAGTCGGTTACTGCCTTGCTTTCGCCGGCCACGAGTGCGGTGTCGCCGCCGGGTATCAGGAGCAGGTCATAGTCACTGCCGTCCGCCACGGTCTTGTCGACCAGCAGGCCCTGACCGTGAACGCTTGGAACCGGTTCGAGTGTTTCAGCCACGATGGTGATCCTGATGTCATCGCCGACACCGCCCAGCATTTCCAGCGGGCCGAACAGGTCAAGGGTCTGGAACCCCGGAAACACCAGTACAGCGAGAGTTTTCATGGCAACCGGCCTACTGCAGGAACGGATTGTTCACCCGCTCATTGCCGATATTGCTGGCCGGCCCGTGGCCGCAGATGAAGGTGAAATCGTCCGGCAGCGGCAACAGCTTTTCCTTGATGGCTGCAATCAGCGCGTCATGGTCGCCATAGGGAAAGTCGGTGCGCCCGATCGAGCCCTGGAACAGCACATCGCCCACATGGCCGAATTTTATCGCCTCGTTCAGCATGACCACGTGGCCCGGCGAATGGCCCGGACAGTGGCGCACCGCAAACGTGACCTTTCCGACCGTCACCGTGTCGCCCTCGTCGAGCCAGGTGTCCGGTGTCACCGCCCGGCCCGGCACACCGTATTGCTGGCCCGATGTTGCCAGTTCATCGAGCAGGAACTTGTCGTCGAGGTGCGGACCGGTGATCGGCACGTTCAGTGCCTCCTTCAATTCGGCGGCTCCGGCGGCATGGTCGAAATGGCCGTGGGTCAGCCAGATGCCGACCGGGTTGATCCCGGTTTCCTTGACGCCGCGCAGGATGTTCTCCACGTCGCCGCCGGGATCGATGACGACACCGTCCATGGTTTTCGTGCACCACAAGATGGTGCAGTTCTGTTGTAAGGGCGTGACGGGAAGTATCGCTGCGCGCAGCGGCATGTCGGGTGTGTCTGTCATGGAAAAATTTCTAACGCTCTTCTTTCAGGTACCCGCAGGTCGCCTCGCCGACACCCTCGCACGGTTCGTAGATGCGCACCGGTGTAGTGCTGCCGTCGTCAAACTCCAGTTGGATGGCAAGGGTCTTGATGCTGCCGATCTTCCCCGGTTTGTTGTGAATTTTCGCGTCATCGGGAATGGTGTTGGGTATCAGCTTGTTGCACTCAGGCAGCGGCCAGGTCTTGTCCAGCGCGTCTGAGTTTTCCGAATAGCGCACCTGTTTGATGCCACAGCGCCACGACAACAGGTGGGTGACATAATAATACTGCCGGCCACTATAGATGCGATAGGCCACCCAGCTGTCCTTGGTTGCCTCCAGGATGCTCTTCACCTGCTCCAGCGGCATGACGCGCGACTGCTGTTCAGCTTGCGCCGGGATGCTCAACAGCATCGGCACGGCAAGTATCGCAAGCCGTTTCATGGAAGCTGCCCTCATTTTCTCAGGTTCGCACGGCGGATCAGCGGGTGCCTGCCAAGCCTGCGGGTTTCCTTGGCATCGAACCTGGCATGGCGCTTGTCGCATGCTGCGTTGGAGCGTTTGTAGATACGTTCCAGCTTCTTCAGCAACTGCCCGCAGGTCCTTGCGCGGGCCCGGTTGACCTGTTTTTCAGCCTTGCGCGCGCAACTCAGCCAGATCTTGCGGTGCTGGCCCTCATGCCATTTCACGTGCTTGGCAAAGGCGCGCCAGTCCCTGCGCAAGCTGCGGCGCAGGCGCTTTTCCGACCGGTGACGCGGCAACTGGGTAGTGAAATCGAGACGGATGGTATGGCTTTTGACGCGGCAGGATTTCTTGGTCTCGGAGAATTCCCATTCGATGCGGCGCTTCATCTTGGTGCGGCCCACCCGGCCATGCCCGCCCAGCAACCGGTGCCGCTTCATCATCGAGGAAACGATTGCCGCAGCGTCCGAGCCATCGACGCGATAGTGCTGGGTTTTGGTCTTCACCTTGGGCCGTGCATCTGCAGCAGGGCCGGTGATCAGGAAGGCAAGACCGATGCAAGCGGCAACGAATCCGGTGTACAAGCGTGTAGTCATGGCACGAAAGCTAACCGGGGATTACGTAATGGACAACACGAAAATGCCACTATGGTTGCTCACGCGGTGTCAACAAATCGCCATCGCTTGACGACAGGTTCGCCTTACGTCATCCAAAAGGCACAATAAAGCAGGGACTGGATCATGCGGCACAACGGTACGGTGAAGTTTTTCAACACGACCAAGGGCTACGGTTTCATCACGCCCGAAGACGGTTCCAAGGATGTCTTCGTCCATATTACCGCCGTTCAGGCCGCCGGAATCCCGGATCTCGCCGACGGCGCAAAGCTGTCATATGAGCTGCAGGACGATAAGCGCGGACGCGGACAGCAGGCCACGGAACTGCAGCTTCTGTAGCCTTCGGGATCACTTTTGATCAGATTTAACTGGTTGTTTTTAAAGGTGAGATCGTCTCAAGAGCGGTTCGGCCTGCTTATGCTCCCTGTAAGGAATATTTGTTGCTCTAGCGTAAAAATCCCATTTACGCTATCATTGCGCCATGAAATCGATGGCATATTTGCTCATTTCAAGCGTTTTCCTGCTGGCCGCTCCCGCTGCCAGTGCTGATCCCAATTGCCGGTGCCGCCTGTATGGCGAGTATTTCGAACTCGGCACCACCTTGTGTATTCGCGGCAATCTTCGCCGTTGCGAAATGAACCTGAACAACACATCGTGGAAGCAGATTGCGGATTTCTGCCCGCAGGCCCACCTGCAGCCGCTGCCTCAGTCGCTGCCACAGAAGAAGCTGGCCAAGATTACCGCTGAATGACCCGCACTGCACTTGTCTTCCGTCATATGAGTGATGATACCGGCGGTTGTTTCCCCGCGCTTCTGCGCGACCGCGGATTCGATGTCTCGTTCCTTGACTGGCACAACGGTGAAACCCCTGACAACATGTCCGGCATCGACCTGGTTGTTGTCCTGGGTGGTGCCCAACAGGTCTGGGAAGAAGACGAACACGCCTGGCTGAGCGCAGAAAAGACTGTGATCCGCGACTGGGTGGAGACGCGCGCCAAACCCTATATCGGCCTGTGCCTGGGCCATCAGTTGCTGGCCACCGCTCTGGGCGGCGATGTGGGCTATGGCGGCACGACGGAGGTCGGCGTGTGTACCGTGGCATTCGATGATACGGCCCCGGTCAAAGGCAGCCAAACCGTCACCCAGTGGCATTCTGCGGAGGTAAAACAGGCACCAGGTGCGGCGCTGGTGCATGGGTCGTCGGACCTGTGCGCCATTCAGATGATGACCGTCGGCACGCATGCCTATTCAACCCAGTTCCATCATGAATGGGATGCCGCAACTGTCCGCGGCTGGGCACCGTCCTGGCAGACGGAAATGAACAAGACCGGCAAATCCGAAGATGCCTACACGAACTTTGTCGGCCATGTCGAAGAGGCCCAACCGCAGCTCACCTCACTGACCCGAAACCTGTTCGACAACTTCATGACGACACAGGGCTGGTAACAGAACGGCGCGAGGCAAGGGAACGGGCCGAGCAAAGCTGTTCGGCTATCAAGAACGGCGCGAGCGAAGCGGGGACAAGCTGTTCCAGGATAAAGTTGATTTCGCTCACGCAAGCAGCCGAAGGCTGCGCTCCGCGGCGGCGGGCCTGACCGGCCCGAGGCCCGTCGGGCCTGGTTCCAGAATTCATCCCCACGGTTGTTCAGAGTCGGAGAACGACCCGACCGCAGGGAGGATAAGTTGTTCGACCAACAAGAACTCCCATCACGCTACGCCTGCCGACCCCCAGTAATTATAGGCCAGCGGTTTCGGGCCACTGATATAGGCCTGCTCCATTTCGCCGATTTTCCATCCGGCCTGCTCAAGCAGTTGCGGAATCGGGCGCCCGGAATGACAACCGCCGGCAATCCGCTTCCATACCGGATCGATGCGGGCCTGCCATTTGCGCACGCTCTCTTCCGGCGCGGCACCATGTTCAAGGAACAGCAGCCGCCCGCCCGGTTTCAGGATGCGGCGCATCTCCATCAGCGCGGCGACCGCGTCAGGTATGGTGCACAGCGAGTACGTGACCAGGACCGTGTCGGCCATATTCTTGTCCAGAGGTATCTGTTCGCCGGAAAGCCCGACCCGTTCAACCGGAACCGCGGACAGCCGAACCCTGTTATGGCCGGCTTTCCACATTTGCTCATCCGGATCAACGCCGATAACCTTGTGGACCTTGCCCGCATCATAATGCGGCAGGTTAAGTCCCGATCCGATGCCGATCTCGACCACCAGACCTTCTGCCCGGGGTACAATTTTCTGCCGTTGATCGGAAAATTGCCCCATGCTGCACACGCAATTGATCATGCGCGGCATGATGTGCCGATTGTAGAAACCCATAACGAATTGCTCCAGTTAATCAGTTAGTGGCAATCCGTGTAACGATCAACGCACTGTCGGCATGTGCAGCAAGTCACATACCGGTTGCGTGCTGCCGCCGGTCAGCAGCCCGGACCCCTGGAGAACAACCGGCAGCGCGACGCATTGAGCAGCATGTCGCCCATCACCGCCTGACCTTCTGCTGTCGGGTGAAAAAACCCCGACACGCCGGCCTGGTAGTGATAATCGATGGGCTGGCGCGGATTGCGCGCCAACTGTTCGATCCGGCTCACATAAAATTGCATCAGCACGCTGTCATTGAAAGTGCGGAACCAGCGCTGGCGCGGTGCATAGGCCAGCATGTCAGCGGGACTGACCGGCTCCCAGCCGCCGCTGATCATTTGCAATGACTTGAACGCGTCGGACTTTCTCTCACCGCGCGCGCATACGCCATGACGGTCGAACGCTCCGGACCATGCAAGCGCATCCACCCAGGTCCAGCCGGTCTTGGAGACCGCCTTTTTCATCGCATTGGTCAATTGCTTCTGCGCAAACAGCTTGTCGTGCAGGGACCGCAACCGCTTGTCGGAGGTTGCGATGAAGTGCTCTGAATCAGCACCTTGATTGACCGTTTTCGCGGAACACACTGCGCCTGCTTCATTGCCCATCGGACCCGGATATGGTCCGGTCACAACCTTGTTGCGGTCTGTCAGCCCCAGCCGGTTTTCAAATGCCACGGCAAGCGACGCATAGCGTTCCGCCAGGCGGCATTGCAGGCCCGCCTCGTCACCTGAACAGCCCGCCAGGTCTTTCTTGCCGCCGGCGCGTTTCAGCATGGTGCCCGGTTTTTCGCCACCTGACAGAAACCGCACCTGGCCAACGGCGGTTCCCGCGACCGCCCATTTCACCACATTGGCAAAGCCGATGTCATTGCCGCCGACGCTCAACAGGACCAGGTCCGGCTTGCCGTGCCATGAGTTGCATCCCTTGATGGGTTTTTTCGATTTCGCCGAGCCTTCATCGGCACACAAATCGCGCACGGCTTGATCGAGCTGTGACCAGTCCGCCTGCGCAACCGTGGTGGCAATGCCCTTTTTGACACGGGCATCACGCAGGGTCTTGTCGGTGACAGGTTCCATATGGTCATTGTGGGTATCAACCGACGCCATCACATTGGCAATCGACGCACCGGAACAGGCATATCCGATATAGCTCACCACCGACTGGCGGTGCTCGGCGGCAAGCTGCATGGCGATACGCTGCTGGTGCGAATACACGGAACGATGACAGGCAGGGTCGAGCCAGCGCGGAAAGGTGCTGGGCTGCGGACGCGCGGTATCTGCCAGCGTCACGGACTTGGAGTAGTTCGCCGGGTAATCCGGATTGCCCTCGCCGGAGCCGTAACTGTCCCCAAACCCGGCGACCAGGCGTCCCTGCACCTGCTGGTACACAGCGGTCACCTGGGTCAGCATGCCGTTTGCGCTGGCGGGGTCCAGCACACGCGCCAGCATTGAAAACTGTTCATTGACCGGCGCGGTCAGTTGCGCCGGCCTGGCGCAGTCAACCTGCGTGACGGTGCGCCAGTCCTTGCCGGTGCCGGTATGAATGAACCACTCGCACTGCTTGCCGGCGAAGACCTGGGCCGCAGTGGCGTCCAGCGACGCCGATATGGTCACCTGTTTAGGGAACAGGCGCGACCCCTTCTCATCATGCGCTTTCAGGCACCTGCCGCGCACCCGCCGCCTGCCCGTATCCCAACACGTGAAGGCCTCCTTGCTGGCGGTATAGGCCTGCGCGGCCCAGCCGTCATGACCGTTCCTGATGGCGCTCGCGGCCAGGCTGCGTTCTGCAAACTGGATCGGCCCGACCCATTCGCCGTCGATCTTCTTGCGGCCAAACTCGTCGCGCGGCGCATCAACCGCAGCAAACGCGTCACTGGCCTTCCGGTGCGGGGTGAAAAACGTTTCGTCAGAGAAAAACCGGAACCGGTCCTGCACCTGCCAGACAATCTTGCCCAGGGGCGCATCCTGGGCCTGTGCCGGCAGGCACACTGCCGCCGACAGGCCAAAAACAAAAGCTGCTGATAAACAAGTTTTCATAGGCCACCAGTCATCCGAGAATTGTGGCGGCGTGATGGAAGGCGGGTGTGACAAGCTGGCTGGCAAGTCCGGGATTGCAGGCCCGTTCCTGAGCGTTGATCAATTGATCCGTTATCTGCCACAATGAACAATGTCTGACGCTCCCCGCCCTCCCAAATCATGTAACTGGCAGTCCGGCCCGATCATCAGGTGGTTGCTGGATGAGGGCCGCCTGCTTGCAGATGTGGACGAAACCGTCAGCCATCTCGGCCAGAAACTGCAGGCATCCGGGGCTCCCTTGTGGCGGTTGCGCCTGTCAATGCGGACCCTGCATCCGTTGATTGCCGCGTTGAGTTCGGTATGGGAAAAAGATGCAGAGCGTACTGAACGGATCGAAACGCCACACGGGCTTGAAGGCCGTTCCGGCTATATCGGCAGCCCCTTGGAAATCATCAACCGGACCGGAACCGCGTTCAGGAAGCGGCTTGCCGGTGAACTGACGTCATCCGACCATGGCGTTTTGCACGACCTGAAGGCCCGCGGCGGCACCGATTATTTCGGTCTGCCGGTCAGGTATTCCAATGGCACCGTCGCCAACCTGGTTTTCACCTCTGACACCGCCGGCGGTTTCACCGGAACAGACATTGAAAAGTTTTCGGAGATCGCGGCCGTGCTGGCGCCGATCGCGGAAGTGTTCAGCACGAAACGAATATCGCTGGCAGTTGCCGAGGCCTATCTGGGGCCTCGAACCGGCCGCCGGGTGTTGGACGGACAGATCACAAGAGGCCACATCGACAGCATAAATGCGGCCATCATGGTCAGTGACATTCGCGACTGGACCGGGCTGAGCAGCCGCATGGCTGCCGGGGATGCGCTGGCACTGGCAAATGAGTACTTCGAGATCATTGCCCGGGCAGTCGAAGCAAATGGCGGGGAAATCCTCAAGCTAATCGGCGATGGCGTATTGGCCATCTTTCCCTCCGACGAGCAGGACGAAACGTCCCGGACAGCTTGCAGGAATGCGTTGTCGGCCGCCCGCCAGGCGCTGCAATCCACTGATAGGCCAGCTGATCTGCGCTTCGGTATCGGGCTGCATTTCGGAGAAGTTCTTTACGGTAATATCGGTTCTACAACCCGAATAGACTTTACCGTGCTCGGCCAGGCAGTAAATATTACCGCTCGCATTGAGGGGTTTTGTGGCCCGCTTGAAGTGCCGTTGCTGTTTTCGCGGGAGTTTGCCGGTCAGACCGGCGAATCAGCCCGCGTGGTGGCAACTGAAACACTCAAGGGGTATGACGGCCAGTTCGAAATCCTCACATGCTGATCACACGCCTGGATCAGGAAACAGTACAATGATCGATGATGAAACAATCGCCGCCTACAACAACCAGGTTGATGCCTATTCCGACCTGACCGGGTCAGCCCCACAGGATCCACACCTTGCACCTTTCGCCGCTCAGGTAAAACCCGGCGGACACATTCTCGACCTGGGATGCGGGCCTGCCCGCGAGGCTGCCGAATTTCGCAGTCGCGGGTTCACCGTTGATCCGGTTGATGCATCGCCTGAAATGGTCAGGCTGGCAAACGAGACCCACAATATCGGTGCGCGGCTGGCCAGCTTCGACGACATCGACGAGACAGATGCTTATGACGGGGTATGGGCGAATTTCAGCCTTCTGCACGCGCCGGCAGCGGACTTTCCCCGCCACCTGTCCGCATTGCACCGCGCGCTCAAGCCGGGTGGGCACTTCCACATCGCCATGAAACTGGGAACTGCGTCAGCCCGGGACCGGCTCGGGCGACATTACACGTATTATTCGCAATCGGAACTGTCAGACCACCTCAGCCAGGCAGGATTTGTCATCGAAGAGACCACCACCGGAGAAATCAAGGGGCTTGCGGGAGACATCGAACCCTGGATTGCCCTAAGGGCCCGCAAGCAGCCTGTGTAGACAGGTGGCACAGTACAGGTGCCAGCCTGTCGGCAGGCACGCTGCGGCGCTCATCGCACAACCTTGCCCTCAAGACCGGCGGCAGCGGCATCTCCGGCTCCGGGTATCTGCATTTCGAAAACATCGCGGACAACCGTATAATCGTAATAACCCATGCGCGCGATCGGCTGCAGTTTCGCGATATCAAGCTTTCCCGAACCATCCACATAATCGTCAGCCACGTGAATGCGTTCAACCCTGGCAAACACCACATCCACCGTACCGACCGGTGAGTTGCCGTCCAGCGTATGGGTGGACAGGTAACGGCATTCATAGTGGGCCGGCGCTTCGGCGACGCGCGGCGCAGCACAGTGAACGCTCTCACCCTTGCTGACGCCTGCATGAGTGAACTCATCTTCGTCCGCGGCAAGTGCGGTGGCTGATATGTTGACGGCTTCACGCAGGTCCCACGTCGCCATGTTCCAGACAAACCAGCCGGTCGCCTGCGCGTTCGCCACGGTATCCTTGACCCGCCCGTCCGGATACCGGTTTGCCGCAAACATGACCATGGGCGGATCAAAAGTCAGGTTCTGCCACTGGCTGTAGGGTGCAAGGTTCGCCACGCCGTCCTGACTGATTGTCGACAGCCATCCGATTGGCCGGGGCACGGTGCAGCTCTTGAAGGGCGAATAGGGCAGCGGGCAGGCCTCCCGCCCCGGATCATATTCCAACTTCGCCTCCCCAATTCCAGTTCGCGGCCATAACAGAGCCGTTCAATCTACACCGGTCAACTCAGACCTTGAGGATCAGTTTACCGAAATTGCCACCCGTATAAAGCAGCTTCAGTACATCCGGAAACGCATCCAGCCCACCGTCGCGGACGTCTTCCTTGAATTTCAGCTTGCCTTCCTTGTACCAGGTGCCGAGCTGTTTATAGGCCTCCGGGTACTTGTCGATGAAATCGAACACGATGAGCCCCTGCACCCTCAACCGGTTCACCAGTATGGACCGGAAGTTGTACGGACCCGGCACCGGGGCTGTGGCATTATAGGCTGAAATCAGCCCGCAGATGGCAATTCGGCCCTTGAAATTCATCAACGGCAGGATCGCATCCAGTATGTCGCCGCCGACATTTTCAAAATTCACGTCAATGCCATCGGGACAGGCGGCTTTCAGGTCATCGGCCAGCCAGCCGTTCTTGTAGTCAACGGCAGCATCGAAACCGAACTCGTCTTTCAGAGCCGCACACTTGTCCGGGCCGCCGGCAATACCGACGGTGCGGCAGCCGTAAATGTTGGCGATCTGGCCGACAACCTGGCCGACGGCGCCGGAGGCGGCTGACACCACCACGGTTTCTCCCTTTTGAGGTTCCCCGACATAGGTCAGCCCGCAATAGGCTGTCAGGCCCGGCATGCCGAGACCGCCCACCCAGGTCTGCAGGGGGGCCAGCGAGGTGTCGGCCTTGGCCACGCCCTGCCCGTCGGTAATGGCGTGCGACTGCACCCCGAGCAGGCCGGAGACCGTGTCACCCTCCTTGAATTTCGGATGGCGCGAGGCATCCACCGTGCCGGATACGAAACCGCGCATGACCTCGCCGATGCCGACGGGCGGCACATAGGATTTTGAGTCGTTCATCCACCCGCGCATGGCCGGATCAAGCGAAACATAAGCTGACTTCACCCGAAACTGGCCTTCTGCAGGATCGCTCAATGCCTCTTCGGCGATTGCAAAATCCTCCCGCTGCACCTCACCATGGGGCCTGCGAGCCAGCCGGACAGTCTTGTTCATTGTCATGTTGTCTGATTTTCCTTCTTACGCCTGCTGCTGCGCCCGGCGCAGCCACATTCCCAGTAAGAACACAGCGAAGCACACTGCAAGCGACAGCGGAAGACCGTGTGGCCCCATTGCCTGCATGGCGCCGCCGGCAATCAGTGACCCCGCCAGCGCACCTGATCCCCACATTGTTGCAAACGACGAGGAGCCCGCGATCAACTGGTGACCGGTATAGCGATCTCCCAATATGGCCAGCGCGCAGGTATAAATACCGTAGCCGGTGGCCCCGACCGCGAACAGCACCGGCCATTGCACCCAGCTACCCGCCACCAGCGGCAGTACCAGCAGCAAGGCCAGGGTCATCGCCCCCAGCGCAGCCATTACGGTGCGCCGGTCCTTGTGGTCGATCAGCCAGCCGATCGGCAACAGCAGGATGACATTGCCGACAATCAGCACGGTCAGCATGTTGGACGAAGCGGCCAGGTCGTAACCCAGCCTGACGCCGTAGACGGGAATGAGGCTCAGGGTCGCCGCATCGAACACGGCGAAGATGAACACTGCTGCAAGCAGGATCGGTGCCTTCGGGATGAAGGCGAGGATATCACCCCAGCCGGCGTGGGCTTCCGCCTCAAGCCTCTCTTCACGGATCATAGCAATGGGAAGCGTAGCGACAACCAGAACGGCCGCGCCGATGGCAAACGGCAACCAGCCGTCAATGCCGATTAGCGAAATCAGCAACGGCCCTGCCCCGAAACTGGCCGCCAGTGCCGCACCGTAGATTGCCACCACCTTGCCGCGCGATCCCGGGTCGGCATATTTCACCACCCAACTTTCCGACAATACGAACAATGTCGACACGATCATGCCGTGGACCAAGCGCAGGACGAACCAGGCTTCAAGCGATGGGAACACTTTGTAGCCCAGCAGAATGAATGCCGCTGAGAATGCTGCCGCAATCGTCACCGTTCGCGCACCGTAGCGCCGCGCCAGCACCGGGATGAAAACGGAAAACACCAGGATGCCGAGCGGCGACATGGCCGCGTTCATGCCGATAACGGTTTCCGACACCCCGCGACGCTCAAGCAGCAGCGACAGCAAGGGGTAAGTCAGCCCCATGGCAAAGCCGAACACGATGATGGCAGCACATGCCGCAAGCAGGTTACGGCGCCGGACACTCGGGTGGATGTCTGCAATAACAGTCATGGATCATGACTGGACACGAGGCCGCCAATAGGGTCAAGCCACGGCCCGGTCAATACTGTCATGCCCCAGGGTCAGAGCTGTTTTCGCCAACTCTGCCGCACCAGATGGCCACCGGAAACCGCAAGCAGCACGGCAAACACAACATAAGGTGCTGCCAGCACATAAGGCAGCGTCTCATGTCCGGCGACCTTGAAAATCCATCCTGTCGCCGACGGGCCGATAATCCCGCCAATCCCCCACATGGCTGCCACCGCAGCGGATCCAGCCACCAGCATAGGCCCCTTGAACCGGTCTCCCAGCGCAACCAACGCCAGTGAGTAGAGTGCATAGGCACACGTGCCCAGCGCCACGGCCAGCGGCCAGGCCAGCCAGGTCTTGATGACCAGCGGCATTGAAAGTGCCAGTGAACAGGTGCCGAGCGTAGCAATCCAGATCACCCCACGCCGCGACCAGCGGTCAGCAAGCCAGCCGATGGGCAACTGGAAAAGGGCGGCGCCAGCCACCGCCGCGCCGAGCAGCCAGGCCGCGGTCGACAGTTCCAGCGAGAGGCGAACCGCATAGATCGGGAAAAACGACAGCATGATCGAATCGAACAGGGTCATGGTCAGCACTCCCAGCAGCAACAGTGGTGCTGCCAAGGCAAACACAATCATGCCGGTCTTTTCGCCACTCTCGTCCGCCTTGAATTCAGACCCGTCAAGCCGGATCAGCAGAAGTGGCAGCGAACCCACCGCGATGAACGCAGCACCCATCACAAACGGCAGCATGCCTTCAGTACCCGCAAACGGCAGTATCGCCGTACCGGCTCCGAAACCGGTCGCCATGACCGTGGTATAGATTGCTGTGGTGCGCCCCCTGTTTTCATCCGCTGTAAAATGCATCAGCCATGCTTCCGACAGCGTGAACAGCGCGCCAGCTGCCGCACCCAGCGCAAACCGGATGGCAAACCAGGCCGGCAGGCTGGTGAACCACCCCATGGCCAGTATCGAGGCAGCCAGGCACGCCATCGCGATCCAGGCGATCGGCGCGCTCGATCTTTTGGCCACAAGACGCGGCAGTATCACCCCCATCACAATGATGCCCAACGGCGACATGGCCGCGTTCAGCCCTATAATTCGCTCGTCGACACCGCGTGCCTCCAGCAGCAGGTTGAGCAACGGATAGGTCAACCCCATGGCGACATCGGCGCCGAACACCAGTGTGATGGCGCCAATTACGTTACGCCTGGCAACTGATGTCGCAATACCGGATTGCGTATGCTCGTTCAGGGCCATTTCACGGAAGGAGGCATGGATGACAGGATCGAATTGACATTACCACCGGTTTTCAGTCCGAACAGCGTACCGCGGTCATACAACAGGTTGAACTCGACATAGCGCCCGCGCCGGACCATCTGCTCCTCGCGATCTTCATCCGTCCATGGCGTGTCCACATTGGCCCGCACGATATCGCAATACGATTTCTCGAAGGCAAGGCCGGTGTCTTTCACGAACGCCAGGTCTGCACTCCAGTCGCCGCTGTCGAGATAGTCAAAGAAAATGCCGCCGATACCACGCGGTTCGTTACGGTGCTTGAGCCAGAAATACTCGTCACACCATTCCTTGTATCGCTTGTAGTCGGCCACGGCATGCGCATCACAGGCGCCCTTGAAAGCCGCATGAAACGCAGCTGAATCGGGATCTTCCTGGGTGCGCCTGCGCATCAGCACCGGCGTCAGGTCTCCACCGCCGCCAAACCAGGATTTCGACGTCACCACGAATCGGGTGTTCATGTGCGCCGTCGGCACGTGCGGATTCCACGGATGGGCAATCAGCGAGATACCGGATGCCCAGAACCGCGGATCCTGGTCGGCACCGGGTATCTGCTTGCGGAATTCCTCGGAAAACTCCCCATGCACGGTTGAGCAGTGCACGCCCACCTTTTCAAACACGCGGCCTTTCATGATCGACATGACACCGCCGCCGCCATCATTTTCCCGGCTCCAGGGCGTGCGCTCGAACCGGCCGGCCGGCTCCGCCGTCATCGGTCCCGAGGCAAGCTCATCCTCAATTCTCTCGAGGCTTGCGCAAATCTGGTCGCGCAAACTTTCAAACCACTGCCGGGCCGTGGCCTTGTTGGATTCAAGTCGAGTGTGAATATCTGTCGATGTTTCAGTCATGCGCAGGACAATAATCCGGCATTGCGGGATTTGGGAAGTGCGGCAGAAGCATAGCTGATGCTCAGCTTGTCTGCCACGCGGTCTGACGCATAGCTTCTCCAGCGATCATGGCCGTGGCCACCGCCACATTAAGCGAACGGGTTCCCGGCTGCATGGGAATGGAGATGTGATGGGCAACCGTGTCCCGAACGTGATACGGGACACCCGCACTCTCCCGGCCCACAAGCAATATGTCATCGGTCTGAAAACCGAACCCGGTGTACGCTGTTTCTGCCTGGGTGGTGGCAAGGACGATGCGCCTGGCTGCCATTGCCGTCAGGAATGTCTGCCAGTCCGGTTGGCGGACAATGTCAGCCTGATCGATGTAATCCATGCCTGCACGCCGGAAATCGCGGGTGTTCCAGACGAACCCCGCCGGTTCAATGATGTGGATGGTCAGCCCGAGACAGGCTGCCAGCCGCACACTTGTCGCCGCGTTCTGGGCAATGTCCGGTTGATAAAGTGCAATTTCGATCATGTATGCAGCCTTTGGAAACTCGCCGGTCTGGAACCATCAATTCAGGCCAACTGGGACAGCGCGCCTGTCTTAACTCTTCTACAGTAGTCGAAACTGCGAAGGAGACATTTATCATGTGCGACGACACCGCCGAAGGAACCGCCATACCAACCGAATTTATCAACAATGATCGCGCACGTGTCACCGAGTGGCGGTTTAAGAACCGAGGCGACAATACCGGCTGGCATCGTCACGAGTACGATTATGTCGTCGTGCCGTTGTTTGACGGCATCCTTGAGATTGAGACGGAAAGCGGTAGCAGGACGACAGGAGAAATGAAAACCGGCGTGCCCTATTTTCGCGAGGCGGGGATAGAACACGACGTGATCAACGGGAATGATTTCGAATGCGCATTCGTAGAGATTGAACTGATGAAATAGCTTGTTATCGATGCATCCCGGAATCCGCTGCTGCCTGCTGGATTTCCTGTGGCTTTGGCGTGGCGGCTGTGTATCATCTGAGCTTCGACAGACGATCAAAATGCCGAAATCAAAAACCGTGGACGTGCGACACTTCATATCTGGACTTTCAACCGCGCGAATGCCACAAACCGGTCCCATCTGTTCAGCGTCGTGGCAGAATTATGACGAACGTGAACGGGTGGGGTATTTAATAAGGTAAGCCGAACGAGGGGTAAGCCCGTGTCAACTGCTGAAGCACCAGACGAAGACCGTCGAGATTTTCTCTATATAGCCACCGGCGCGGTTGGCGCCGTCGGCGCAGCCGCACTGGCCATTCCACTGATCGACCAGATGAACCCGTCAGCCTCCGTGCTGGCGCTGGCCTCTATCGAGGTAGACTTGTCTCCCATTGAGGAGGGCCAGTCCATCACGGTTAAATGGCGCGGCAATCCGGTGATCATCCGGCATCGCACCGCCAAGGAAATCGAGGAGGCAAAGGCTGTTCCTATCGCAGATCTGCCGGATCAGGACGCCCGTAACGCCAATGTGGCGGACGGCAGCGAGGCAACTGACACAAACCGTGTCGTGGACGGCAAGGAACAGTATCTGGTCCAGATGGGCGTCTGTACTCACCTGGGCTGCGTTCCGATCGGCAATGAAGGCGAATATGACGGCTGGTTCTGCCCGTGTCATGGCTCGCACTACGATACCGCTGGCCGCATCCGCAAGGGTCCCGCTCCAGAAAACCTTCATGTCCCCGAGTATGCATACTTGAGCGACGCGAAGATCAAGATCGGCTGAGGGAACACATCATGAGCGGACACTCTACTTACAATCCGACCAACCCAGTCATGAAATGGGTCGACGACCGGTTGCCGTTGCCGCGGCTTATGTATGACAGTTTCGTCACCTATCCGGTGCCCCGTAACCTGAACTACTGGTACACGTTCGGCGGCATCCTGATGATCATGATGGTCTCGCAGATCATCACCGGCATCGTACTCGTCATGCACTACACACCTCACGTTGACATGGCGTTCGATTCCGTTGAACACATTCGCCGCAACGTGAACTTCGGTAACGTGCTGCAGAAATGGCACGCCGTTGGTGCATCATTCTTCTTTATCGCGGTCTATATCCATATCGCCCGCGGCATGTACTACGGCTCCTACAAGGCGCCGCGAGAAATCCTGTGGATGCTCGGCGTGGCCATTTTCCTCGTCATGATGGCGACCGGATTCATGGGGTATGTATTGCCATGGGGTCAGATGAGCTTCTGGGGTGCCAAGGTTATCACCAACCTGTTCTCCGCCGTGCCGTTCTTCGGTGAGGCGATCGTGACCTGGCTGTGGGGCGGTTTCTCGGTGGATAACGCCACTTTGCAACGCTTCTTCTCGCTGCACTACCTGCTGCCTTTCGTTCTGGTTGGCGTTGTCATCCTGCACGTTTGGGCCCTGCACGTCACCGGCCAGGGCAATCCGACCGGTGTTGAAGTGAAATCCGGACAGGACACGCTTGCGTTCACGCCGTTTGCCACCGTCAAGGATGCGTTCGCACTGTCGGTGTTCTTCATCGTGTTCACGGCATTTGTGTTCTTCGCGCCTGATTATCTCGGCCACTCGATCAACTATGAAGAAGCCAACCCGCTGGTGACGCCGGAACACATTGTGCCTGAATGGTATTACCTGCCGTTCTACGCGATCCTGCGTGCCGTGCCGGACAAGTTGTTGGGTGTTGTTGCCATGTTCGGTTCGATCCTGGTGTGGTTCATCCTGCCCTGGCTCGACACCTCAAAGGTCCGTTCAGCGACGTACCGGCCAATCTTCAAACAGCTGTTCTGGTTGTTGATGATCGACTTCTTCGTCCTGGGTGTCGTAGGCGCCAACCCGCCGGAAGGCTGGTGGATCACCGTTGGCCAGATCGCCACCGTGTACTACTTCGCTCACTTCCTCATCCTGCTGCCGCTCGTCGGACTGCTTGAAACGCCGAAACCGCTACCATCGTCCATATCGGATGCGGTGCTGGCGAAGAACGCCGACAAGCAGCCCGCAGCCCAACCGGCTGAGTAACAGCAGCATTCAGGAGACAATTCAATGAAGACGACAAAAACACTCCTTGCTGCCATTGCTCTTGGAACCTCCCTGGTTCTGGGCGGCACGGCTGCCATCGCGGCGGGCAAGCAGAAAAACGCCGAAGACATCGACTTCTCCTTCGAAGGTGTCTTTGGCCATTTCGACCGGGCGCAGTTGCAGCGCGGCTATCTGGTTTACAAGGAAGTCTGCGCCGCGTGCCACTCGCTGAACCAGCTGGCCTATCGCAATCTTTCGCAGCCCGGCGGGCCGGAACTGTCGGAAGCCGAGGTGAAAGCCGTTGCTGCCGAAGCAAGCGTAATGGATGGCCCCAACGGCGAAGGCGAAATGTTTGAACGTCCGGGCTTGCCGGCTGACAAGTTTGCCAGCCCGTTTCCCAACCGGGAAGCGGCAATGTCTGCCAATGGCGGAGCTTATCCGGTTGACCTGTCGCTGATCACCAAGAAACGCGAAGGCTACCATTTCCCGTGGTATGTATCGCCATTCATCAAACTGGTGAAGGGTAATGGCGGGCCGGAATACGTTCGCTCCGTGCTGATGGGATATCAGGAACCGCCCGCAGACGCAGCCAAGGATGCGCCGGAAGGCAAATCCTACAATCCGTACTTCTCGGCAGGTCCCTGGATTTCGATGGCAGCGCCTCTGTCAGAAGATTCGGTTGAATATGCTGACGGCACCAAGGCCAGCGTTGAGCAGATGTCGACGGATGTGGCAGCCTTCCTGACCTGGGCCGGCGAACCGAAAATGGAACAGCGCAAGTCAATGGGCTTCCAGGTTGTCCTGTATCTGATCCTGCTGTCCGTGCTGCTGTTCCTGACCAAGAAACGTGTCTGGGGCCGCGAACCGCACTGATCCCGGCAGCGATCGGGATATTTTTGAACAACAAGCCCGGATGGAAACGTCCGGGCTTTTTCAATCCGGAGCACAATTGAATGAGCAAAGCAGTTCTCGGTATTGTCGGCGGATCCGGTGTCTACGACATCGAAATGGACAATGCCCGCTGGGAGAAGATCGAAAGCCCCTGGGGCACCCCTTCCGATGAGGTTCGCCGCGGTGAGATCGCCGGATTGCCGGTGGTGTTTCTGCCACGTCACGGCCGGGGCCACAGGATACCGCCCGGCGATATCAACTACCGTGCCAATATCGATGTCCTGAAGCGCGCCGGCGTCACCGATCTTGTGTCTGTGTCCGCCTGTGGCTCTTTCAGGGAAGACCTGCCGCCCGGCACCTTTGTGATCATCGACCAGTTCATCGACCGCACCTTTGCCCGCGAAAAAAGTTTCTTCGGCACAGGCTGCGTCGCGCATGTCTCCGTTGCCGATCCTATTTCACCATTGCTGGCCGATGCCCTGGAGGCCGCAGCGACGGCGGAGGGCATACCGCATGCCAGAGGCGGCACCTATCTGTGCATGGAAGGCCCGCAGTTCTCCAGCGTCGCTGAAAGCAAGCTCTACCGGCAGTGGGGTTGTGACGTCATCGGCATGACCAACATGCCGGAAGCCAAACTGGCTCGCGAGGCCGAGATCTGTTACGCCACAGCCGCCATGGTGACCGACTTCGACTCCTGGCATCCTGATCACGGTGCGGTGGACATCACCTCCATCCTTGAAGTCATGCGCGCCAACGTCTCCAACGCCATCAAGCTGGTGACGCGACTGGCCCGCGACCTGCCCGGCGAGCATCAGCCCTGCCCGATCCATTCAGACACCGCGCTGGAATTTGCCATCATGACAGCGCCTGAAAAACGCGACGCGGACCTGCTGGCAAGACTTGATGCCGTAGCGGGCCGCGTGTTGAACCGATAAAACTGAACCCTGATTTCTGGTGACAAATGAACCTTGCCCGCCTTATCGCCGATATGCCCAAGGCAGAACTGCATCTGCATATAGAGGGCACGTTGGAACCGGAACTGATGATGCAACTGGCCAGCCGCAACCAGGTCACCCTGCCCTATGCCACCGTGGAAGACATCCGCCAGGCCTATGAGTTCAACTGCCTGCAGGATTTTCTTGATGTCTATTACCTGGGCATGTCGGTACTGCTGAAGCGGGAGGATTTTTTTGATCTCGCCTGGGCCTATCTGGAAAAGATGGCTGCGCAGAACGTCACTCACGTTGAGGTCTTCTTCGATCCGCAGGGCCACACATCGCGCGGTGTCAGCTTTGACACCGTGCTCTCCGGCCTCACCGATGCGTTCGACAAGGCCAGGCGGGACTTCGGTATAAGCTCGAAACTGATCATGTGTTTTCTGCGTCATCTCAGTGAGGAAGAGGCATTCGACACGCTTGAACATGCCTGTTCGTGCAAGAGCCACATCCACGGTGTCGGCCTGGACAGCTCCGAAAACGGCCACCCGCCGTCAAAATTCAGACGTGTCTTTGCCGAAGCCCGCGATCAGGGTTTCACGCCGGTTGCTCATGCCGGTGAAGAAGGCCCGCCGTCTTATGTCACCGAAGCGCTGGATGAGTTGCACATAGAGCGCATCGATCACGGCAATCGGGCGCTGGAAGATCCCGCACTGGTCAAACGCATCGCCGACAGCGGCATGGCCATGACCGTGTGCCCGTTGTCCAACAAGCGGCTTCAGGTCGTGCCTGATCTGGCAGACCATCCCCTCCGGCTGATGCTGAACGCCGGTATCTGCGCCACGGTCAACTCCGATGACCCGTCTTATTTCGGCGGCTATGTGAACGACAACTACCTGGCGGTCGCGGATGCGTTGGGTCTGACGCATGCGGAAATTGTGCAACTGGGACGCAACAGCTTCATCGGCTCTTTCATGAACGATGCCGACAAGCGCGCCGCTGTTGCCCACTTCGATGATTTCGTCGATAAAGCCAATTAGAGAGTTTTACCAGAACACATAGGATTGCCTGATGGACCTTCGCAACGGCTTTGACATTCGCCGCCATATCCGCACCATTCCCGATTATCCCAAGCCGGGTATCAAGTTTCGCGATATCACGACCCTGCTGGCCAACAAGCATGCCTTTCGCGCAGCCGTTGATGAACTGATGTGGCCATTCCTGTCTGCCGGTGTGGATTACGTGGTCGGCATTGAGGCACGCGGGTTCATCCTGGGCGGCGCCATCGCCCACGAGCTCGGTCTCGGCTTCCTGCCGATCCGCAAGAAGGGCAAGTTGCCGCGCAAGGTCATCGGCAAGGACTACCAGCTGGAATACGGCGTCGACACCATCGAAATCCACGCAGATGCTATCTCTAAAGGTGACAAGATCCTGCTGATCGATGATCTGATTGCAACCGGCGGCACGGCGGAAGCGGCCATTGACCTGATCCAGGAGTCCGGCGGCGATGTTGTCGCGGCCGCCTTCATTGTCAGCCTGCCGGACCTCGGCGGCGCACAAAAACTCATCGACAAGAACATCAAGGTGCATCGCCTTGTGGACTATGACGGGGAATAGACATGGCTGACCTGGACACACTGGCTGCATTTTTTGTCGCCACCATGATTTTTGCCTACATGCCAGGCCCGGCTCTGCTTTACGCCACTGCCCAGACCATTGCACGCGGCCGCAAGGGCGGGCTGATGGCGGCATTCGGCATTCATCTGGGCGGCTATGTCCACGTTATCGCCGCCGCCCTTGGCCTTGGATTTCTCCTGTCTCAGGTGCCGACTGTCTATCTGGTCATCAAGTTTGCCGGTGCCGCATATCTGGTGTGGCTGGGAATTCGGATGATCACCCAGCGTATCGAATCTGATACCTCTCAACCTGCAGCGCCAAATCCGCGCCGGACCTTCGCCCAAAGCATACTGGTCGAGGTGCTGAACCCGAAGACGGCGGTGTTCTTCATAGCGTTCCTGCCACAGTTCGTTGACCCGGCAGCTTCGCTGCCGGCATGGCTGCAGTTTCTGGTGCTGGGCACCATCGTGAATGTGGCTTTCTCGTCAGCTGACCTTGTCGCCGTCGCGCTGGCTCATCGCATCGTGGGCCGGATCAAGCAGAGCCTGCAAGGCCAGCGTATCGCCCGCTGGATCGGTGGCTCGATACTCGCCGGACTTGGCCTGCGGCTTGGTCTGGAAGGCAGCGGAAAGTAACCCCATGAAAGTTGCAGGAAAAGCCTACCGCTCGATCTGGCTCAATGACGATGGCTGGCGGGTCGATATCATCGACCAGACCCGGCTGCCGCATGAATTTGAGATTGTAACGCTGAAAACGCTCGAAGACGCAGCCCGGGCCATCGAGATCATGCAGGTGCGTGGCGCGCCGCTGATCGGTGCGACTGCCGCGTATGGCATCTGCCTGGCCCTGCGCCGTGACCCGTCCGATGAAGCTCTTGAAGCAGCAGACGCCAGGCTGCGCCGCACCCGGCCAACCGCTATCAACTTGATGTGGGCGCTGGATGAGATGCTGGCCACCGTGCGCAACCTGCCGCGCGATGACCGGCTCGCTGCAGCCTACAAACGGGCTGGAGATCTTTGTGACGCCGATGTGGAAACCAACGCCGCCATTGGCCGCAACGGGCTCAAACTGATCGAGGACATCGCAGCTGGCAAGCCCGGTGAGACTGTTCATATCCTGACCCACTGCAATGCCGGCTGGATCGCAACCGTCGACTGGGGCACGGCACTTGCCCCGATCTACATGGCGCACGACAAGGGTATCCCGGTACATGTGTGGGCGGATGAAACCCGGCCGCGCAACCAGGGCGCGGCCCTGACCGCGTGGGAACTTGGCAGCCACGGCGTGCCGCACACCATCGTGGTCGACAATGCCGGCGGACACCTGATGCAGAAAGGCCAGGTGGACCTGGTCATCACCGGCACCGACCGCACCGCGAGCAATGGCGATGTCTGCAACAAGATCGGCACCTATCTGAAAGCGCTGGCGGCACAGGACAACGACATCCCGTTCTATGTCGCCCTGCCGCACTCGACCATAGACTGGTCCGTGGCCGACGGCGTCGCCGACATCCCCATCGAGGAACGTGACGGCGACGAGGTGACCCACCTGAGCGGGCGGGCAGATGACGGGTCCATCGTCAAGATACAGGTGTCGGCTCCCGGTTCGGGCGCCGGCAATCCGGCCTTCGATGTCACCCCTGCCCGCCTTGTCACCGGGCTCATCACCGAACGCGGTGTCTGCGAGGCATCCACTGAAGGCCTGTTGTCATTGTATCCGGAGCGCAAGACATGAGAGATGAAACATCCTTTCGCCGTGAGGTGGTCGAAACCGCCCAGGCAATGAGCGCAAAGGGCCTGTCGCCGCAGCGCTCCGGCAATGTATCTGTGCGCATTGAAGACGGTATTCTGGTCACCCCGACCGGCCTGCCCTACGCCGACTACCAACCGGAAGACATGGTCAAAATGTCGATGCATGGTGTCATTGCGCCAGACCAGAAAAAACCGTCTTCGGAAGCCCCGTTTCATCTGGCCATCTACGACGCCTTTCCCGACGCCAAGGCCATCGTGCACTGCCATTCCATGGCAGCCACGGCACTCGCGTGTGCCCGCATGCAAATCCCGGCATTTCACTACATGGTGGCTGTTGCCGGCGGCAAGAAGATACCGCTGGCTGACTATGCAACCTTTGGCACCGAAGAGCTGGCGGTAAGTGCGGTCAGTGCGCTGTCGGGTGGCTACAAGGCATGTCTGCTGGCCAACCATGGCCAGATCGCCTTCGCCGGCAATCTCGGCAAGGCGCTGGAATTGGCGGGAGAGGTCGAAACGCTTGCCCGGCAGTACATTGACGTGCTCGCCCTGGGCGGCGGCCATGTTCTCGACGACGAGGAAATGGACCAGGTGATCGCCCGGTTCAGGAGTTACGGCAAGCAGGCGTAATCAGCATTTCCGTGACGGCGATGCTGGCCACTACAACCATGTCTTCAAGCGCTGCTAACAGCCTGATTTTCCTGCCTGTTTGTGATCAGCCTCAACAGTTATATATTTCGCGGGTTTCGCCCTAGCCGCGACCGATGAACGGCATGTTGGTTGCCATCACCGTCATGAACTGCACATTTGCTTCCGGCGGCAGCCCGGCCATGTAGACCACTGACGAGGCTACGTGGGAAACATCCATCACCGGCTCCGGCTTCATGCTGCCGTCTGCCTGCGGCACGCCTTTCTTCATGGCATCGGTCATGGCAGACGCGGCATTGCCGATATCAATCTGCGAACAGCCGATATTGAACTCCCTGCCGTCCAGCGAGATGCACCGCGTCAGCCCGGTTATGGCGTGCTTTGAGGCTGTGTAAGGCGCTGATCCCGGCCTTGGAACATGTGCGGAAATCGAACCGTTGTTGATGATCCGTCCGCCCTGCGGGGTCTGGTCACGCATCATGGTGAACGCTCCCTTGGCGATCAGGAAGGCTCCATCCAGGTTGACCCCGATGACCTGGCGCCACTGATCATAGGTGAGGTCTGCCAGGTTGAGCGGCGGCACGTTGGTGCCGGCGTTGTTGAACACCACATCGATCCGCCCCTGTGCCTTATCAATACCAGCATACAGTGCCTCAACCGAAGCAGGATCAGTGACATCACACGCAATGGCCTGCATCTGCGCGCCGGCCTCACCGGCCTCGGAGATGGTTTGCTGCAGGGCGTTTTCGCGCCTGCCGGTCAGCACCACGGTCCAGCCGTCTGTCGCCAGTGCAGTGGCGCATGCCCTGCCGATACCCGATCCTGCGCCCGTTACCAGCGCGATACCCTTGCTCATCTGTCAGTTCCTTTATGTTCCGGTATTGCCGCGGCAGGCGAACATCACCGTTGAATCGTATGAAAACACCTTGTCGCCGTCCTGGTTGTGGCCGTGTGGCGTCAGGGTGACAAGCCCCCATCCGGGCCGTGAGTTCATTTTGCGCGCACCTGTAATGGTGCCGCCATAGGTTACCGTGTCCCCGGGATACACCGGCCGGTTCCATTGCAGGTTTTCAAATCCCGGCGAAGGGCCGAGCGCAGGCAGTGGTTCACCGCGCGCAGCCGCAGCGTCCCGCAATGAAAAATGGTAGTGCGCAAGCAGCTTCATGCACGCAGATGCGGTATGCCACCCGGAAGCTGCCAGCTTGCCGAAATAGGTCCGGGCCGCCGCCTCGTCGTCCAGGTGAAAGGCTTGCGGGTCATATTTCTGCGCATAATCGATCACCGCCTCGCGGGTGAAGTGATAATCGCCGTAAATCGCGTGCTGGCCTGCTTCAAAATCTTCCAGCCAGATCGAGGTGTATCCGCTCATGGTTCAAGCCTCCCCTGCGCCACGGACGCGGAACAGGTTGGTGCCGGTCATTTCGGTCTTGGCCTGGCCGGTCTGGTCCAGGGCTTCCCAGCGCATGCGCACAATGCCCATTTCGGGCCGTTTGGATGACACCCGTTTTTCCAGCACCGTGTAACGCAGCGACAGAACATCACCGGCATAAACCGGCTTCATCCACTTCACCTGCTCGATGCCGAAGGAGCCCATGCCGGCGGCCTGGTTGGCATAGCCCAGCACCATCAGCCGGTTCATGATCGAGCACACCTGCCAGCCAGATGCGCACAGGCCGCCGAGCACCGAGGCATTGGCCAGTTCTTCATCAAGGTGAAACGGCTGCGGGTCCCATTCGCCCGCATATTCGCGGATCAGGTCTGCCGACATGGCGAACGCACCACAGGTGTGCGTATCGCCGACATTGAAATCTTCGTAATGCAATAGTTCCCCAGACATGGACGTTGTTTTCAAGCCTGCATGAGCTGTGGTCAAGGGGCAGGATAGTTCATCACGCGGGAAACCCACATTTGATTGAATTGTACTGCACTGCGGGTACATGCGAGACTTGCAGGATGACAGCGGGCAATGTCAGGAGCTTGAAAACGAATGAAAGCACTCAGCGCCGCCGCGGCAGTCGCCATCACTGCACTCCTGCCGCATATTGCTTTTGCAAAGGACGAGGAAAACAACGCCACCAGCCGTTGGCAGGCCCAGGTGCAGGATCAGCCCATTCGCGCCGCAGCAAGCGTGCAGGATGAATTCACGACAGACCAGATAACCTTGTCCCTTCAGTTCAGTTCCGTGCACCAGACGTTTGATGGTTTGATCACCACACTGCGACGCCGGAAAAGCGATGTCATCCGTGAGACGCAACAGGTCGGCATGCACGTGGCTGAAGCCACCATCACCCACATGGAATTGCGTCAGCGCCGCTCAAATTCCGATGACTTCAAGTATTTTGGCAACGTCACGGTTCTGCTGACCGTCACCGGATCAACAGACCCGCTGGACGTAGCGTCCAGGTTGAAACGCCTGTCAGCCCGCAGCGTTGGTGAATTGCGGTATTCCTTGTCAGAATCCGCTCTTGAAATGGCGGAACACGCACTTCGCAGTCAGGCACTGGTGAAAATCAAGCACGAAGCCGCGAGCGAAGCGCGACTACGCAATACCGAACTGGGAAACATGCTTCGGTTTGAGTTTGAAACCCATGTCAATCACGGATCACCGAGTGCCGGAAACGTCGTCGTCATAAGCGGCCGCGGGCTGGCTGTGTTCAAACCACATGGACAGCAGTAAACATCGCCTGCAACACAGATGCGAAGATCAGTTGTTGAAGCGGAAATGCAGCACGTCACCGTCCAGGACAATGTATTCCTTGCCTTCAAGCCGCATCTTGCCGGCATCACGCGCGCCTGCCTCGCCTGACAATGTCACGAAGTCATCATAGGCAATGGTTTCAGCCCGGATGAAACCCTTCTCGAAGTCGGTGTGGATGACGCCTGCAGCTGCAGGTGCCTTGGTCCCGGTGGTCACTGTCCAGGCTCGCGCCTCCTTCGGACCAACCGTAAAATAGGTCAAAAGCTTCAGCAGTTTGTATCCGGCACGAATGACCCGGTTCAGGCCCGGTTCGGCCAGTCCGATGGCATCCAGGTATTCACGCTGTTCATCGTCGTCCAGTACGGCAATTTCGCTTTCGATCTTGGCAGAGACAACAACCGCCTGGGCACCTTGTGCCGCCGCGAATGCCTTTACCTTCTCAGAAAATTCATTGCCCTGGTCTGCGGCATCTTCTTCAACATTGCAGACATACAGCACCGGCTTGGAGGTCAAAAGGCCCAGCATACGGAACGCCTTTTGTTCATCATTCGCGATTTCAAGTTCACGCGCCGGCTTGCCTTCGCGCAGCAGCTCCAGCGGCCGCATCATGAAATCATACTCCGCTTTCGCGGCTTTCTCGCCGGACTTGGCCTTCTTCTCGACGCCCGCAATGCGCTTTTCCAGGCTTTCCATGTCCGACAGCATCAATTCGGTCTCGATGGTTTCAATGTCGGCGATCGGATCGATGCGGCCTTCCACATGGGTAATGTCGCCGTCCTCGAAGCAGCGCACCACATGGGCGATGGCGTCAACCTCGCGGATATTGGCCAGGAACTGGTTGCCGAGGCCTTCGCCCTTGGACGCACCTTTGACCAGGCCCGCAATGTCGACAAACGTCAGCCGGGTCGGGATGGTTTGGGCAGACTTTGCTATTGACGCCAGTTGCACAAGGCGCTCATCCGGCACCGCAACGTCCCCGACATTCGGTTCAATGGTGCAAAACGGATAGTTGGCCGCCTGCGCCGCCGCAGTCTGCGTCAACGCATTGAACAGGGTCGACTTGCCGACATTGGGCAACCCGACGATACCGCACTTGAAACCCATCTATTCCTTGTCCTTCTTGCCCAGCAGCCTGTTCAGCATGTCGGCCATCGGGCCGGTTTTTGACAATGCAGGCTTGCGGGCCGCGGCCCGGGCCTGGTGAATGTGACTTTGCTTTTTGCCCGACGCCCTGGGTGGCTCCCTGGAGGCCGGGTTATCTTTTCCGTCCGGACGCACGCTGAGCGCCACCTTGTTCATGAACCCCGCATCGTCGCCCTTGACCAGCAATCCGGCACTGCGTGCGACCTCGTCCAGCAGTGGTTCGAGCCACTCACGATCGGCCTTGGCGAAATCACCCAGGACATGCCCGGTAACCCTGTCCTTTGACCCCGGATGGCCGATACCGAGACGCACCCGGCGGTAGTCCTTGCCGCAATGGGCGTCAATCGAACGAATGCCGTTGTGGCCGCCCGCGCCGCCACCGGTTTTCACCCGCACCTTGCCTGCCACCAGGTCGAGCTCGTCATAGAGCACCACCAGGTCTTCAGGCCCGAGATTGTAGAACCGCATGGCCTCGCCCACGGCACGTCCGGATTCGTTCATATAGGTTTGCGGCTTCATGACCAGCACCGTCTCGCCTTCGAGCAGGCCTTCGGAGATTTCTGACCGGAACTTCTTGCGCCATGCAGAAAAGCCATGGCGGCGAACGATCTCGTCCACCGCCATGAAGCCGATATTGTGCCGGTGCCCGGCATATTTGGTGCCTGGATTTCCAAGTCCCGCGATAATCAGCATGTGCGCCTCATTTCGCAACCATCGGGGCTGAACCGGAAAGGCCCGGCGAAGAGATTACTCTTCGCCGCCTTCGCCAGCGGCTCCGTCGGCGCCTTCTGCACCTTCTTCGCCTTCTGCACCTTCTTCGCCTTCAGCACCTTCTTCGCCTTCAACTGCTTCTTCCTCATCCTCGGCGCCACCAGAGGGTGCGGCGATGGTAGCAATGGTGAAGTCGCGATCGGTGATGGTGAAGGTCATGCCTTCCGGCAGGGTCAAGTCGGTGGCATGCAGGCCGTCACCGATATCCAGCTCCGAAATGTCCATGTCGAAGCTTTCAGGAATTGCATCGGCAGGGCACATGATCTCGACACTGTGCCGAACCACGTTCAGCACACCGCCGCGCTTGAGGCCCGGGCTGTCGTCATCGCCGAGGAAGTTGATCGCAACTTCAACCGCAATACGCGCGCCTTTGCCAAGCCGCAGGAAATCAACGTGCACGACAAAATCGCGAACCGGATCAAACTGCACATCGCGCGGGATGGTGCGAACCTTGGTACCGTCAACATCGATGTCGACAAGTGTTGACAGGAAACGACCCGTCTGCACCTGTTTCATCAATTCACGGTAGTCCATGGAAATGGTCTGGGGGTCTTTTTTGTCGCCGTAGATTACGGCGGGTACGCGGCCTTCGCGGCGGACTGCACGGGCGGCCCCCTTGCCGGCCCGTTCGCGCACCGAAGCGTTCAGTATGACGGTCTGTGCCATCGTCTGTCTCCTGCTGTCGTGCAAGTGGTAAAATCACGGCGCGTCAACTGTTGACGCGCCAACCTGTATCCTGCCGGAGATCTCCTCCAGGGGTGAACGAGCCCGGCAACGGATTGCGGGCTTATACATAAAGCAGCGCCGGTACGCAACATGTACCGCACCGCGACATAAATGCCGCCTTGCCGGGCATGGTCCGGCAATTTGTCCGCAGACGCACTGTGGCTCAAATGTCACACTTTTCAAAAAACTGCGTGTACTACTCAAACGTGACTGTGCGGAAGCTGGGGAATCTGCCTATTATGAGACCAGTTGATGTTTTGCAGGGGTTTTCGTGATGAAAAAGACGCTTTTGGCAACATCCGTTGCGCTTTTTGCGTTTGCCGGCCCGGCCGGTGCAGCAGATTTCGAGCGTGATCTGGGCCTGATTGTATCCGGCGTTGTGGATAGCTGGGCGGGCGTCCAGTTCATTGACGACGGCACTGATGACGACACGGTGTTTACCAATGGCGGCGAGGGCCTTTTGAGCCTGCCGCTTGGCGAGAATATCTCGATCCAGTCCGACGTTAAGTACGAGTACAACACATACGCCACGGAATCGGCAATTAACAATGATGCAGCCGGACCACGTTTTTCCTACCAGTTCGCCACTCATGGCAGCTGGCGCGATCCGTCGCGCGGCCTGTTTGGCGCGTTCGGTGGCATGGGATCTGTTGACGCCGGCATTTTGGGTGGCGGCAGCTTTCGCCAGGATCATCGCTTTGTGGGCGGTGAAGCCCAGATATATATTGACAACATAACCTTGTATGGCCAGGGCGGTTATGTCGACACCGTCAATGATTTTGGTGGTCTTGGTCTTGACGACGGGTTTTTTGCCCGTGGCGTGGTGCGCTATTTCCCGACCAGCGACAGCCGCATCCAGCTGGAAGGCACCTACATCAACATAGATTATGTCAGCGCGTTAACTGGCGACATGGAAACCTTTTCGGTGAAGGCCCGGTATGACTTTCTCCTGACTGGCATGCCTGTCATCGGTGATACCCCGATCTATATCGGCTATCGGGGTACATTCCGTGAAAATTGCTCATTTGACGGAGCCGACAGGGATGATCACACCATCATGGTTGGGACATCCTACTCGTTCTCCGGTGACCGCCTGACGGTTGATCGCCAGGGCGCAACACTTGATACACCAGACTTTGCAATTGGATGTACTGACGCAACATCATAGTCAAACAGCATTACAGGCCTGAAACGCCTGGTAAGTAACAACCGTGAGTGAGTAAACCTCCCTGAAACTGCCCCGGGTGCCTGAACAGGCGTCCGGGGATTTTCAGTTCAAGGCGCCAGCACTTCGATTTTTATGTCTGTCGGATTGAAGTTGTTGCACGGATTCAGCACCTGTGGGCAGTTGGAAATCACCGCCAGCACATCCATCTCGGCACGAAGCGTCACGAAGTCTCCCGCACGCGATGTGCCCAGCGCTACATGCGCCCCGCCCGTCGTGTCCACAGGCACGGTCATGAACCAGTTGACATTGGGTACGATGTCCTTCCAGCCCAGCCCGTGTCCAGCAAGGGCTGTCAGGAAATTCTCCCGGCAGCCGTCATTACCGACACCGTAAAGCATTTCATTGGATGGTTTCGAACAACAGCCGCCAATGGTGTCATGGCCGCCGAAACTGTCTTCCTCGATGGAAAACAGTTTACGCGCTTTATCGGAATACAGCGCATGACCCGCAGTCAGCGTGATGGTGCCGGCCTTCTTGATGGTATTGGGCGCGTGATAGCGCTCAGCCGGGTCTGCCGCGCAATAACACAGAAAATCAACAGCCTGCGCCCCATGGCTATCGACAATGCGCAACCGTTGCGACTTATCGATCACCCGCGACCACGGCGCACCGGCGGGAATCGTCTCACTGTGGATGATGGCAGGGTTCATGCCGCCAGACTGGCAGTCAGGGCATCAGTCGTCAAACAGGCTGGAAACCGACTCTTCAAGTGCGGTACGCTTGATGGCTTCACCAATCAGGCTTGCCATGGTGATGACGCGAATGTTGCGCGACACGCGCACCGCCTCTGTCGCCTGGATACTGTCCGTCAGCACCAGTTGCTTGAGTTTGGACGCGGTAATGCGCGCCACTGCCCCGCCGGACAGCACTCCATGGGTGATATAGGCCGACACATCTGTTGCGCCTGCATCCAGCAGGGCTTCGGCGGCGTTGCACAATGTGCCACCGGAATCGACAATGTCATCTACCAGGATACAGGACATGCCCGAGACCTCGCCGATGATGTTCATGACTTCGGAAACACCGGCGCGTTCGCGGCGCTTGTCCACAATGGCCAGCGGCGCTCCGATGCGCTTGGCAAGTGCGCGCGCTCGAACCACACCACCCACATCGGGAGAAACGACGCACACCTCGGTGCCGGAAAACTTGTCCTTGTTGTCCTTGATGTCACGCACCATGACAGGTGCCGCATAAAGGTTGTCTGTCGGAATATCGAAGAAGCCCTGAATCTGGCCGGCGTGCAGATCAATGGTCAGCACCCGGTCTGCGCCGGCGCGCTCAATCATGTTGGCGACCAGCTTGGCTGAGATTGGCGTCCGCGGACCGGGTTTCCGGTCCTGCCGGGCATAGCCGAAATACGGCACGACAGCCGTCACGCGCTTGGCCGATGCACGGCGCAACGCATCGATAATGATCAACAGTTCCATCAGATGGTCATTGGTGGGAAAGGCCGTGGACTGCACCACGAACACATCCTCACCGCGGACATTTTCCTGAATCTCGACAAACACTTCCATGTCGGCAAACCGCCGCACTGAGCACTTGGTCAAAGGAAGGTTGAGATAGGCGGCAATGGCTTCCGCCAATGGCCGGTTGGAATTACCCGAAACGAGTTTCATTACGACGTTCGCCCTGTGACGCCGGTTCCCGGTTATTGCTTGTGCGGGAATTCCAGCTGATCCAGCCCTTAATCACAAGGTTCTTACAACCTTGGATGGCGGTCTGCCAACCACAGATTTCCGCAATTCCACATGAAGATGACAATTTTGGCCGGCAAATGCCGTTTATTTGCCGCGCACCTGCTCAACGAGATTGAAAATACCTTCAGCAGCGGCCTCTGCCGCATAACCGGCCGTCTGTCCCCAGCCCTTGTTGAGCGAGCCGGCCGGAACGTCGTTGGCCTGCCGTACGGTGCCGAGCACCTTGCCTGTCGGTAGGGTGACGGCCCAGGCGAGTTTCACCTGCTGCACGCCTGATTTGGGTGCGGTGAGCGCAACCCGGCCCGAAATCGACAGGGCCGTCTTGCCCGGTTTGTTCACCACCGGCCAGCCTGCATCACGCAACACCTTGCGCATGGCCCGGTAAAGCTCGTCATTGCCGCGCCCTGGCGATCCGGTCACCCCGACAAGGGCCACCTTGTCTATCCCGCCACGCGCAGATGTATCCGCATATGCCTGCATGTCGCCGAGATCGGTTTTTGCATCCGGCGCCGGTCTTGCAGTGGCAAGCTGCTCGCGATCCACAGTCGGTGATGCGCGGTCCGCCAGCCTGGATGCTTTTCCTGACCCTCTGGATGTTTTCACCGTCTCGGTTGGCTCTGCCGACTCGGTTGCCTCATCTGTTTCGCCCATCAGCTCATCGAGCGAATTGACGCCTGCATCCCGCAATCGCTCCTGCGCCTGCTTGCGGGCCACAACGGTCAGTCGCTCGTCCAGTTCTTCCGGTGTCAGCGTGTATAGTTCATCGGGCGTGATCGCCGCTCTTGCAAGTGCTGATCCGGCACCATGATAGGTCTCTAGGTCAAGTTCCCTTTCAGCACCCGGACCGGCTTGCGCAAAAGTGTGGGTCGGCGGCATAACACCTGCCTGCCTGACCCTGAAGCCCAGCTGTGCCAGCTTGGTCGACAGGCTTTCTGCGGTGACCGACGCCATGCGTTTCAGGATAATGTCCGACACGCCCGCCCACGGGTCGGCATTGGGAGCTGCCACCAGTTCCTGCCCGTTGATCCGGTGCAGTTCGCCACCGGTATTTCCGGTCAGCACCCAAGTGTAGATAACCCTGACGCCGCCCCCTTCAAAGACCGCCTGGAAATTGCCGGCCAGCTGGTACCCATCGGAAAAATTTCCCTGCACAATGGCAATGTCGCGCTTGCCCGCCTCTTCGGCCAGGGCATCCGCCAGTACACCGGCCCTGGCGGGAGGCACACCGTTCATCGCAATAATGGCAATTGTGGGCGGGATGCGGCCTGACCCGCCTCCTGCGTCCAGCGAGGATTTCGCAAACGGCTGATTGGGGCTTGCCGAACAGGCAGCAAGCAACATCAAGGTGGCCAGCAGCGCGGTGATACCCGCTACTGTCCGCGCCCATCCGTGCCTGTCTGCAACCCGCATCATGTCCCAGCCTGCATGTCGTCTGACCTCGCCGATACAATGTGCCTTAATCATGCCCTGCACCGCAAGACACCCGCCTTGTCTCAGACCGGCCGGCGATACTGAATGAAAGGTGATTTGGCAGCGACCTTGTCGTACAGCATTCGGCCCTTGTAGTTGAATTCCTGAGTTGCCCAATAGGTACGTGTAGCGCCTTTTGCATCGGCTGCATCATAGACCGCATTGATCAATGCGCGCCCGGCGCCGCCACCGCGAACTGCCGGATCCACGAACAGGTCTTCCAGGTAACAGTAGACCGTTGCCGACCAGGTGGAGCGGTGAAACACATAATGGGTGATACCGTCGATTTGTCCGTCGGCATTGATTGCCACAAGACCGGACGGATCCCATTCACCATCGCCCAGCAGACGTTCAAATGTCAGTTCGATGGTCTCTTCCGGCACCGAAGACTCGTAAAACCGCAAATAGCCGTCAAACAATTCACGCCAGCGCGGTTTGTCATCTGCCTGCAACGCCCGGACTGAGTAGGCCATGTCTGTTCCTATCTGACGATCATTTTCAATGGATATCTGGAGACCGGTTCCGGCGCACCGCGCCCGGTAATGTAGGTACGAGCCAGTGTCATCGCCGTATTGGTCTTCGAATCTACAAGGATCATGTGCGCAAAAAAAGTCATGTTGGCTTTGATCTGGAACTCATTGCCGTGAAAAAACATCGGCGTGTCCATCCAGCTGGGCGTGAACTTCGCGCCCAGCGAATACCCGCACGCATTGAGCCGCGCATGCGCTAGGCCGTGTTCATCCATGACGCGCGCATGCGCGTCGAACACGTCACCGGCTGTCTTGCCGGGCTTCATCACATCTTCCACCGCCTTGAGCGCCTCAAGTGCTGCGGCATGCATAGAGATGTGCTGCTTTTTCGGCTCTCCGACAATGAATGTACGCATGTATGCCGCGTGGTAGTGGCGGTAGACCCCGGCAAATTCGAGAGTCAGCTGATCACGCTTCGACAGCTTGCGCCGGCCGGATTTATACCGGCACAAAAGCGCGTCGCGGCCAGACCCGATGATGAACTCATTGGCCGGGTAGTCGCCACCACCGGCAAAAATAGCCGCATGCTGTGCTGCCAGAATGTCGCCTTCGTCAGCCCCGGCATGGGTTGCTTCAATGGCAGCCTTGAGCGCGGCATCGCCCAGCTTGCCCGCCTTGCGCACATATTTCAGCTCGGCGTCGGACTTCACGCTGCGGATAGCGTCCACCAGCCGGGATGCGTCGGAAAGCTTGCACCAGGTGCCAAGCGCTGCATCGACCGCCAGCCCGTTCGAATGCACCAGACCATAGGATTCATTCTCGATGCCCAGTTTCTTGCCTTTCGCACCAAGGCTGTCCAGCATGTCGCGCAGTTGCACGGCGGGCCGAGCACCTGCTTCATCCGTCCAGATGCGGATGTCTTCAATGGTTGAGGTGTGTTGCGCCTGGCGCAGATCCGCAGACCGGGTCAACAGCGCGATCTTGCCGTCCGTCCCGAGATACAGGCACTGGAAGAAACAGAACCCGAACGTGTCATAGCCGGTCAGGTAATACATGGACTCCTGCTGAAACATCAGCAGTCCGTCCAGCCCGCGTGCCTCCAGTTCCCTGATGACCTTCTTCTGCCGGGCCTTGTATTCCTTGTTTTCAAAATGCAGTGCCATGAGTGTTGCCTATTCCTTGATGCAAATAGCTGAAAGCTGGCGGCCGTAGTCCCCCTCGCCGCGATGAACCGTACGCCGGTACGAGAAGAACCGCTGCTCGTCGGCATAGGTGCACAGCGCGGTATCCTCGATTGATGCCAGCTCCAGATCATCCAGGCGGGTTCGCACAAACCCTGGCAGGTCAAACATGAAGTGTTCAGGTTTTGCCGACGGGATGAAAAACCGTTCCGATGCCGCATCGCGTTCGACAAACTGAGCCCGGTACTCCGGCCCAACTTCATAGTTCAACTGGCTGATGGTCGGCCCGACCGCGGCGTGAATGTCCTTCGCGCCCAGATCTTTCATGCGCGCGACGGTTGACCCCAGCACACCCCCGATTGCACCTTTCCATCCGGCATGCGCCGCGCCGACCACCTGACCGTCACCCGAACTGAACAAAACCGGTGTACAATCAGCCGTCAGGACCGCAACTGCAATTCCGGGCCTGTCGGTTACCACCGCATCACCTTCCGGGGGCTGGCGCACATTCCAGGGTTTGTCGGCATGTACAGTATCTGCACTGTGCCACTGGTGAATGGTCAGCAGCCTGTCAGCGTCCACGCTCAGCTGAGCGGCAATCCGGCGCCGGTTCTCCGCTACCCTGGCTCCGTCATCGCTGGACCCGAAGCCTGCATTCAGCGATCCGTAGATGCCGTCGGATACGCCACCTTCGCGGGTGAAGAACCCGTGTCTTATGCCGCTTATGGAAGAAAGGCCTGAAGCTTCGATCATGCTGGCTCCACGTTGAAAGGGGCAGGCTTTGGCATGTCGGGATGGGTTACCGCCAGCACCTTGAACAATTGCCCCATCTGGTTGCCGGACACCAGTCTTTGCGCGCCTTTCGACAGGCGAATACGCTGCCGGGCATCGGCACGCACGCGCAACATCTCTTCGCGCTCCTTCAGGCCCATCTTGATCAGGAAGTCACCTTGCATGACCGGGCCGTAGGGTTTCGCACCATCAGCGGTTACCGCCGCTGTCAGCGCTTCAAAGTCCACATGAGAAGTTATGTCGGCTTCACCGGGCTGGGCCAGTACATCGGCGAACTGGTGCTTGCGAATGGCTTGCAGTGTGTCGCCCGCCGCCGAGCGCATATGGCCGTAGTCGATGATAAGCGCTGCACCCATGTCCCTGGTAATGCGACGGCCGATCTCGCGCGCCACGGCATCGCGGGCCGGCGAAAACTCGGCAATATCGCCATCTGCCCCCGGTGCAGCCCATGGCGGCACAAGCGCCGGTGCGACAGGATCGCTGGCAACACCGAATGCCAGCTTGCCATCCTGCCCCAATCCGACAACACGCTCATGCCAGTGGCCGGCCTGTTTTTGCAGTTGGCTCACCGGCAGCGCATCAAAAAACTCGTTGGCAATGATCAGCGATTGTCCGTCCGGCACATCTTCCAGCCGATCATGCCAGGTGGCGTCTATTCCTGCACGTTTGAGCGTCTCGCCTTGCATTGTCTTCAGTGCCGGTGACGTTTCAACCAGGTGGACCTTCATGCCGTCGCGCAGGCCCGGCATGACCGAACAGGCACGAACCAGATCGGCCAGCAGTGTACCCCTGCCCGGTCCAAGTTCGATGAGGTTCCACTCCGCCGGTGCATCCATCATCTGCCAGCCCGCAGCACACCATATGCCGACCAGTTCACCGAACATTTGTGATACTTCAGGCGCGGTAATGAAATCTCCGGCCCGGCCAAACGGATCGCGGCCCATATAATACCCGTGGCGTTCGTGACCCAGCGCCAGCGCCATGTAGCGGTCCACCGGCACAGGCCCGTCAGCCGCGATCATGTCGGCAATGACGGTGCCAAGCGCGGACTGGCGCTCAACTGTCTCAGGTTTCGGTTTGCTCATGCGGTGCTCCCGGATTTTGATGGTCTTGACCTTGCCAGCAACCAGATGCCGACACCCAGCAGCGGTAGTGACAATACCATGCCCATGGTCAGCCAGCCGCCCGTCAGATAGCCGATATGGGCATCAGGCTCACGGGCAAATTCCACGATGATCCGCGACGCCGCATAACCTGTTGCAAACACGCCGGACGCCACGCCTGCGCGCGGCAGGCATTTCATCCGGTGAGTGGCAACCCGAACCGCCAGAAACAGCAGAATACCCTCAAGGCCCGCTTCATAGAGCTGGCTCGGGTGGCGCGGATCCGGGCCGCCTCCGGGAAATACCATGGCCCAGGGCACGTCTGTCACCTTGCCGTAGAGTTCCGCGTTGATGAAGTTTGCCAGGCGCCCGAGAAACAACCCGATCGGGACACTGGCAGCGCCCAGGTCCAATAGCTGCCACATGCCGATGCCATGGCGGCGACCGTAGAAATAGCACGCAACGACGACGCCCAGAAACCCGCCATGGAATGACATGCCACCATTCCACATCTGCAGGATCTCGGATGGATTTTGCACGAAGTAGGCTGGGTTGTAGAACAGCACATAGCCCAGCCTGCCGCCCAGCAGCACACCAAGGGTCGACCACAACAGCAGATCGTCAAGCTGCGCCGGTGAGGTGTGCGGCTTCGCACCGGGCCACAATGCTTCATTGCTGACCAGCCGCTTGGCATACCAGATCGCCCCCATCAGCCCGACCACATAGGCCAGCGCATACCAGCGGATTTCCAGCGGGCCGAGCGACAGCGCCACCGGATCAATCACCGGAAAGGGAATGGCAAACAAAGTGGGCATTAAGAGACCGCCGGATAGGTTGCGTCATCGGTTCAGGTGCAAGAGGCTTGCGAAAGCCTTCGCTGCACCCTACCTAAAGGATACAACACTGGTTTCCAACAGCCGAGACACCTGAAATATGACAAGCCCGTCCTCACGTTTCTTTGACGAACTAGCCAAGGTAATGACCAATGCCGCCGGTGCGGCGCAAGGCGCCAGGCGCGAGGTGGACAATCTGGTCAAGGCGCAGATCGAGCGGGTATTGGCGGACATACAGATTGTGCAGCGTGAGGAATTCGACGTTGTACGCGACATGGCCAGCATGGCACGCACGGAAAATGAAGCACTGCGCGCCCGCATTGCAGAGCTGGAGACGAAGCTGGAAACGTTGCAATCAAAACCGGCACCGGCTGCAAAAAAGAAAGCTGCTACAAAGTCTTCCACAGCCAAGAAGTGAATTCTATGCGCTGAAATGTGATTTATCCCCATTGCAGTGTGGAGGAATCACAGCTTATTGCCGCCGACTCTTGCGGCGCAGCGGAACATTCGTCAATTTCTGTACACGACTTGATTCGTTGCGTCGTGCAGCGATTCAACACTGCAGCATCTTGAGGCGAAACAGGATCACCTGATTCCAGACAAGATGCTCAGTTACTGGATGGTCGAGCAACTAGATGTGTTCAGGTGAACACAGGTTGCCTTTGGAGCGACGAATATGACGGCAGCACTGGCAATAAAGCATGATCTGGCTCATCCACTGGAAACAGTGGAGCTGCTGGCTTCACGCAATGAATGGTTCGTCGACCGTTCAGCCGATGACGAAATCAACATGATCGTTGCCGGTTCGTGGACGGACCTGCATTTGTCGCTCAACTGGAATGCCCAGCTTGAAGGCCTGCATCTGGCGTGTTCGTTTGATCTGAAGGTGCCTGAAGGCCGGCGCGACGAAATCGTGCGGCTCGTGGCGCTGATCAACGAGCAGCTGTTCTTTGGCCACTTTGATGTGTGGCGCAATGAAGGATCGCTGATGTTCCGCAATTCGTTGCTGTTGACCGGCCAGGCCGACCTCAACGAAGCCCAGTGCGAGGCGCTGGTACATACGGCACTTGACGCGTGCGAACGGTATTTCCCGGCATTCCAGTATGCCATCTGGGCCGGCAAGACAGCAGAAGACGCCATCCGGTCCAGCCTTCTGGAAACCGTCGGAGAGGCCTGATTCCATGTCCGTCACTCCAAATCTTTCAGGACGTCTCGTCCTGATCGGTGCCGGCAAGATGGGAACAGCAATGCTGCAAGGCTGGCTGGAAGCAGGCGTAACCGGTGACCAGGTAACAATTTTTGACCCTGCCCCGCCGCCTGAAACCATGACGGTGATTGCGCAGCATTCAATCAGTCACAACCCGCCCATCGAGAGAGTCGGCGGTGTCGAGGCCATCCTGGTCGCGGTAAAACCACAAATGGTCGACGAAGTACTGCCGGCCATGGCGGCTCTCGCCAAAGACAATCCGCTGGTTGTCTCCGTTGTGGCAGGCAAGACGATTGCTGCTTTCCGGCAGCACTTTGGTGCCACGACACCGGTCATCCGCACCATTCCCAATACGCCCGCCGCCGTTGGCCGCGGCATCACAGCCATGGCGGCAAGCGACGGCGTGTCATCGGCACAGTCCGAGCTGGCAATGGCACTGCTGGCGTCTCTGGGCGAGGTGGTCACTGTATCAGATGAGGCGCTGATTGACGCCTGCACTGCCATTTCAGGCTCCGGGCCTGCCTATATCTTCTACATGACCGAATGCATGACGGCAGCAGCCCTGCAGCTGGGCTTGCCGGCAGATGTTGCAGAGCAACTGGCGCGTGCCACTGTTGCCGGTGCCGGCGAGCTGATGCGCGCCACCGGCACGCCCGCAGGGGAACTGCGCGAGAACGTCACTTCTCCCAAGGGCACCACCCATGCAGCGCTGCAGGTCCTGATGGCTGATCCGGACGGCATGAAGCAGCTGATGATCAGGGCAACCGCCGAAGCTGAAAAACGCTCCCGCGAACTGGCCGGTTAAAACAGCACGCGCCAATCCGCCCGCTTGTGTTCATCGTTTCCACATTGCAGTCTGAAAAGCTGGTAGACGGAGCCAACAGGAGCCTTGTCATGGAAGAACGCGAGAACGCTATTGTAAGTGCTACATTTCGACTGGCTGCCACCCGGCCGTGGAGCGAAGTCAAACTGGCAGATATTGCCGCTGAAGCTGATCTGTCGCTGGCAGACCTTGCCGGTGTTATCGGCGGCAAGGCAGACATCCTGCAGCTTTATGGCCGGCAGCTTGATGCAAAAATGCTGGCTTCCCTGGAAACCGAGCCTGTATCCGGTTCTGCCCATGACCGGGTGTTCGACATTCTCATGCGCCGCCTGGAACTGATGGACGGCGACAAGGCCGCCATCCGGTCGATGGTTGAAGCACCTGCAGCCTCCCTGCCCGACTATGCCCGCCTGGCCGGTTCCATGATGCAATCCCAGGATTGGGTCTTGTCGGCAGCCGGCATTGAAGACACCGGTCTGCGCGGCGCCGTGAAAACCACAGGCCTGGCGCTGGTCTACGTGCGCACCCTGAAAGTGTGGGCCAATGACGACGATGCCGGGCTTGCGCGCACCATGGCACAGCTGGACCGCTCCCTGCGCGATGGCGCGGACTGGATCAAGCGGCTTGAAGCCCCAATGACACTGGCAACCGCCTTGTCCAGCCTGGCGCGAGGGTTTATGAAAGCCCGCCGCGGCCCGTCGTCATCGCATGAACACGACAAGGCCGGTTCTGCCACCCCGCCGCCTCCGGCACCGGAAGCGCCCACATCGGAGACGACGACCCCATGACGACCATTACCTTCGACGATTTCATGAAGGTCGACATCCGCATTGGCACAGTTATCGAAGTGTCGGATTTTCCGGAAGCCCGCAAACCCGCATACAAGCTGAAGATTGATTTTGGCGACGAGATCGGCGTCAAGAAGTCATCAGCGCAGATAACCGTCCACTACTCGCGCGAAGACCTGGCCGGACGCAAGGTGGCTGCCGTGGTCAACTTCCCGCCGCGCCAGATCGGCCCGTTCATGTCGGAGGTGCTGACACTTGGTTTCGCCGACAACAATGGTGATGTCATCCTGGTCGGCATAGACAAGGACGCGCCGAACGGTTCACGGCTGCACTAGGGCGCATCGAACCCCGCAACCACACATCAATTGTGGTGATTGAAATTGTACTGCCGCTTGGGAAGCGCGGTATCCACGCCGGAGCCGTACTTGTGCCGTGTAATATGCCTGTTTCGGTCCCTGAAGCGGACACGCCTGGTACCGTCCTGCTTATCGCGCAGGCTCTGCAGGTACCACTTCATCTTGTGATCGGGCAAACTGATCTGGAACAGCATTTTCCGGAAAGACCGCTTTGAAAACTGCGTCGCCTGCTTTGCCGTGCCATACAGATAGTAAGGGCCGGTCAGGAGATTGAGAACCGGACCGATATGGACAAACTGCTGCTTGTCTCCTCGGGTCTGGTCAGGCAATAGCGGCACGGTGTCATTCTGGTATACAACTCTCAAGATCGGCAGGTTCCTGTAAGCCGTGGCGCCCTGCAAATTGGTGAATTTAGGCTGCCCGAACGTATAGATCCCGCCGAGCCTGAGCGCCTCTTCATCCCACAGATAGATCCCCAGAATTGCCGCCACCGCCCCACCCAGCGAATGCCCCGTCAGGTAAGTGGTGTAGTCCGGTCTGAGCCGTTGCCTGACGTCGTCGAATATGGTGTCGGCAGCGCGCCGGAAACCACGGTGCAGCATCACACCCGACCTGCCGTCGCGAACAATTCTCTTGTCCCTGTCGAGTTTCCAGTTGGTGTCGTCCACCGTTCCTCGAACAGCTATGATTTGTATTCGGCGCTGGTGATCGTGCAGCAGGACATACTGCACATTGGTCTTGCCGGGCGTCGCCACCCGGGTGATTCTCGCCCCATACCTGACCAGTATTTTCGACCTTTTATCATAGGCATGGCTGGCCAGTTGAGCCGCCCTGTAGATCAGCCTGAAATCCAGCGGCGGCGCGGCCTGCGCACCGGCCGGTGAACGGTCCGATGGCGATATGACCAGCAGCAATGTCAGGATGAACAGGGAAAAACTATACTTTGGGACAGACACATTGAACTCCTGAACTGTTGCGGCATCTGCACGCCATGATCATCAGATTGGTATCCGGACTTCCGCGCGCAAGCCACCCAGCATCGACGGAGACAAAGCAATGTCGCCGCCGTGACTCTGGGCTATGTCGCGTGCAATGGCCATGCCGAGCCCGGTGCCGCCGGAATCCTGGTTGCGGGCGACATCGAGGCGGACGAAGGGCTTGAAAACCTCATCATACTGCTCCGGCGGAATTCCCGGGCCATCGTCATCCACCACCACTCTCAGGTAATCGCCGTCATGCACCGCCGTGATCTCGACCTGGCTGGCAAACCGTGACGCATTCTGCACCAGGTTGCCGACACAGCGTTTGAAGGCATCCGGTTTCAAGGCCACAATCAACTTGCGCGGCGTGTTGAGCACAATCGGATGGCCTGACCGGCTCATGTCATCGGCCACGTCGCCGAGCAGGTCGACGATCTCGGTCGCCGCCGTCGGCTCACCGCCATCGCCGCGCACGAATGCCAGATAGCCTTCCAGCATGCGCTGCATCTCGCCGACATCGTCCGACAGGGCATGCACGGTCGGTGACTTTTCCAGCAACGCCAGCTCCAGCTTGAACCGGGTGAGTATGGTTCTGAGGTCATGGCTGACACCGGCCAGCATGGCGGTTCGTTGCTCGACATGGCGTTCGATGCGCGATTTCATCTTCAGGAACGCGCGCGCGGCAGACTGCACCTCGGCTGCCCCGTCGGGGCGGAAGTCAGGCACGTCCCTGCCCATGCCGAAACTCTGCGCCGCGTTGGCGAGTTTGACGATCGGCTTGATCTGGTTGCGCAGGAACACCACGGCAATCAGCAACAGGAACAGCGAACCGCCGATCATCCAGGCAATGAAAATCGGGGTGGTGGATGCATGTGCCCTGTCCAGGTCAGTGAGGAACCGGAACACGAACCCGTCAGGCGTCAGAACCCGTACATCGACATAGCCGCTGCTGCCAACGGTATCGACCCATAAAGGCAGCGCCACACCACCTTCCAGATAGCGCACCAGTTTGGGGTGCACTGAAGACAGGAACGGTTTGTTGGTCGCCGGCGGGAGCTCGGATTTCTTCTCCACCGTCAGGCCCAGCGCCAGATCTTCGTTGGCCATGGCCAGAACCTTGGCCAGGTCAGCTTCCGTACGCGGGCTGTTGTCCCAGGTTTTGACAACCAGCGACACGTCACGCGCAAATGACTGCGACAGGGATTTAGTCACGGTTTCATAATGCCGGTCGAGAAACACCCAGGCCATCAGGCCCTGCAACAACACAACCGGTGCTATGACAATGATCAGCGAGCGCTGATACAGCCGCTCCGGCATATAGCGTTCAAGAAACCGGTTGAAATGCCAATACAGGGTACGCTTTTCAAGCGGAGTATCGTCGCGGCTGGCAATGGCCGACATGTGAAAAACCTTTCAAAATACACTCAACGTGTGCAGGTGCGCCCAGGGTCGCGACCCTAGTCCACGTGCAAAGTATAACCATGTCCACGCACGGTTTGCAGATAAACCGGCATGGCAGGCTGATCCTCAATCTTGCGCCGAAGCCGGTTGATCTGCACATCCACCGCCCGGTTCGTGTCTTCCTGGGCCGGTTCGATAATATCTGCGCGGGCCACAGGCTCGCCGGCGCGTTGCGCCAGAATGCGCAATATGTCGCGCTCGCGTGTCGTCAAATGCACAATCTGGCCGCCCCGGCGTAATTCTCCCCGCAACAGGTTGAACGAGAATGCGCCGAAACTCACTTCCGCCACTTCCGTGCTGGCAGGTAGCGCCAGCGCATGGCGCTTCAGGATGGCCTGCACCCGCAGCAGCAACTCGCGCGGCTCAAACGGCTTGGTCAGGTAATCATCGACACCAGCGCTTAAGCCTTCGATCCTGTGTTCTATTTCGGCCCGCGCCGACAACATCAGTATCGGCACGTCATTGCCGGCCGCACGCAGTGATCCTGCAAAGTCGAGACCGGTTTCGTCCGGCATCATCACGTCCAGCACCAGCAGGTCAAACGACATGCCCTGCATATGCAGGCGTGCCTCGGCTGCCCCACTCACCGCAGACACCCGGCATCCGTTAGCCGACAGAAACGACCCCAGCAATTCACGAAGCCGCTTGTCGTCATCAACAATCAGCACATGTGGCAGATCATCGAGCGGCCCGGTCATGGACTGACCACCTTTTCCACCCGGTCGCGTTCATCCTCATCGATCAGGCCGTACAATATCTGCTGGAAAACCGGCGCGGCATCACCGCCTGCATGTCTGATTGCCGCCTGTACCCGTTCAATTTGCGGTTGCATCAGCCTGTCGTGCAGCGAAACGCCGTCCGCAGTCAGATGCAGCAGCCGCCTTCGCCGGTCAGCATTCCCGGACCGCTGCTCAATGATCCCGCGTTCGACCAGTTCCTTCAGCACCCGCGCCAGGCTCTGCTTGGTGATGCGCAGGATATCAAGCAGCTCTGCCACGCTGATACCAGGATTGCGGCCTACGAAATGCACAACACGGTGATGCGCCCGGCCAAACCCGAAATCCAGCAGCAACACATCCGGATCCGAGGTGAAGTCACGGTAGCCGAAATACAACAGCTCGATCAGTTCAATAACGGCGTCGCGCGAAACTTTCCGCTCTACAGAGTTCTCGTCTGCCTGTGCGTCCATGGCAAAAGTCATTTCCGGATCCGTATTGGCTATCACGATTTATGTCAGCTATATTGACATAAATTACGGCTGTTGTTAGTGCCATAATCGATTTTTTTGAATATCCGCGTTAGTAATGACAACCCCGGTAGGTGAATTCAGGATTCGATACCGGCCACATGAGGAGCGCCAGCCATGGCCGCGTCACTGCCTTTTGATCAACGTGATGGTGATATCTGGTTGAACGGTGAATTTGTACCGTGGTCTGCTGCACAACTGCACGTATTGTCCCACGCATTACATTATGCGTCATCGGTATTTGAAGGTGAACGCGCCTATGGCGGTGAAATTTTCAAGCTCACCGAACACACTGAACGCCTGTTCCGTTCGGCAGAATTCCTCGACATGGAAATTCCCTACACGGTTGCTGAAATAGACGATGCCTGCAAGGCGTTGCTGGCCCGTCAGGGGTTGCAGGATGCCTATGTACGCCCGGTCGCCTGGCGCGGGTCTGAAATGATGGGCGTATCGGCCCAGACCACAAAGATCAATGTTGCCATCGCGATCTGGGAGTGGCCGAGCTACTTCGATGCCGAGGAGCGCCTCAAGGGCATCCGGCTGGACATGGCAAAGTGGCGGCGTCCCGATCCTGCAACCATTCCTTGTGAAGCGAAAGCAGCCGGTCTCTACATGATCTGCACCTTGTCGAAGCATGCAGCCGAACGCAAAGGCTATGCCGATGCACTGATGCTCGACTATCGCGGCCAGGTGGCCGAGGCAACCGGTGCAAACGTGTTCTTCATCAAGGATGGCGAACTGCACACACCGACACCGGACTGTTTCCTGAACGGCATTACCCGCCAAACCGTCATGGAACTGGCTCGCACTCGCCAGATCAAGATCAACGAGCGCGTCATCATGCCGGAGGAAATGGCCGACTTTGAAGAATGCTTTATCGTCGGAACCGCTGCCGAGGTAACACCGGTGTCTGAAATCGGACCCTACAGTTTCACCGTCGGCGACATTACGACGACGCTGATGAACGACTACACCAGCGCGGTGCAGCCAAAGGTGGCTGCCGCCGAGTAGCGGTTTTCAACCCGGCCAGCAGTGTTTGCCAAAAAGACGTGGCGCAGCCGGTCATCCGGCCGCGCCACTGTTTCATTGTGTCACCTGATCAGAACAACAGGCCGATTGCCTAGCTGTCGGGCAGCATGACCTTGTCGATCACGTGCACAACGCCGTTTGATGCTGCAATATCGGCAGTAATGACATTGGCCTGGTCTACGGTGACACCTGAGGACGACTTGCTGACGGCCAGCGTGCGGTCACCGGAAGACTTGATCGTGCGCACGTGAATGGTGCGGCCGGGCAACTGATTGGACATCAGCTTGCGCGGCAGCACATGGTAAGACAGCACGGCTGCCAGCTGATCCTTGTTTTCAGGTTTCAGCAGGTTCTCCACCGTGCCCGCCGGCAACGCCGCAAAGGCTTCGTCGGTTGGTGCAAAAACGGTGAGGTTGTCACCCTCTGCAAGTGCACCGGCAAGGCCGGCAGCCTTGGCCGCGGCGATCAGCGTGTTGAAAGTGCCGGCGCCCTGAGCGACTTCGACAATGTTTGCAGCCTGTGCCGAGCCCGTCATAAGGCCGAGTGCCACGGCGATACCAAGAGTTGCTTTGCGCATAATTTGTTCTCCCATTTTCAGTCAGGTTGACCCGGGCCGACCATACGGCTGGCGGGCATGATCACCCGGTTGCATCATTGCGTCGGCTGATCGTGCCGCTGTTTACTCATGCCAAGGCTGTTCAGATCTCCGGTAACCGGTCACAAAAATATGCGTGAACCAAATTGAATTTTTCACCGTTCTAATTTGGTTTAACGACGTTATACTGGCTCACATCGGGGGCAAAGATGGAGATTTCCAATATGCGGTCGTTCGCTCACTTCCTGCTTTTCGCTCTGACACTTTCAGCATGCATTTCGCTGGCAAGGCTGCCGGCCCACGCAGCAGGCAACGAAGTTGTCGGCAAGACGATTGAATCAATCATCATCAACGGCGAGAGCAATATCGGCTCCCTGGACGACGATGACCGACTGATCCAGGTTTTCACCTACTATTCCGACCGCTCCTTCAAGCCCATCTGGGTGCGCGACAACGGCATGAAGACCAAAGGCCGCATGCTGCTGCAGTTTCTGGGCAATATCGAAAACCACGGACTTCGCGAGTTCAAATACCGGCTGGCCGATATTCGCGCCCTGATCGGTGATCCGCATCCGCGTGCCCTGGCCGAACTGGAAATGCTGCTGACCAGTGCGTTTATCGATATGGCCCGCGACCTGACGCGCGGGCGTGTTTCGCCAAAAGATGTCACCCGCGACAATGACATCAAGGTTCGCGAGCTGGGTGCGGCCTACCTGCTCGATGGTGCTGAAAAGGCAGATGACCTGCTGCCCTACATCCAGACCCTCATGCCGCAGGACAAGCGCTATCACCGGCTGGTTGCGAAGCTTAAAGAGTACCGCGCAATCGCTGCGGCCGGCGGCTGGGCAACCATCCCTCCCGGAAAGGCCATGAAGCCCGGCAAGGAAGATGTGCGCCTGCCGATCCTGCGTGAATTTCTCATGACCACCGGCGACATGGATCCGGCAACCCGGCCGGTCGACGATGCCTATGATGAAGTGACCGTTGCCGCGGTAAAGAAATTCCAGCGCCGTCATGGCCTGACCGATGACGGTGTTATCGGCCCCACGACCCTGAAACAGATGAACATACCCGTCGCCAAGCGCATCAGGCAGCTGGAGGTCAACCTGGAACGCCGGCGCTGGCTTGATCGCGAGCCTGGCGGCTTCTACGTGTTTGCCAATCTGGCCGACCAGGAATTGAAAGTGGTCAATAACGGCAAGACCATCCACACCGCCCGGATTGTCGTCGGCAAGACCTATCACAAGACACCTGTATTTACCGAGGAGATGAGCTATCTGGTTATCAACCCGTATTGGAATGTGCCGTCTTCAATCGCCAACAGGGAATATCTGCCGAAGCTGAAAAAAGACCCCGGATATCTGCAGCGGCAGAGCATTCGCGTGCTCAACAAGTCAGGCAAGGTGGTCAATCCCTACACGGTCAACTGGGCCGGCATGCGCCGGATGCCGTTCCGGCTGCGACAGGATACCGGCAACAAGAACGCGCTCGGCCGCATCAAGTTCATGTTCCCCAACAAATACAATGTCTACATTCACGACACCCCGTCAAAGAGCCTGTTCAAAAAGGATTTGCGCGTGTTTTCCCACGGCTGCATGCGCGTGCAGAACCCGACGAAGCTGGCAGAAGTTATCCTTGGAAAGCAGAACTGGACCTTGAACAAGATCAACAATCAGATAGCGTCCGGCAAGCGGCGCATCGTCAAGCTGAAAAAGAAGGTGCCGGTGTACATCACCTATATTACGGCCTGGGTAAACAAGGATGGCACCACCAACTTCCGGCGTGACATCTATGGCCGTGATGAGACACTGGCTGAACACCTGCTGACCGGCGGCAGGTTTGCCGAGGCGGACAATCATTGAAGATTTCCGTCGCAAGTCGGATTGAGCAGCGTGCGGTGTTGCCGGATCGCGGCAAGAGAGCAGGCTCAGTCGACCACATCAGCCTGATCTAAGCAGCAAGTATCCGGCGAAACACCCATAGCCGTGCCGGCGGTATGTTGCGCACCATCCAGTCAAACGGTTCGACCGAGTAGGTCTGCCAGTCAGGCGGTATCGGCGAGACCGGGCCATAGGAAATCTGTACGATCGGACGCCCCGGATTGAGCCGGTCAAACAGTTCGTTCAGCAGTTCGACCCTTTGTTTGACCGGAAAATTCAGCATCGGGATGGCGGATATGATGGTGTCGAACCTGCTTTCACCCATATCGGGCAACACATCGTCCAGGCGAAAAGCGTTGCCGTGGAGTATGTTCACCCCGGGGAAATCCGACATCAGTTGCGGAATGAACGCTTCGGTATACTCGACTGAAAACAGCTTGGCCGGTTTTACACCACGCGCCAGGATTGCCTTGGTTATGACACCTGTGCCGGGACCGAGTTCAAGCACCGGATCATCGCACCCCGGGCTGATAAGGCTTGCCATGCGCTTTGCGGTTACGCTGCTTGTCGGCAACACCGCGCCCATAGCCTTGGGCTTGTCGATCCAAGTCTTGAAGAACCGGATTTCCTCGTCAAAACGATTGGCAACATGCCTTGCCATGCGATTGGCCACGAGCGTTTCCCCTTTTTTATGTCAGCCGGTGCCGAGCTGGTCCGCCCAGGTCGGTGCTGTATCGTGTTTGCAGACTGCACTGGCTGGACCCGAGTCACCATCACGGACTCGAGCCATATCATCCAGACCTAACCTTAAACCGTGGCAAGAATTGTACACGGATGATGCCGTGTCATCCACCCGTGACCGGTGGAAAAAATGCAATTTCGCGTGCATCACCGAGCGGATGGTCAAGCGCCACATGCTCCTGGTCCAGCGCTGCACGGATAACACGCATATCAGCAAACGCGGCAGCATAGCCTTCATCGCGGGTCGCCAGATGCGCCGCGAGATCAGCGACAGTGCTTACATCCGCTGGTACCTCGATCATTTCCTCGCCCGTGCCGGTGCGCTGCCGCACCCAGGCAAAATACATAACCTTCATTCGTCTTCTTCCATGACATGCTTCACGCCGGCGCGGAAATAATCATAGCCTGTGTAAAGCGTTGCAACGGCGGCAATCCACAAAAACGTCAGCCCGATCGTGGAGGTATGATGAAATACCTTGTCACCGGCAGGCCCGACAATCAAAAACCCTATGGCGATCATCTGGAAGGTGGTTTTCCACTTGGCCAGTTGGGTCACCGGAACGGACACCTTGATTTCGGCGAGAAATTCCCGCAGGCCCGATACCAGTATTTCGCGGCACAATATGATGATTGCCGCCCAGATATGCACGCCCTTGATCTCACCGGTATACGTCACCGCCAGCAGAACTGACGCAATCAGCAGCTTGTCGGCGATCGGGTCCAGCATTCTGCCCAGCGAGGATTGCTGTTCCCAGATGCGGGCCAGGTATCCGTCAAGGAAGTCGGTGATGGCAGCGAAGATAAAAATCGCCACCGCGATCCAGTGATTGGTGTCGCCGCCATAGATCAGCAGGCCCACCACCACCGGCACCGCGGCAATTCGCAGGTAGGTCAGGATATTGGGCAACCAGGTGGCAACGTTGCCGCGCCGGTTCGGATGCCTGATTTTGTCAGCGCCAGCGCTCAAGTTTCGCCCTCGTGGAAATAACCGTATATGGCAGTTGCCAGACTTTTGCTGATTCCTTCAACCTGCTCGAGATCAGCCGCCGATGCGCCGGAGACCGCGCGGGCCGATCCGAAGGCGCGAAGCAGTGCCTTTTTGCGTCCTGGTCCGATGCCGCCAATCTCGTCAAGAGGATTGGCAAGCGCCGCCTTGGCTCGCTTGGCCCGATGTGTGCCGATGGCAAATCTGTGTGCTTCATCGCGCAACCTTTGCACATAATACAACACCGGGTCACGTTGTTCGAGCATGAAAGGCGCCTTCCCCGAAATATGGAACTGCTCGCGGCCCGCATTGCGGTCCGGCCCCTTGGAGATACCGGCCACCGGCACGTCCTTGATGCCCAACTCCTTCAAAACGTCCTGGACCGCCGAAAGCTGGCCTTTGCCGCCGTCAATCAACAACAGATCCGGCCACGTGCCGACGCTGGTGTCATCGGCACTCGTGTCATCGGCACTCATGTCATCACCACTGGTGTCGTCGCTGGCCGGCAAGTCCTCTCCGGTGTTCGCAGGACGGTCGCCATGCTCCTTCAGGAGGCGTGAAAACCGCCGTGTCAGAACTTCCTTCATCATGCCGAAATCGTCGCCGCCGGTATCCTGCTCGGTCTTGATGTTGAATTTGCGATAATGCGCTTTGGCCAGCCCCTCCGGCCCGGCCACGATCATGCCGCCGACCGCATTGGTGCCCTGGATGTGCGAATTGTCGTAGACCTCTATGCGCCGCGGCATGCGCTCCAGCCCGAACACGTTCTTCACCCCTTCCAGCAATTTCTTCTGGGATGACGTATCAGCCAGTTTGCGGCCCAGCGCCTCACGCGCATTGGTCATGGCATGTTGCACCAGTTCGCGTTTCTCCCCGCGCTGCGGCACCAGAACCTCCACCTTCCGGCCCGCCTTGGTCGAAAGCGCGTCGCGCAACAGATCAAGTTCGCTGACATCCGAGGACAGCATGATTTGGCGCGGCACCGGCTTGTCATCGTAAAACTGGGCAATGAAGGCAGCCAGCACATCAGCCGGTTCAACGGATTTATCGGCGCGCGGGAAGTAGGCACGCGTGCCCCAGTTCTGCCCCGCCCTGATGAAAAACACCTGAATGCAGGTTTGCCCCCCCTCCTGTGCCAGGCCAAAAATGTCAGCTTCTGCCACGCCCTGCGGATTGATTCCCTGCGACGCGGTGACATGGCTGAGCGCTGAAATCCGGTCACGGCAAACCGCCGCACGCTCAAAATCCAGCTCTTCCGACGCCGCCTCCATCTGCTTGGCCAGGGCTGTTTTCACCGCGTTGGATTTGCCGGACAGAAAGGCTTCCGCCTGCTTCACCAGTTCACTGTAGCCATCTGCGGAAATCTCACCGGTGCATGGTGCGGCACAGCGCTTGATCTGGAACAGCAGGCACGGCCGGGTGCGGTTCTCATAATAACTGTCGGAACACGATCGCAGCAGGAACGCCTTCTGCAACAGGTTTATGGTGGTGTTTACCGAGCCGGCTGATGCGAACGGGCCATAATAACTGCCCTTGCGATTACGCGCGCCGCGATGCTTGGTGATCTGGGCAACGTCGTGATCCTTGGCGATCAGGATATAGGGAAACGACTTGTCGTCGCGCAGGATGACATTGTAGCGCGGTTTCAGCCGCTTGATCAGGTTTGCTTCCAGCAACAGGGCTTCCGGCTCTGTCTTGGTGGTCACGAACTCCATCGAGCAGGTATTGGCGATCATTGCCGCAATGCGATTGGTATGGCCGCCCAGGCGGGTATAATTCGAGACACGATTCTTCAGGTTGCGCGCCTTGCCCACGTAAAGCACATCGCCCTTGTGGTTATACATCCGGTAAACGCCCGGCCTGCCCGGCAGCGTTTTTGCGAACCGCTTGATCACGTCGGGGCCGCTTTCGACAGCGTCTTCGACAGGTTCACCGTCTTGCGTAGTCAGGGGATCGTTCATCGGCTTCGTCAGCCTCGCGCGCGCTCGATCTCGATGCCTACGCTTGAGGCCTCGGGAATGATGTCGAGCTTCTCGACCCGCACCCGGACGCGTTTGATCGCTCTGTTCTTCAACACCTTGTCGGCTATTTTTTCTGCAAGTGTCTCGACCAGATTGACATGACCGTCCTGCACGATGGCCTTGACGTTCTTGACCACTTTTTCATAGCTGACGACATTCTTGATATCGTCTTCCAGCGCGCCGCCCTGTTCTTTCACGGCACAGTCGATGTTGACCAGGATACGCTGCGGATGCCGCTTCTCGTGTTCATAAATGCCGACCATGGCGATCAGTGCCAGATCACGCACGAAGACATGCCGCAATCCGTGCGTCGCGTCTGCATACTCCGAAACCAACTGGCGCGGATTATTGTCCATATCACCTACTCGTTTGCGTCCGTGACATCCGGCGTTTGCCAGACAAGATGCTGACCACCATCAAGCACGATCATCTGTCCGGTCAAGGCCGGGGCCGACAAAATGAAGGACAATGCTGACGAAATCTCTTCCGGTGATGTGCCGCGCTGCAAAAGTGTCTGCTCGGTGCGTTCGGCAAAATCGCCTTCTTTCATCCGCACGTGCGGCAGGGCAGGCCCCGGACCGATGGCGTTTACCCTGATGCGCGGGGCCAGCGACTGGGCCAGCGTGCGCGTGACTGTCCACAGTGCGGACTTCGATGCCGTGTAGGAAAAATACGTTGGATTCAGTTTCAGCACACACTGGTCGATGAGATTGACGATATTGCCGTGCGCGCCGCCGGGAAACTGCGCAACGAAGGCCTGGGCCAGAAACACCGGCGCGCGCAGGTTGGTGTTCTGATGCAGGTCCCAGCTTTCCTGCGTCATGGTTTCGGCCTCATCCGGCTCAAACCGGGACGCATTGTTGATGAGGCATGTCAAGGGTCCCAGGGCCTCTGCGGACCTGGCAACTATCTGTTCCGGCACTCCACTGAGCGAAAGATCGCCCTGCACCGCGACCGCCCGTCCTCCTCTGGCCTCGATCTCCGCAACCAGCTCATCGGCATCGTCGGCTGACGTGTTGTAGTGCGCCGCCACTGCCCAGCCTTTATCTGCAAGGTCCAGCGCCATGTGCCGGCCAATACGCCGCGCCGCACCGGTTATCAGGACTGTTCCCGTCATCTCGTCATCCATTAATCGATCGCTTCCAATATCATCCGCCTTGCAATCACCCGACCGCAACGCAAACCCCGCAGTGTGAAACGAGACGACGGACAGATCAGATTTGCGGGTTCAGCTGAACTCATGGCGCGCCGAAACGAACTGACATCAGTTGAAACTGATCACAATCGGTGATCCGGGCTTGGCGTCAGGCTGTGGCGCGTTTGCCGGTGCGGGCATCGATTGCAGCCACACATTGCCGGGCCCGCGCAATATCGCCACGTTCAATTTGTTGTCAGCCGCAACGCCATGACTTTCGGATGCTTTTTCTATCACCACGGTCGCGCCCAGCGCCGCTATGGCACTGCCTCTCGCCGCCAGGATTTCTCCCGGTCCAAGCTTGATATGGGATACTTCGCCTGTTGCAGCAGTAAACACCCAGCCTTCACCATCGGCCTGCAGCAACACCAGCCCGTCAGGACGGTTGGCGGATTTCAGCGACTTGATATGGCTGTATGGCCGTAGCCGTACGCCGGGGCCAACGGCCAGAAAATTCTCCTGCGGCAGCAGAATGCGTCCGGCCAGCTGCTTCAGGTCAAATGCACCGACAGAGCCGCCGGGCGACAGGATGACCCGGGAATCGGCATCACCGACATTACACGCCATGACCAGCGCTTCATTGCCGGCATCTTCCAGGATAACACCATTGTCATGGGCGATAACCGACCGTGCCCAGCCAACCATCCGGCGACCGGGCCTCAGCGTTACCGACAATTGCTGCATGAGCTTGCCGGACACGACAAAGGACAGATCAGCGGAATCCGCTTCATCAGCTGCATGCTCATGTACTGTGTCTGCAATAGACTGAAATGTCATCGCCCAAACCCGACCCTAATCCGCGCAGGCTGGCTTCACGGTCCGAACCTGCAAAACCATCTTAAACCATGTGTCGTAGCGCAATGACAACAGGCTTGACGAATGTTTACCCAGGTCCGGTCCCCGCACCTGCGTCACTGCGCAGCCTGTTTCATTTCTGCCGCCCTTATTGCTTCCCAGACTTTCATGGGTGTGAGCGGCATATCGATATGCGCGATCCCCAGCGGTTTGAGAGCATCGACCACCGCATTGACAACCGCAGGCGGTGCGCCGGTGGCGCCGGCCTCACCGGCCCCCTTGACCCCGAGCGGGTTGGACTGGGTCGGCGCATCCTGGTTGAACTCAAGTCCGATCGACGGCAGGTCCAGTGCCCGCGGCATGCAGTAATCCATGAATGAACCGGTCAGCAGCTGGCCTGTTTCATCATATGTCACGCCTTCCAGCAGTGCCTGTCCGATGCCCTGCACCGCTCCGCCCATTACCTGTCCGCCGGCAATCAGCGGATTGATGATCCGGCCGAAGTCATCAACCACCGTGTAACCGGTGATATCGATCATGCCGGTGTCGGGGTCTACCTCAACCTCACAGACATGCACGCCGTTGGGATAGGAAAACTGCTCGCGTTGCCAGGTTTTTGCCGAAGACAATGTCTCCGGAACATCATTCGGCAGGCTGCCGGCGATAGCCCGAAGCCTGGCTGCAAGTTCGAGGATGCCAATGCCGCGGTCTGTGCCCATGATGGCGAACTTGCCGGCCTTGAATTCAATGTCCTGCACCGCTGCCTCAAGCACATGAGCTGCTGCAAGTTTCCCCTTGTTCACAACTTCATGGGAAGTGGTGAGCAAGGCCGACCCGATTACCATCAGGGATCGCGACCCGCCGTGACCACCACCGGACTTGATGACGTCGGTATCGCCGGTGACATAACGCACCTTGTCCGGATTGATTCCCAGTTCCGAGCTGATGATCTGCTTGTAGGTGGTCTCGTGGCCCTGCCCCGTCGCCTGACCGCCGGTCATCAGGGACACCGTCCCGTCGTCTTCAAACCGCAGTTCGGCAAAATCCGCCGGCATGCCCAGAGTGACTTCCAGATAGCTGGACACACCAAACCCGCGCAATCTTCCCTTGCGCGCGGACGCCTTGCGCCGCTTTGCAAAGCCGTCTGCATCGTGCACAGCCAGCGCCTTGTCCAGCGTGCCTTCAAAATCGGCACAGTCGATAATCATGCCAAGTGCCATCTTGTAAGGATACTGGTTGATGAAGTTCTGGCGGCGCAGCACGACCGGATCGCGCCCGGTCTCAAAAGCCGCCAGATCAACCAGACGCTCGATCAGATAGGCCGACTCCGGCCTGCCTGCACCGCGATAAGCGTCTATTGGAACCGTATTTGTAAACACCGCATCGACAGACATCGAAACCGACGGAATGCGGTAATTGCCTCCCATCGACACCCAGCTTGCGGACGTCGGGATGATCGTCGCATAGGATGATAGATAGGCTCCCATGTTGGCGCGGGTATCAACCTTAAGCGCTGTGAAATTGCCGTCTTCGTCCAGCGCCAGCTCTGCGGTTGTCAGATGGTCGCGGCCATGGATTTCCGACAGGAAATTTTCCGACCGCTGTGCAATCCACTTGACCGGCCGGCCGACCAGCTTGGCGGCCAGCATCACCATGACATTTTCCGGGTAGACAAAATTCTTCGCCCCGAAGCCACCGCCCACGTCAGGCATGACCACGCGGACCTTTTCCGGCGGAACCTTGAAAATCACGTCGGCCATCTGGCCCTTCTGGCCGTGCACCGCCTGGCCCGACACATGCAGGATCAGCTGGTCCTTGTCCTTGTCGTAATCGCCGATGGAGCCGCGCGGCTCGACCGCCGACGGCGCAACCCGGTTGTTTACGAAGGTAAGCCGGGTGACATGGGCTGCCGAACCGATGGCCTTGTCGACCCCTGCTTCATCCCCCTTGTGGAAATGATAGGCCCGGTTTGATTTCAGTTTCGAATGGATCAGCTTGGATTTCCGGTCGAGCACCGAGGCCAGATCGACCACTGCTGGCTTGTCGCTGTAATCGACCATGACTGCTTCTGCGGCCTGTTGGGCCTGTTCGGGGGTTTCGGCGATAACCATGGCCACGGGGTCACCGACGAAACGCGCAACATCGCCGGTCAGCGCGAAGCGCTCAGGCACGGCGATACCGTTTTCATCAACCCCGTCCACAGCCGTCAGCGTCGGAAATGCGCCAAGGCCTGCCTTCTTCACATCCTTGTAGGTAAGCAGCCTGATGACACCCCGCATGGCGACAGCCGCCGAGACATCGATCTTGCCGATTCTTGCATGCGCAAACGGTGAACGCACGAAGGCGGCATGGGCCATGTTGTCCAGCCTGATGTCGTCGACATAACAGCCGTCTCCCTTGAGAAAGCGCTCATCTTCCACGCGACGGACAGCCTGCCCGACAGCAAATTTCTGCATGTTTGATTGCCTGTTTTGGAATTCAAATTGCGATGCTCAGCGCAGGTCCGATATGTCGCTTGCATGCGCTGAGACCTCAATCTTAAACCACAGCTAGGCTGTAAGTCTAGCCAGTAGCTCTTCCCGGGACGCCACAAAGCCTCCAGCAATCCACCAGTCTTCCAGTGCCTTCAGTGCCTCGCCGATCTGGGGTCCCGCTGCAACGCCGGTCGCAAGTACATCGCTGCCGGTCACCGGGAAAACCGGAATTTCCCATTGCTCCGGCAGCGCGTAAAGGCCCGCCCAGTCCTCATCTGCCGCATTTGCGTCGCGCGCCCATGCCAGTAACACCGCCCGTTTCCAGGTTTCAGCACCTGTCTGGTACAGCACCACCTTGCGTTCATTGTCCCGCAACGCAGGCGATGGCGGCAGCGCCGATTGAACGTCCCGCAGGGAACGAGTTTGAACATTGGATAATCTGAGCAGCTCGGACTGTTCGTCCGCGCCCAGCGGCAGGGCCGCGGCCAGCAGCGTTGTGTAATCGGGTGTGCCACCCAGGGTTCCGGCCCGCGCGATAACCGACGCCAGCAATACCGCATCCATGTCGGCCCCGAACAATGTCCGGTTGATGCCGGTGTCATTCATCAGCACGGCAACCTCCCCGGCACGCCTGCCGCACAACAGCTTGCAGGTCTCCTGGCCCACACGCTCCCTGGAAAGCTGTTTCAACCCGGCCTTGAGCTGCCGGCAGGCATCCAGGCCGTCAGCGTCAACGTCGTCCTGGCCATATTGTGAGATAAACCGGAAGAAACGCAAAATCCGCAGGTAATCCTCCCGGATTCGCGCCTCAGGATCGCCGACAAATCTGACCGTCCTCGTGTCCAGGTCGGCACTGCCTCCCATCGGATCGAACACCTCGCCGTCTTGCGAACAGTAAAACGCGTTGAGGGTAAAGTCGCGCCTGGCTGCATCCACGGCCCAGTCGTCTGTATAAGCCACCTTTGCCTTGCGCCCGTCGGTTTCAACATCATGGCGCAGTGTCGTCACCTCGAACCCGCTGTTGTCGCTGATAACCGTCACGGTGCCATGTTCAATGCCTGTTGCCACTGTTTTCAGTCCGGTGGCAGCGGCAGCCGCAAGCACCTGTTCCGGCGTCAGGGTCGTCGCGATATCAATGTCGCGGACCGGCTCGTCCAAAAGTGCATTGCGCACGGCGCCGCCGACGATACGGGCCTCGCCGCCTGCATCCGCAATGGCCTGAAACACCGCGCCCAGTCCAGCGGTTTCAAAAATCGGGTGACCATGTAGCGAAGGCAGAGTCATCACCTGGTTATCCTGTCATGCAGGTTACGCAACATGCCTGCGGTTGCCCCCCAGACATACCTGTCGCCATAGGGCATGGCATAATACTGCCGCTCGCGCCCCTGCCAGACCCGCGAATGCCGCAAATGATTGGCCGGCTCCATGAAATGGGCCAGCGGGACATCAAAAATCTCGGTAACTTCACCGGGTTCCGGGATCAGGTCGAAACCGGTCCTCAACAACCCGACGACCGGCACGATACGAAAGCCGGTACCTGTCTGGTAGACATCCAGAAAACCCGCCGGCTCTACGAACTCCGGCGAAACACCGGTTTCCTCGTGGGTTTCGCGCAGCGCGCATTCCACCGGGCCTGCATCTTCGGCATCGATCTTGCCGCCGGGAAACGCAATCTGGCCGGCATGGGTCGGCAATTCGTCGGAACGTTGCGTCAGCAGAACATGCAGTTCGCCATCGCGCTCGAGCAGTCCGACAAGGACGGCGGCTGCACGGATTTTCTCCATAGTTCCCGGCGCGATATCGGCATTGAGATCTGCGTCGGAACGCAGCGCCGGAAGCGCTGCATCAACAGCTTCGGCAGGCACCTGTGCATGCAGCCGCGGCACGGCATGTTGGCGAAACCAGTCTGGTGAGTAAATTGCCATGCCGGTCACGCACCAGCCTCGTCAGCCGGCATCATCGGCCAGAACACTCCTGACGACCAAACGCCAAACCAGTCATCTCCATCGCGGTCTTCCACGCAACCGGCATCGACCAGGTCAGGAAACACGGCACGCGCAACCCTGGCTTCAAGGCCACCCCTGATCGTCACATAAGGCAACGAAACGCCCTTGGCAGCGGCACCTGCAGCGAAACGCATCGGGTGATCATTGTCTATGGTCACCGCGTCTCCCACATTGGTAGTCAGTGTCACGACCTGGTTTGCAGCCTTTCCCTCGACCAGGATTCCAACTGCCACAAACGGCACATCGGCAATGCTGATGGTTCGTTTTTCAACCGGTGTAACGAGCACATAACTGCCGTCCGGCTCGCGCCGCAGGATGGATGCAAACAACGCTACGAGACCGGCGCGGCGGATCGGGGTGCCATCGTGGAACCAGTTGCCATCGATATCGATTGCGATATCAATGGAACCGGCATGTTCAGGATGCCAGGTTTCCACCGGCGCCGGCGCGCGATTTGGCATATCGCCTGCCGGAATGGCGTCAAGACCGCGTATGTGGCGCATTTCAGTCATATTTTCAGTCACTTTGCCATCCTGGAACAACTCTGGATAAGGTCAGGTTTACAGATTCCGGTTGATCCAGCCAAAAACCGGCCGGTTATGGCCTGCTGACGACATTGTGAAGCATTAAACGGTCCAACAGGGAAGCGCCATCGTTACATCATGGTAACTTGCTCTAACAGCCATGTTACGGCCAGTCTTATTGTCGTATGGTTATAACCTGATCGCGAATCCGGTTAGCATACGAAAAACGTGAGGACCTTAATTTCCCATGAGCACCGTTACCAAAGCCGATGCCAAAATCCTCGATGATCTCGAGGCGACTGCTGAACGACTTGAAAAGGCTCAGGACGCGCTGAAAACTGTCATTTTCGGACAGGACGACGTCATCAGCCAGGCGATGATCGCCATTCTTGGCGGTGGTCATGCACTGCTGGTTGGTGCACCGGGCCTGGCGAAAACCAAGCTGGCAGTCACTCTCGGCACCGTTTTGGGGCTGGAGGAAAAGCGCATCCAGTTCACGCCTGACCTGATGCCAGCAGACATTCTGGGCTCGGAGGTGCTGGACGAAGGCGAGACCGGCCGTCACCAGTTTCGTTTTGTGAAAGGCCCGGTATTCTGCCAGCTACTGATGGCGGACGAGATCAACCGCGCCAGTCCGCGAACCCAGTCAGCCCTGTTGCAGGCAATGCAGGAGCACCACATCACCATTGGCGGCCAAAGCTATGACCTGCCATCACCATTTCACGTGCTGGCCACGCAGAACCCGATTGAACAGGAAGGCACCTATCCGCTGCCCGAGGCACAGCTCGACCGTTTCCTGCTGGAGATAAACGTCCCTTATCCGGACCTTGAGTCAGAGCGGCGCATGCTGTTTGCCACAACCGGCAACGACGAAGCAGAAGTCGCCAATGTGTTCACACGCGAAGATCTGATGCGCGCGCAACGCCTGACCCGGACCATCCCTGTCGGCGAAAAGGTTGCCGACGCCATTCTTGAACTGGTGCGCTCGGCCCGGCCCGGCCCGGACGGCTCAGACTATGCCAACGAGACAATTTCCTGGGGACCGGGGCCGCGGGCCAGCCAGTCGCTTATGCTCGGTGTCCGGGCACGCGCCTTGCTGGACGGCAGACTGTCACCGTCGCTGGACGACGTTGTCGCATTGGCGGCGCCTGTGTTGCGCCACCGCATGGCCATTACGTTTTCCGCCCGTGCCGAAGGCGTCACCATCAATGACGTCATCAGCAGGCTCACAGAGCCGATCAGGCTTTAAGGACAAACGGTTTGGCCAGTATGACCTCCCCTTCTCTCACTGCTGCCGGACTTCGCGGGTCCGCTGACCAGCTGGCCAGCGCCTATCCGCCATTGCTTATCCAGTCCGAGCGCATCGCCAATGCGATTGTGCACGGAGCCCACGGGCGCAGGCGGACCGGCCCCGGTTCCGACTTCTGGCAGTACCGGCCATATTCGCCGGGCGATTCAATTTCGCGCATCGACTGGCGCAAAACCGCCCGTGCCGGAAAAACCCTGATCCGTGAAAGCGAATGGGCAGCTACAAATACCGTGTTTGTGTGGGCAAGCCAGACGGCCGGGATGGATTTCCGGTCGGACCTGTCCAGTACAACCAAGCGCGAGCGCGCCGCGGTTCTGGCGCTCACCATTGCAACGCTTGCCGTTCGCGCCGGAGAGCGCGTCGGCGTGCTCGGCTGGCCGCAGGCGCCGGGCCACACACGACTGCTGCTGCGCCGCATGGCGGCCTGGTATTCGGGTGAAGCGGACGAACAGTTCATGTCCCAGTCCCTGCCGCCGCAGGTACCTTTGCCCCGCCATGCCAGTTGCGTGCTGATCGGTGACTTTCTTGATCCGCTCGACAAGCTGCGCGCCAGGCTGGGTGATATCGCAGATGCCGGCTTGCACGGCCACATAGTGCAGGTCACCGACCCGGCGGAAGAAACCCTGCCCTACCACGGCCGCACGGAATTCATCGAAATGAACACCGGCGAAAAACTGGTGGCAGGACGTGCCGAAACCCTGAAACAGGACTATATCGCCACGCTCGCCAGGCATCGCGAAGGCCTCAGGCAGCTGGCCCGGCAACTTGGCTGGACGTTTGTGGTGCATCACACGGACCAGTCACCGCATCCACTGCTGGTGTCGCTGTATTCACGCCTGTCGCAACGCACTGGTGCGTCTGCGTTGGTCAAGGCAGGATAGTCCATGTCCACACTGCTGACAGGCCTGGCTTTCACGACACCGCTGGCACTCGCCGGCCTGTTGGTGCTGCCGGTCATCTGGTGGCTGTTACGCTTCACACCGCCAAAGCCTCAACAAGTGAAGTTTCCGCCCTACCGGCTGCTGCTCGACCTGATCTCACGCGAGGAACAGCCGCAACACACACCGTGGTGGGTCTTGCTGATGCGTCTGGCCATGGCGGCAGCCGTCATACTCGGCGTTGCCGGACCGTTGCTGAATGCCTCTGACGTGCGCGACAGGTCATCCGACCCGTTGCTGATCATTGCCGATGACGGCTGGGCATCGGCGCCCCACTGGCAGCTTCGCCAGAACCTGATCCGCGATTTGCTGACCGAAGCACAACGCGCCGGCGCAGCGACGGCCATAACCGGAACCACCGGAACCTCTGATGTGCGGGAATTGAACCTCGCCGATGCCGCGACGACGCAGAAGAGTGCCGCCGCAATGAGCCCCAGCGCACTGTCTCCGAAACGCGAGGCACTGGGCACAGAACTTGCCGGCACTTTTGCCGATACCGAAAACCTGCGCGTGCTGTGGCTCAGCAACGGTGTCGCCGATACCGCGGATGGCGAATTCACCAACCAGCTTGCCGGCCTCGGCAATGGCACCGCCCGGGTGGAGGTGCTGCTTCCCGATACGGCCCGCATACCATCCGCCCTGCGCAAGCCCGAACTGGAAGCATCCCGGCTGAAACTGTCTGCAGAAAGAACATCAGGTGGCGAAGCCAGCACGCAGCAGGTGACCGTGCGTTCCCTCAGTGGCCGTGCACTGGCGGAAGCGCCCCTGGTGTTTGCCGCAGGTGAGACCAGCGCAACCGCGGTCGTCGAACTGCCGCTTGAGCTGCGCAATGAAGCGTCGCGCATCGAGATTACCAACGGACGCTCGGCGTCGGGCGTGTACCTGTTCGATGATCGCTGGCGGCGGAAATCGGTCGCCATGCTGTCAGGAGCGTCGCAGGAACTGGAACAACCACTTCTGTCGCCACTTTATTATGTGAGCCGAGCCATCCAGCCCAGCGCGGAAATCACCGAGATTTCCTCCGTCGACGGCATCCAGGATGCCCTGAAATCCGGTACATCGATGATGATACTGGCTGACATCGGCGTGCTCGGCGACAGCAATGTCACAGCCCTTGAAGGTTGGGTCGACAATGGCGGCGTTGTGGTGCGGTTTGCAGGCCCCCGACTGGCCGGCGGCCATGACGGGCTTGTACCGGTGGAACTGCGCAGCGGCGGACGCTCGCTGGGTTCGGCATTGAGCTGGGAGCAGCCTCAGGGATTGGCGCCGTTCGCCGAAAAAACACCATTTGCCGGTCTCCCCAGCGACAGTTCGATAAAGGTCACACGGCAGGTTCTTGCCGAGCCATCCGCCACCCTGCCCGGACTTGTCTGGGCCAGCCTCGATGACGGCACGCCGCTGGTAACGGCACGTGCACAGGGCAAGGGACTGGTCGTGCTGTTTCATGTCACCGCAAACGCTGACTGGTCCAACCTGCCACTGACGGGCCTGTTCGTGGAAATGCTCAAGCGGATTGCCGACATTGCACCTGCCGCCGGCAGTCTGGGCGCGGAAGCGACAGAAACTGCTGCTGCCAATGCGTCTGCGGCCAGTGCCAGCCAGGGTGCTTTCACGCCACTGCGCAGCCTTAATGGCTTTGGCGAACTTACCGCGCCACCTGCCAGTGCATCCCCCGTTGAAACCGATGCCTTTTTCAAGATGCAGCCCACGCCGGATCATCCTGCCGGCATCTACAGCCGGGGTGGTGCGCGCCATGCACTCAACCTCGATGCTGCCGGTGACGGTCTGGAAGCACTGAGCGGATTGCCGGCGTCATTTGCCGTGTCAACCTATGACCGCGCCCGGCCGACCGACCTGTCAGGCTGGCTGTTTGCAGCGGCACTGGCGCTGTTTGCCGCCGACTGCCTGGTCATGTTGTACCTGACCGGTGCCGCGGCCGGGATGATGAGGCGCGCAGCGCCTGCTGCTTCAGTCTCAATCTTGTTCGCAGCAGTTCTCATTGCCGCCGCTTCACCGCTTGTGAAGGCACAGGAAACCACCAGTTCGCAGGGCCTCGACGCGGCAGAACAGTTTGCCATGCAGTCAAGCCTGCAAACCCGGATCGGGTATGTCCTGACCGGCGACATGCAGGTGGATGCCACCTCCAAGATGGGACTTGAGGGACTGAGCCGGGTTTTGCAGCAACGCACCTCAATCGAGCCGGCGGACCCAATCGCCATTGACCTGCAGCGCGACGTCATCGTGTTCTTCCCGGTCATCTACTGGCCGGTGATCGCCAGCGCTCAACCGCCGGATGATGCCCTTCTCGCCAAACTGTCGGACTACATGAAGAACGGCGGCACGATCTTTTTCGACACCCGTGACGATAATGCATCCACAGCATCCCTGACCGGTTCGCCGTCACCGTCAACGATTGCCCTGCGTGGCATTCTTGACCGGCTGGATGTGCCCGCACTTGAGCCGGTGCCGGATGGTCACGTCATGACCAGGGCCTTCTATCTTCTGCAGAACTTCCCCGGCCGTTGGGCCGGCGGGCAGTTGTGGGTCGAAGCCCGCACGTCCGGCGAAACCAGCATCAAGGCCGCCGCCAGTGATGGTGTCAGTTCAATCATCATCGGGTCAAACGACTATGCCGCCGCCTGGGCAACGGATGAGGCCGGCAATCCGCAATACCCTGTATCGCCCGGCGGTGAAGGCCAGCGCGAACATGCCTGGCGCACCGGCGTCAATGTGATGATGTATGCGCTGACCGGCAACTACAAGGCGGACCAGGTCCATGTGCCTGCCCTGCTCGAACGATTGGGGCAGTAGAACCGTCATGCAATGGACCATGGATTTCCAACCTCTGGTGCCGGTATGGCTGGCAATCGCACTGGGCGTGATCGTTACCATTGTCGCCTTCGCCGGCCTGGTGGCGCGTGCACGCGGCGCGTTTTTGCGGGCCCTGACCGGCGCCGTGCTGACACTTGCCGTATTCAATCCGGTCCTGTTGCGTGAAGAGCGTGAGAGCCTGCCTGATATTGCCGTCATCGTGACAGACCGCAGCCAGAGCCAGACCATAGGAGACCGTGCCGCCCTTACCGATGCTGCTGAAACGGAACTTCGCAAACGGCTCGGCACAACGGCAAATCTGGAAGTGCGGCAGACCGAGGTACGTTCAGGCATCACCTCCGCTGATGAGGGCACCCTGGCCTTCGCGGCATTGCGCCAGGCATTGTCCGACATTCCGCCTGAGCGCTATGCAGGCGCCATCATGATCACCGACGGGCAGGTGCATGACATTCCAGACAGCATGGAACAACTCGGTTATGACGGACCTCTGCACGGGCTCATCACCGGCCGCGAAGGCGAGATCGATCGCACGATCAAGCTCACCCAGGCGCCGAAGTTCGGCATTGTCGGACAAAGTCAGGCCTTGCGGTTCATCGTAGCGGACCAGGGCGCGGCAAAGGGCCAGCCGGTGCAGGTCACGATCACGGTCGACGGGGTGGTCGCCGGAACGGTGACGACGCAGAGTGGCGTCGAGACGGAAATGGAGCTGGACATCACCCACGGCGGCGACAACATCATAGAATTGTCCGCCGCCGAACTGGCCGGTGAACTGACGACCCGCAACAACCGTGCGATCATCGTTACCAAGGGCATCAGGGACCGGCTGCGCGTGCTGCTGATTTCAGGCAAGCCGCACCCGGGCGAACGCACCTGGAGAAACCTGCTGAAAGCCGACACGTCGGTCGACCTGGTTCATTTCACAATTCTGCGCCCGCCGGAAAAACAGGACGGCACGCCCATCAACGAACTGTCGCTGATCGCATTTCCCACTCGCGAACTGTTTGTTGAAAAACTCTCCGAGTTCGACCTGATCATTTTCGACCGCTATGAACGCCGCGGTGTTCTGCCAGTGACATATCTGGCAAACATCGCCGACTATGTGGAAAAGGGCGGCGCTGTTCTTGTCGCGGCGGGGCCGGACTACGCCCAGGCCACCAGCATCTACCGCACGCCATTGTCCGCGATCCTGCCGGCCATGCCGACCGGCGAGGTCACCGTGGGGCCGTTCAAGGCGCGGGTCACCGAGAAGGGCGAGCGCCATCCGGTAGTGCGCGGCCTGCCCGGCGCCAGCAAGACCGAACCCACCTGGGGACGCTGGTTCCGCATCATCGATTCGGAAGTGCGAAATGGCGACATTGTCATGGCGGGGCCGGAAGACCGGCCGTTGATGGTGCTGTCGCGCGTCGGTGAAGGCCGCGTCGCGGAACTCATGTCGGACCATGCCTGGTTGTGGGCGCGCGGATTTGAAGGCGGCGGTCCGCAGGCCGAGATGCTGCGGCGCATGGCGCACTGGCTTATGAAGGAGCCGCAGCTTGAGGAAGAAGCGCTGTCGGGAACCCAGACCGGCACGCAACTGACCGTTGAGCGCAATACCATGGGCGAAGAGGTCGACGACGTGACCGTCACCCTGCCGTCGGGCGAAACCAGGACAATAAATCTGGAACAGGCACAACCAGGCATCTGGCGCGGCAAACTTGAAGCGACGGAAGCAGGCCTGCATCGTTTGTCGGACGGCAAACTGGAGGCGGTTGCAGCCATAGGGACGGTTGATCCTCGAGAGGCAACGGATCTGTCCGCCACCACCGAAAAATTGAACCCGCTGGCAGCCAGTACGCGCGCCTCGGCCCGCTTCATCTCCGAAGATGGCAAACCGGCCTCAATGACGCTGCCGCGTATCGCCAAGGTAAATGCAGGCCGCTCCATGTCAGGATCCGGCTGGATCGGCCTGAAGGCCAACAACGCCTATCGTGTGCTGTCGATTGGCGCGTTCCCGATGTTTGCGACACTGCTGGCCCTGGCAGCCCTGCTGGCGCTGGTTTCACTGACCTGGTATCGCGAGGGCCGCTGACCGGGCACCGGGTGCTCGTGCGACAAGCTCAGCATCACGTCACAGGCGATGCATGCCGTGTCGCCTGAAATCGCGACGGAGACAGCACCAGCCCGCCAACATTGTCGAATGCGCCAGGTGTCAGTTCGCAAAACAGCAATCGTGCCGGGTCCACCGGTCCCGGCAATGTCAGTCGTCCGTCCGGCACCCGCGAAAACCCGAACGGAGCATAATAAGGCTCATCTCCGACAAGAATAACCAGTTGGTGTTCCAGCCTTGCAGCCTGCTTGAGAGAATGCCTCATGAGCATTGCGCCCAGTCCGGTCCCCTGCAAATGCGGTTCGACCGCTATCGGCCCGAGCATGATCGCACGATGGCCCGGCTCACCTATGCACAGATGCCAGAAACTGATCACGGCTCTGAGCGTCGAACCGGTTCTTTCATCATCGAGATAGAGCCCGAAACTTAGTCCCTCCACTGCCCGTTCGCCCTCGCGAAGCCGGTACGAAGTTTTGGCTCGCCGGCCGATGCCAAACGCCCGGTCAAGCAGCCCGTCCGCTTGAGCGACAAGCGCTGCGTCATCATGGTTGAATGGTTTTATACAGTCTGGGTTGGTGAGCATCGACCTGTTTCCGATTGAACGAGAAATTGTGCAGTGTGGGTTTCACACCGGACTTCCTCACCGGTCGCAGGTTGCATCAGGGCAAAAAGCAGATCGCGCGCGAGGACAGTCCGGCAGTGCGGGAAGGAACTCCGCATCGCCTGGTCACAAATCGTCGCTGACGCACTTTCACTGGCATTCTGGTCGTCCTGACTACTTTACCGTTCGCCATCGCCTGCACGGGATTTTCGTCCGCCGGAGCAACAGCAGTGCTGGCCATATCATGTTGTCGGTTGGAGCGTCAAATATTGCGTGTAGCCGCCGCATGCCGGATGAGCCGATTGCCGACCTGTCGGCATTACCAGATTTCAGATATCGCACGCGTTCCGTCCAGCTCTTGCAGGCGCCGCCGCATAGGATCCGAACAGTCCCCGGCGATCTCCGAAGGATCCAGAAACGCACGTTCGGTTATCTCAAGTGACGGCTTCCAATCACCGTCTTCAAAGCTCGTGGCGATGTATACCGCCACATAGTCGCCGGGAAAGTTGGCGTGGTTCGAGAACAGTCCATGCATCGCCACATCCCCTTTCAGCCGCACCCCGGTCTCCTCGACCACTTCACGCTTCAGCGCGCTAACCGGTGCCTCTCCCCTGTCCACTCCGCCGCCCGGAAAAATCCAGCCATGGGTGTATCGCTGGCGCACAACCAGCATTCGCCCGTCTGCATCACGGATCACGCCGCGCGTCCCCAACGTCATCCCGCGTGTCAACCGTCCCAGCGGCTGCAACAGCAGCCGGTTGGCAATTGGAAACATGACCGACTTCAACATCGAAACCCCATCTGTTTCTGTTTAGAAATTCGTTGTGGTTGAGAAAGTTCACAAAACTGCGCTCTAACTACTGGCTTTCGCATAACTTTGCTCGCAAAATCGCCTTTATTCTGAGAGACATGCTATAAAACCAATGAACAAATTGCACGCGGCTCCACGGGTCGCATTCCGCTGCGATTTTAACAAGATGATCAGGTAGGTAAAATTGGGTGCGCCGGTCAGAAATCATCCCGATCTGATGTGCCTGAACCACTGCTGATCCCGTTCCCGTAACCGAACTCAATCAGGAAGCCGCCATGGCCACAACAGCTAAGCCAGAGAGATCAGCCTTGAATCAGGCTTTTGTGACCTATGGTCGCCGGTTCAGAAACCTGATCGCGAGTTTCCAATCAAGACAGTCTCTCATCGGCGATACACCCGTTCTGGACACGGCGCATTTTCCCGAGTTCAAGGTGCTGGAGGACAACTGGCAGGACGTGCTCGTCGAAATCAGGGAAATCCTGAAGTTTCGCGAACAGGTACCGAAATTCCACGAAGTCTCCACCGATCAGAAGAAGATTTCCAAGGGAGACCAGTGGCGCACGTTCTTCCTGTTCGGGTTTGGAACAAAGCTGGAGCGCAACTGTGCCAAGGCGCCCAAAACCGCAGCCATGCTGGAAACCATTCCAAACCTGCAGACCGCGTGGTTTTCGATCCTGGCACCTGGAGCCCATATTCCGCCCCACAAGGGAGTAACCAAGGGTATCGTTACCTGTCACCTGGGATTGATTGTGCCGCAGGACCAGCAGAACTGCCGGTTACGTGTGGCAGACGAATACTGCACCTGGCAGGAAGGCAAGATTTTCGTTTTTGACGATACCTACAAGCATGAAGTCAGCAACAACACCGATGAAGAACGGGTTGTGTTGTTGTGGCACGTGGACAGGCCAATGAAGACACCGGCCCGCTTGCTGCACAAATTCTTCATTGCCGGTCTGAAAAAGAGTTCGTTCTTCAAAAACCCGCAGAAAAACATGGAAACCTTTGAAGACAGGTTCGAACAGGCCACCAGGGATGCTGCGGAGACCCTGGAAAAAATGAGTACGCGCGACTGAGACGCTGCTCGCAGCCCGCGCATGGCTGCTTGTATGATGTCCGGGCTTGCTGTTCGGTCTTCATGGCTGAAAATCATCGCGAACTGTTGGCTTCATTCAACTCCGCCCTTGCCCAAGCGACGAGACGCCTCTAATCGTTGTGGAATGCGTGATCCTGTAACAAATATCAACACTATGATGACGGTTGCCTGATGCTGAGACTTTTCCGGATTTTTGCATCTGCAAAAGGCACCAATCCATGGCTGGTCCTGACCTGCCTGATTCTGTCATCGGTAGCTGAAATAGCATCAATGAGCGCATTGTTGCCCGCACTTCTGACCGTGTCGGGCGAACAAGGCGATCTGCCACCGGCGTTCCAGACGGTTATTGATGCAACGCTGGCGGTAACCGGGCTGCCTAACACCGTTCTCGGGTATACAATTGCCGTAGTAGCGATGCTGGTCCTGCGCACCATCTTGCTGGGTGCCGCACTTACATATGCCGGTTTTTCGATCGCAAACGTCTCGACCAAATTGCGCGAAGACCTGCTGAACGCCATGTTCGACACGAAATGGCGCTACTTTGTCGATCATCGCGCCGGGCGGATTGCCAATACCATTTCGGTTGATGCCACGCGTGCTGGCCAGGCCTATATGGAATCCGCAAAGTTTGTCGCTGCAATTGTCCAGGGCACTGGCTACCTCATCTTTGCAATGATGGCGTCGGTCAAGTTTGCAATTGCCGGTGTCATTGCCGGCGCAATCATTGTGCTGGGGCTGGGTAAGCTGATTGCGATCAGCCGTCGTGCCGGCAAGCGCCAGACGGCTTCGACCAGCCAGCTTGTCACCATTGTCGCTGACGCCCTGAACAACATCAAGCCAATCAAGTCAATGGCTCGAACGGTGCCGTTCATTGCCATGTTCGGTTCAAACCTGCAGACCCTCAACAAATCGATGAAGGTCCAGGTCTTGTCTTCCCAGGGACTGGAACGCGGCAGCGACATTCTGATTGCAATAATGATCGGGGTCAGTTTCTTTCTGGCCGTTGGCGTTTGGGGAATAACACTTGCCAGCGTCACGGTGCTCGGCATCATCGGTTATCAATCCTTTTCCATTGTGCGGCGCCTTCAACGGTTCCTGCAGCGCGGTGCCGAACTGGAGGCTTCCTACTACGCCGTTCACCAGATGTCGGAAAGACTGACCAGCGAAGCTGAACGTACCGGCGGTGCGCAGGACATAACCCTGGATGAAGGATGCACCTTCGACCATGTGACGTTTGCACACGAGGACCGGCCAACCGTCGAGAACGTCTCGCTGTTCATTCCTTCCGGCAAGATTACCGTGCTGCAGGGACCGTCCGGCGCCGGCAAGACGACAATTGTCGATCTGCTGCTTGGTCTGCATGAACCTGCCTCCGGAAGCATCAAGGTCGACGGCCGTCCGCTGACCGAGTTATCGCTGAAAGCATGGCGTTCAAACATCGGCTATGTACCGCAGGAACTGTCACTGCTGCACTCCAGCCTGCGCGACAACATTGCGCTTGGCAACACTGCGCTCTCTGATGACGACATAGCCGATGCGCTGCGGCTTGCAGATGCTGAAGACTTCATCAACTCCCTGCCTGATCGGCTGGACTCGAATGCCGGCGAAATGGGTGGCCGCCTGTCAGGTGGGCAACGACAGCGTATTGCGCTGGCCCGGGCTCTGGTGAGCCGGCCCAAACTGCTGATACTTGACGAGGTTACCAGCGCGCTCGATCCTGAAACCGAAGCCAGCATTTGCCGCAATGCCCTCGAGCTTGCCGGCGAGTTCACGATCATTGCTATTACCCATCGGCCGGCCTGGTCCAGAATCGCAGATCGCCTGTACAAGGTGGAAAACGGCGCCGCTGTGGAAATCAAGACTCCGGCCAGGCGTAACCGGAAAACGGCAGAAACGCCCGCGCATGAGTGACGTTGAAATCCGATTGGTCGATGACCCGCGTGACTACAGGGCTTTTGTCCAGGTACCTCATGCCGTTTTCGCTGACGACCCGGCCTGGATCGCGCCTCTGAATTTCGAACGCTCACAGCACCTTTCTCCCAGGCACAATCCGTTTTTCGAACATGGCCGGGCGCAATTGTTTCTGGCCATCCGCGATGGTCGGCCCGTTGGCCGGATTTCGGCACAGGTTGATGAACTCAGGCTCGCCCGCTACCGCGACGCAACCGGCATGTTCGGTTTCCTCGATGCCATCGATGACCGCGCTGTCTTTGCAGCTTTGCTCAATGCCGCGGAAGACTGGCTCAAGACAGAAGGAATGACCCGCGCCGTTGGTCCGTTCGGCTTTTCCATCAATGAAGAAACTGGTTTGCTGGTGGACGGCTTTGAACATCCGCCGGCGGTTATGATGGGCCATGCGGCGCCTTACTATGAGGGTCATGTTACAGCCGCCGGGTACACGCCGGTGAAGGATGTGCTGGCCTATGATTTCGACAACTCGAAAGCATTGCCCCGCGGACTGGCGGGAATGCTGGCCAAGGTAAAGGCCACCGGCGATCTTGAAGTCCGGCCGCTGAGCAAGAAGAACCTGGACCGGGACCTCGCCATTCTGATTGATATTTTCAATGATGCCTGGTCTGACAACTGGGGATTTACACCGTTCAGTGATGCGGAAATCCGAAAGCTTGGCCAGGATCTGAAAATGCTGGTCGAAGAGCAGTTCATCGCGTTTGCAATCTATCAGGGCGAACCCAGCGCCATGGCCGTGACACTCCCCGACATCAATCGCGCGGCCCGCGACCTGAACGGAAAACTGCTGCCGTTTGGCTGGCTGAAACTGTTGTCGCGCCTGAAGTTTTCCACGCCGGAGGCGGTTCGTTTGCCGCTGATGGGCGTACGCAAGAAGTTTCATGGCACACCGGTCGGATCGGCCCTTGCGATGTCGGTTATTGATGCTATCCGCACCTACCATGTCGGCAGGGGCACGCAGCGTGCGGAATTGTCCTGGATACTGGAAGACAATCTGCCAATGCGCCGCATGATAGAAGCCGTTGGCGGAACAGCCTACAAGACCTATCGGATTTTTGAACGCAACATTGCCTGACGGACATTTCTGTGACTTTTCGCATTGCGCACATATCGGATGTTCACCTGGCGCCCTTGCCACCGGTCAAGGCGTCAGAGATGACCTCAAAACGCATCGTGGGCTATAATTCCTGGATGTTCCGGCGCAAGGCCATCCATGACCCCTCTATTGCCAGCGAGATTGTGCGTGACATCAAGGCCGCCCAGCCCGGCCATGTAATGGTGACCGGGGACCTGGTGAACATTGCCCTGCCCCGCGAATTCATCAATGGCGAGAGCTGGCTTCGGAACCTCGGCAGGCCCGACTGGATTTCGTTTGTGCCCGGCAATCATGATGCCTATGTGCCGGTGCAGTGGGACAAGGGAATGGGCCGACTGGGCGACTACATGACCGGCGACCTGATGGTGCAGGGAGCTGTCGCGACAGCCGGTATTGCCATGCCGTTCCCGTATGTGCGCCAGCGCCGCAATATCGCGCTTATCGGCGTATCAACGGCCGTACCGACGAGGCCCGGCCGCGCCACAGGTATTCTGGGAGACGCGCAGCTCGATGCGCTTGCAAACACCCTGCAGAACCTGCGCTCGAAGGGCTTCTACCGGATATTGATGATCCATCATCCGCCATTGCCCGGCCTGGCCAAACGGCGCAAGGCCCTGACCGACGCCAAAAACCTGAAACAGGTACTGGAGGACCAGGGCTGCGATTTGGTTGTGCACGGTCACAATCACATCACAATGCGCAATACGCTGGCCTCCCGGCACGGGCCGGTCCATATTCTCGGCATGCCTGCAGCCACATCAAGTGGCGCACGCAGTACCGAACCGGCCGCCTGGAACGAATACCATATCCGCCGCACATCCGGCAGGTGGCAGTGCACCGTCAACACCAGATGCTGGGACACGGAAAAGTGCAGCTTCGTGCCGCAAACAAGTTATAGTCTGGATTGACAATTCAGGTAATGCATTGTTTGAACAGTCGGAGCGGTTTGCTGTAGAGCACCAGGGGATCAAGTGGCCCCATAAACCTGATCTGGCCATTCCGGCAGCAACAGAGGACGGCGCGCGGCCGAAAGCAATATTTTCAGAATTCCGATTATCGAGCGATATGTCATTCGCCAGGTATCAATTCCGTTGCTGACTGCACTGGGAGCCGGATTGTCCGTGCTGTGTGCTGAACGCATCGTGCAGGTACTGGATATCACGCTTGGCAATCGCAACTCGTTTGGCGTGGTCCTCGAACTGCTGGCGTACTGGATGCCGCACTATATCGGGCTTGCCGCACCTGTGGCCCTGTATCTCGGCTTGTTGTTCGGCTTCAACAAAATGTCCAAGGATTCCGAACTGGATGCCTTTCTGGCAGCCGGTGTCGGGCTTGGAAGACTGACCCGTCCGGTCTGCATGATTTCGGTCGTTCTCGCCGTCAATGCCGCCTTGATGTTTGGCTGGATACAACCCTATTCGCTGTATGCCTACCGGGCCACTGTCTACACCCTTGCCAATGTCGACGTGTTCTATCTCGCGGAAGAAGGCGTCTTCATGCAAACCGGCAAGCGCACCTTCATTCTCGACAAGCTGGAACGCCGGGACAATTCATTCCAGCGCATCTTCATGTATGACGACAATGGCCGGAAGGGCAGCGAAACCATTACCGCCCTGAACGGCAAGCTGGTGGATGATCCGGCCAATTCCCGACCTGTCCTGCGGCTTGATGACGGTCACCGCATGGAAATGAAGTCGAAGAACGCAACGGCTTCGACGTCCACACTGGAGCCACCGGTGGTCGGTGACTTCCAGTCGGCTGATGTGGCACTGGGCGAACTGTCGAAAGAGGTGTTCCGTCCGCGCGGGCGTAATGAACGGGAACTGACACTGACGGAATTGTACATGCAATTGCAGAGTGCAGACCCGAGTGACAATCGAAAGACAAAGATGGAGGCGCAATTCCATATCCGGCTGGCGCTGGTGGCACTGGTACTGATCCTGCCGTTTTTGGCGCTGCCCTACGCGATTGGTTCGCGCCGCGGCAACCGGGCCTACAGGTTCGCCATAGCACTTATCCTGCTGGTGGCATTTCATGAAGTGCTGCAGCAGGGACATCTGATAACACGGGTGTCCGGCACTTCTGTCTGGTTGACTATATGGACACCGTTTTCGCTGTTTGCCGGATTTGCATTCTGGCGGTTCTACGTCACTTGTTACACCTTGCCCCGGCCCTGGCTGGAACCGGTGATGGAGGACATAGCTGATCATATCAAGACCGTCTGGCGCAAGATCAGGCCGTTGCCTGCCCCGGGTTCACCATGAAGACAATCGGCTGGCTGCTGTCAAAAATGATCCTGCTGCGGTTCGTGATGATCCTCACCGGCATTTCGGTCTTCGTCGTTTCACTGACGCTTGTGACCTATTCGGAAGAAATCCTGAAACGTGGCCCGGGCGGCGCGGCGGCCATAGCCGAGTACGCCTTGCTGCTGTTACCGGTTACAGCTTCGACCTTCATGGCGATTGCCGTATTGCTCGGCATTCTGCTGGCACTTGTCGAACTGTCCTATCGCAGTGAACTTACCGCCATCTGGGCAACCGGCCTATCGCCGGTGAAAATTGTGTTCATGCTGTTTCCGCTCGCTGTGATTATCGGCGGCATGACATTCCTGATTGCCGATCAGGGCGTACCGAGGGTCACGCCCAAGCTGATAGATTGGGGCATCGGCGAATATGGCAGCAAGAAAGCCGGTGCCGGCAGCGGCAAGGCAATCTGGATGCGCGCCGACAATGACATCTTGCGCGCCTCGGGCGCAAACAGCGATGCAACCGAGTTGACCGACATCATCATTTTCCGCCGCGGCCCCGACGGCAAACTGCTGGAACAGATCAATGCCCACAAGGCCACTTTGGTGAACCGGCGCTGGCAACTGGAAGATGTGATTATCTACCACGCAGAAAACGTAAAACCCAACCGCATCAAACGGCTGGTGTACTCGGGAAATATGCGTCCCGCCCGCGAAGGCAAACGCTCCGGTGAACCTGCGGAGATGTCGACAGTTGACCTGGGATATTTCATCCGCAACGCCGGTTTTGGCATCAAGCCTGTGCACGTGTTCGAAACCTGGTGGCATCGGCGCATGTCGTTGCTGTTCACGCCATGGCTGATGATTGCCCTGTGTATTCCGCTGGCGGTTCAGTTCAGGCGCGGCGGTGCCGCTGGTCGCCTGTTCATGGTCGGGCTGGCTCTGGGCTTCACCTTCTCGATATTCGAAGGCATAGCACTGACCATGGGAGAAGTGGGTTTCGTGCCGCCCTGGTTTGGCGCCTGGGCACCATTTCTCGTTTATGCGGCCATTGCCGGCGCCATGACATTCAAGGCGGAAACGGTCAGCTGACGCCCGTGCTTGCGGCACGCGGCATTGGGCCAGGCCAAAAACTCTCTAGGCTGATGCGCTCGCAAGCTGCTTGTCGGCCACGACCGTAGCGAACAGTTCGATGATCCGGTCAATTTCAGCCTCGGTGTGCGCGGCTGAAACCGAACACCGCAACAGGCACAACTTGCCGGGCGTGCCGGGTGGCAGCGCGATATTCACGTAAACACCGGCGGCCAGCAGTTCGTTCCACATCACCAGGGTCGACGGTTCATCGGCACACTTGACCGCTATAACCGGGCTCACTTCATCACAGCCCAGTTCAAGCCCCAGTCCACGCAATCCGTGGAACAAGCGCGCCGAGTTCGACTGCAACCGGTCGCGCCTTTCCGGCTCGCGCGCCAAAACCCTAACTGCCGCAGTAGCAGTGGCAACCGATGCCGGTGACGGCGAAGCGGTGAACATGTACGGCTTGGAAGAATAGCGAACAGTTTCAAACATCGGATGGTTCGAGGCGCCGAACCCGCCAATTGCACCAATCGATTTGGAAAACGTACCGACGACAAAGTCAGCCTCATGCATCAGTCCGGCTTCATCCGCCAGGCCACAGCCATTGGGTCCGAGAACGCCGAATGAATGGGCTTCATCGACCAATAGCTGGAAGCCGTGCTTCTTCTTGACTTCGACGAATTCAGCCAGCGGGGCGCGGTCGCCCAACATGGAATAGATCCCTTCCAGAACCACCAGGTGCCCGCCGCCGGTATCCCCCATGCGGGTCAGGCGCTTGTCGAGGTCCGCAGCATCGTTGTGCCGGAACCGCACAAGCTGTGCACCTGAAAGCGTGCATCCGTCATAGATCGAGGAATGACTGTCAGCATCCAGGAAGATCGTGTCCTTGGGTCCGGCAAGCCCCGCCATCATGCCCAGGTTGGCCTGATAGCCGGTAGAGAACACTATGCAGTGCTTCATGCCCAGAAAACCGGCCAGTTCCTGTTCCAGTTCCTCATGAATGGCATAGCTGCCATTGGCGATCCGCGAACCGGTAGTACCTGTTCCATGTTCGGCCAGGGCACGCTGGCCCGCCTCGACGCAGGAAGCTTCGAACGTCACGCCCATGTAATTGTTGGTGCCGGCAAGAATAGTGTCACGCCCGTCAATCATCGCACGGGTCGGTGACAGCAGCTTCTCGTTCACCGGGCCTACGCGCGAGCCAGCTTCCGCCACCTTCTGCATCCGGTCCAGGAGCCCTTTGTTCTTGTCGAGCAGATCAACCATTACAGTACCTTTGGTCTTATGTTTTCTTTCGTGCCTGAACAACCGAGATCAGGTCTTTCATGGTGTGGGTTTCCGACAGCACATTCAGCGGAATATCCATATCAAAATGATCCTCCACTTCCATGACGAAATCCATCACCGAAACAGAGTCTATTGCCAAGTCCACAGCAATTTCAGTCTGAGGTTTCAGTTCGACCTGCTTTTCATTGAACGGTTGCAAAAGCTCGCTCAGCTTGTCGAAAATTTCCTGCTCGTCGTCCGTCATACTCTGTTATCTCCATCAACAATGTGCCGCTTTGTAGGCGCGTCTTATCCCGCAGGCAACCATCCATGCGCCCGATACCAGCGAAGGGTGTCAGCAAACCCCTCGTCAAACTTCCTTCGGGCTTGCCAGTGCCCCGTCGCGTCCAGGCGAACCCCCTTTATCACCCAGTCAGCATGATAAAGTTCGCGGGCTTTTCCAGCCGTCAAAATCTGTGCCTTGCCGGTTATCCCGGCCATCATCGCACCGGCAGTACCGGCCATCTGCACAATCGGGCGGGGTAACAGGTGAACCCGGGGCGTGAACCCCAGGCTGCGCCCGGCGGCGGTGGCCACATCCTGCCAGCTGTATCCGTTCACAGTTGCATCATCCGCCTCATAGACCGTACCGCCTTCAACAAGTCCTTCCGCCGCCGCAACCAGCCCACTTGCCAGGTCTTCGACATGCAGCAGAGAAATCCGCTGATCGTGCGTACCGGTCAGGATCGCATGCCGCCTGGACAGCTGCTGCACCAAAGGCAGCGTTGCGCGATCCCCCGGTCCGTAAACCGCCGGCGGGCGCACGCAGATCCATTCCATGTCGCCTGCCGCGCCTGCAACAATCGATTCCGCCGCCGCCTTTGACGCACAATAGCCGGATAACGCAGGCTCTCTGGCGGCCAGCGACGACACGTGCACAAACCTGGTCACGTCGGCACGGCCTGCAGCTTCAACAACCGCACGGGTGCCGTCTGCATTGACCGCCATGAACCGGGCTGCGTCGATCGCCTTTATGGCACCGGCCACATGCACAACGACCTCTGCCCTGCCAACCAACTCGTCCAAGGCCTGCGTGTCGTCCAGCGCCCCTTCAACAACAACTGCGGAAGCCGGAAATTTCTTGCTCAACCGCGATCGATCGCGAACCAGCGCTGTGATGTCATGGCCGCGTGCAGCCAGCTGGCGCACCAGGTGTGAACCCACAAATCCGGTAACTCCGGTGATCGCAATCCGAAGCGGCGCAGGGTGCGCTTGTCGTGAAGGCATGGCTCAATCACTTAACAGCAGATTGTTCAGCAGAAATGCCGGACTGGTGCGAACGGGCGCGAACCTATTCGGCAGCCACAGACATGGCGTTTTCGACGGTGTCCAGATCTGTCACGATTTCAACGATGTCACCATTGCTGAACATGGTTTTCGCGCCGGAACGTGACAACTTGCCTGATGACGTGAACGGCAGTGATTTGGGCGGCACCATAACCACTTGTGCCTCGATACCGATTGTCCGGGAAATCTGGGCTTTAACGGCTTTGCGAAGTGCGTCGATTTCATCATCCTTGCGCACGCGGCACTGCACCAGAACACGCACGCAATCTTCACCCATCGAGCCTTCGACAGCAAACGCGGCCACGTCCCCGTCACGCACTGCGGACAGTTTCTCGACGGACCATTCAATGTCCTGCGGCCAGATATTGCGTCCGTTGTGCAAGATCATGTCCTTGGCCCGGCCCGTAATGACAATCTCGCCACCCAGCCAGTACCCCATGTCACCAGTGTCCATAAAACCATCGTCGCGCATGATCGCCGACGTGGCGGCATCATTACGGAAATAGCCGCTCATCAGGCTCGGGCCGGCAATCTCGATGCATCCGATCTCGCGGTCACCCAGTTCCTTGCCGGTGACATTCACGACCCTCATTTTGTGAGCGGGAAGCGGACGTCCGCACACGACGAAACTGCGGACCCGATCGGGATCGGTTTCGGTCGAGACTTCGGCAACACCGTACTCTTTCATTGCCGTGCGATCGATCACGTCAACCCGGATCTCTTCATCCGCATCGACAAAGCATACGCCGAGCGTGGACTCGGCCATCCCGTAGCTGGGCAGGAACGCCTTTGATTTGAAGCCGGTGACACCGAGTGTTTCCGAAAACAGTTTCAGCACGTCGGCACGCACCATGTCGCCGCCGATACCGGCTACACGCCATTGATCCAGCTTGAGATCGGGCAGACTGCCGTTTGCACGGCGCGCCGCGAGGTCATAACCGAATGACGGGCCATAAGCGACCGTGCACTGGTTTTGCGACATCAGCTTGAGCCACAGCGCCGGACGGCGCGCGAACGCCGGGGTGGCAAGATAGTCAACCGACACCTGCCCCATCATTGGCGACAGGCAGAATCCGACCAGCCCCATGTCATGATACAGCGGCAGCCAGGAAAAGGCCCTGTCGGTCGGGCGAATCTTCAGTCCGTGACGCAGAATGGCCATGGTGTTCGCACACGCGGCTTTCTGGGAAATCAACACACCCTTCGGGTTGGATGTGGAGCCGGATGAATACTGAATGTAGGAAATATCTTCCGGGCCGAACGGCTGGAGTGCAGGACCTTCGGTAGAAAGGCTCGCCAGCTGCTCATGGCTCAACACGCGCCTGATACCGGCACGGCCTGCGGCATCGCGAACCAGCTCATCAAGATCAGCTGTTGTAACCACTGCGGTTGCGTGCGCACTTTCGAGCATGCCGGCAATACGTGTCACATAACTCTCGCGTCCGCCGATATACATGGAATAAGGCAACGGGCACGGCACCATGCCGGCATACTGGCATCCGAAGAACACCACCATGAATTCAGCACCCGTCTCGGCCACCACGCCAACGCGCTCGCCCGGCTTGATGCCGGCGTTGACAAGCTGATGCGCTGCGGCAATCGCCCGCTTTCTCAACTGATGATAGGATACGATCTCTTCAAGCTGGCCGCGGGGGCCGTAAAAATTCATCCCCGTCTGGCCCTGGGCTGCGTAATCAAGCCCCTCGCACAAGGTGGTAAATCCGCCAAGGCGCTGCACCAGGTCTGCATTGATTGTCGGTGTTCCTGCCGGTGTGAAGGGGCGGACTTCCGCCCCGGCTCCCGTGCCAATTTCGGTTGTCGTGTCTACACGCACCAATCGAACCCCTTTTTTCCGGCGAACCGGTAACAACACCCTGCCGTTGTCACTCGATGCAAATCGCCTTCACCACCAATTGACTAAAGTTTTACCAGATGCGGCGCGTGACACTGAAATCACTTGATATTTCAGAATGTAACGTGTCGGAACGGCAGTTTCTCCGAGACCGGGCCCAGACGGCCCAAAACACCCCAAAAACCGGCCGATCCAGCCTGAAATTCGTGTAACAACCGGATACAAATCTGTCATCATCGCGACAAATCCGCAGGATTGTCATGGTGGAAGGCACTGAATGCACGGGTCATCATGGCTAAAAAACGATTCGTCCCGTCATGACCCCTACAATCAGCAATGCCAGGACACCGAAGGTGAAACCGGTAAGCCACGCCATCATCAATTGCGAGGTGATGCGCCCGTTGCCTACTTCGAAACTCCGTTCTCCTCTTTGCGCTTCTATCAGCGAATGCGAGGCATGCTCACGGACCTTGGCGATCATTTCCTTCATGTCGCGGGTCTCAAGCATGGTTTCATGCCTGGCCTGTTCCTGGCGTATCAGGCGGAATGTCCGGGGATCGGGCTCCATGACCACAAACGATATATTGTCAATCCAGAGCCGCGGCGGAAATCCGTCCACCATCTGCAAGGGCAGCAGTCCAGCCAGGCGGGGTTCCTGGGAAATCTGCTTTTTCAGGCTTTCATGCAGAGCGGCAAGACGCAGGGTCTGTGCGTCCTTTATGTCAACAAGAGCATCAAAGTGCGCAGCCTGTGCCAGGCGGGCCCGGCGCACATCGCGTTCCAGCCCGTCAATCTGCCGGTTGGCGCTGACACCGCCGTCCCCGCTAATTTCCGGTTGCTGTTCGCTCACCTCTTTGACCCTTTCAATCCGTAATCGGGAAACTGGCGGTCACATTCATCCACTGCTTGCGCGCATGGGCGTTACTTGTGCCAAAAAGGCACATTCACGACGGTTCGCAATGATCTCTCATCGAACTGTTGCATACGTCATGCCAATGTTGGAGTCGCGACGGGTGTGCCCTGCATGTGCCGGTATGGAGTATCGACCGGATTAGCTTCAGCACCAGATCAGCGGTTTCTGAATGGCCGTGTCAGCAAGCCGAAAAAACTCTCGTCATGACGGCGTTCAACCCCTATCGGCATGTCCTTCCAGCGGTTCGTAGCCGACCGGCTGGCGAAGACGATGTCCCATATCGACAGGATGTTGGCGTAGTTGCTGTCGGTGTCGGACCGGATAGCATGATGATGCACCCAGTGGATCGATGGTGTCACCAGTACTTTCGACAGCGGCTTTTCCAGCCAGCGCGGCAATGCCACATTGGAATGGTGGAACAGCGCCATGGTCAGCACGCAGGTCTCGAACACCACCACCGACAGGAGGGGAATATCCAGCAGCCAGATCACGGCTGCACGCACCAGCGCCGACATGACCACTTCGCCAAAATGAAACCGAACGGCCGAACTTGCGTCGAGAAACTCGTCCAGGTGATGAACTTCGTGAAAACGCCACAGAAACGGAATTTCGTGATTGGCGCGATGCCACCAGTAAATCCAGCAATCCAGAATGATGATATCAGCCATCAGGCCGACACCGCCCGACCACCAGTCGGGGCGCCAGCCCAGCGCATGAGTGGCAGCCAGGGCCGAAATCGGAATGACCAGGACCGGCGACAGGCCGGCATTGAGCAACAGCAGCCCAAAATTCTTGGCCAGCCGCCAGGCATTTTGTGCCAGCGTTTTCAGATGTGCACCGGCAAGCGGGCGGGCATTGGGAAAAACCCGTTCAAGCGCCAGAAATGCGATTGCAACACCGGCAATCCACAGGGTCTTGTATTCCAAAAGGCTGTCAATCTGGTCCATGGCGCCATTGTAGGGTTGTTCCGGGTTCAACAACACCTAACATCCCTGTGAAAGACCTGCGGCAAAACTTCACTCTGGCGCACCGGGTTTTTGCTGAATGAACCGCCACACCAGCGGCATCGCCAGTGCAATCAGCACAAACCGGCCGATCTGGTGCGCTCCGACAAAGGCAGGGTCAAGCCCGAGGGCGAATGCCATGATGGTCATGGCCTCCATGCCGCCGGGTGCAAACGCCAGCACGGTCCAGGCAAACGGCACATCCGCAATCATGCTGGCGGCCGCAGCGCCTGCGATGCTGACCGCCAGCGCCACGCCCAGTCCGGCCAGGCCTGCACCCCCGATACTGGCAATATCGGCAGGTTTCACCCCGGCAAACCGCATCCCGATCATGGTGCCGAGAAACACGAACACCGGCACCAGCAGCCACAACGGCAATGTGCCATGCACCACTTCACCCACATGCATGGCAGCACTAGCCAATGCAGGTCCCAAAACCAGGCCGGCGGGCACCTTGAGCTTGTCGAAGATGAAACCGGCCACCAGCCCTGCGCCCAGCACCATGACAAGATCACGCAGGGAGCCCGGTTGCGGCAACACCTGTGGCGGCGCATCGGACAAATCCCCCAGAGATGAAATCAGCGACGGCAGGATTGCCACCAGCACAAACAGCCTGATCACCTGGGACACACTGACTTTCTTGAGGTCCGCGCGAGTATCAGCCGCCAGCGCCAGCGCCACCGACAGGGCACCGGGCATGACGGCGAAGTACGAAGTTGCCCGGTCCCAGCCATACACCTTTCGAAAAAACACCACGCCGCTCCACACCAGCACCACCATGGTTGCCGCCAGCGCCATGAAGCTCAGGGGCCACCGCGACAGCGTGTTCAGTGTTTCAGGTGTCACCGCACCGCCGATCTGCAGGCCAAGCAGAATGAATATGATCTTGGACAGATGCCGGGGCATGGGCTGCCTGATAACGCCCGACAGGGACGCTGCCGCCACCGTCACCACGGATCCCGCCAGCCACGGCGCCGGCAATCCAAGCCACCAGAACACGGCACCGCCGCCGAGCCCGATTGCCAGTGCGGCAATGACCTGTTCAAGGTCCTGTTTGGTCAATCCGGCAATCAATTCTTGCGTTCTTTCAAACCGTTCACCACTTCGTCCGTGTGTTCGCCGAGCCTCGGGCTTGCCCGGTCGAGTTTCAATGTGCTGTCGGAAAACACAATCGGTGTGCGCACACTGGGCACCATGACACCGTCGCCGTCAGCTACGTCGACGCACAGTCCGCGGTGTACGATTTGCGGGTCGGTAAATGTGTCCTCGACCGAGTTGATCGGTCCGGCCGGGATGAACTTCGCATCAAATTCCGCCAACATGTCATCACGCTTGCGCTGCGAGGTTTTTGCGGAGATCAGTACCGCCAGTTCATCGCGGTTCTTCACCCGGTCCTGGTTGGTCCGGAAACGGGCATCGTCAATCAGCTCGTCAAGACCCAGCACCTGGCACATTTTCGCCCATTGCGGCTGTGATCCGGTGGCAATGATCAGGTGACCGTCACTCGACGGGAAAACCTGGTAGGGCACGATGTTGGGATGCGCATTGCCCATGCGCTTCGGCGATGTGTCCGACACCAGGTAGTTCATGGCCTGATTGGCCAGTACCGCACTCATGGCGTCCAGCAGGGCCATGTCGATATGCTGGCCTTTGCCTGTCTGGCTGCGCACCATCAAGGCCGACTGGATTGCGATAACACCGTAAAGCCCGGTGAAAATGTCGGCAAACGCAACACCCATTTTCTGCGGCTGGCCGTCAGGTTCGCCGGTCAGGTCCATGATCCCGGCAAGCCCCTGGATCATGAAATCATACCCCGCCTTGTGGGCATACGGCCCGGTCTGGCCGAACCCCGTCAGCGACAGGTAAATCAGCTTCGGGTTGAGTTCGCGCAAGGACGCATAGTCAAGGCCATATTTGGCCAGGCCGCCAACCTTGAAGTTCTCGACGAACACATCGGCGTCCTCGACCAGGGCACGAATGGTTTCGCGCCCCTCTTCCGTCTTGAAATCCACAACGACCGATTTCTTGCCCCGGTTGGTGGAGTGGAAATAGGCCGCATCGCCATCCGACCCATCGGCCCGCTTGACGAACGGCGGACCCCAGTTGCGGGTGTCATCGCCGCCCGGGCTTTCCAGCTTTATGACCTCGGCACCCAGGTCAGACAGTGTCTGCCCGATCCACGGACCTGCCAGGATCCGCGCCATTTCAATAACCTTGAGGCCCGCCAATGGTGCCGTCATGTATCAGTCTCCAGTTAACTTCAGCCGACCGGTGTGTGGCCGAAACTCTTCATTGCCAGCAGTGCGTCCACACCACCCAGTTTTTCAATCAGCATTTTCTGATCCGCAAACGCATCCCGGCTGACACTTTCCGGATCGACAGCATGTCCCATGAGGTTGCGAAGCATGTCACGCTGGCGTTCATGTTCACGCGACCTGCCAAGATCATTCAGTTCCTGCGGATCATCATCCAGATTGAATAGCTGTGCAGCGTGGCCGTTTGCGTAATAGACGTATTTCCATTCGCGATAGCGCAGCATGGTTATGCCGCACGGGCTGCCGCCATCGTGATACTCCGACAGGATGAAACGATCAGGTTCGGGGTCGGAAATGATGTCCTGAAGCGGCCGAGACATCCAGGGCTCGCGCGCGGGCTTTGGCTCAAGACCAACGGTTTGCTGTACCGTGGTGGCCACATCGGTCAATGAGACCGGTGTTGAATTTATGCCCTCGCCGATCCCCGGACCCATCATCATCAGTGGTACGGCTACGGCATCCTCGTACATCACCGACTTGGCCCAGAAGCCATGACTGCCCAGCATTTCTCCATGATCCGACAAATACATCACGGACGTGTCGCGCGCGCCGCCGGTATCTTCGAGCGCTTCCATGACCCGGCGGATATTGTCGTCCAGAAAACTGACAAGGCCATAATATCCCTTGCGCGCCACATCGCGCATGCCGTCGTCGAAATGATCGTCATAGTTCCAGAACTGCGCCATCTGCTGCAGCACATCATGCTCGGGCGGTTGTGCTGCCGGCCCTGGTATTTCGGCGCGCTCATACAACCGGTAATACGCTTCCGGGCATTTGAGCGGATAATGCGGGCTGACGAACGATACAAACAGGCACCATGGCCGGGTCTTGAATTTCGTCGCATATTTTTTCAGCCATTTGACAGCTTCGTGGCTTACCCGGCGGTCATACTCGGTGTACTCGGTTTCACCCGGCCCGATGTCTTCACTAAACGCTTTTGTATCGTCATAGGCAGGCACCGGATCGCGCAACAGACCCTGCACCCACCCTGCTCCGTCATTGGCCAGATACATCGGTTCGATTTCTTCATCGAAACCATGATCGTCGCCGGCCCGCCTGAAGTGCAATTTTCCGATGGACACCACCGGGTGGCCTGCTTCGCGCAACCGGTGCATCCAGCTTTCATGCTGACCGTGATAGGGCTCAGCCGACGACCAGCAGCGGGTTTCATGCACCTGCAGGCCGGTTGCCAGGGACGCCCTGGCCGGCACGCAGATCGGCGAAGGTGTGTAGGCATTGGAGAACCGGGTGCCGAGCCGGGCAATGGTGTCAAGCGTCGGGGTCCGCGCCACCGGATCCCCGTAACAGCCGGTCACGCGCCGTGCATGTTCGTCAGAGCAGAAAATGATCAGGTTGGATGGGCGATGGTCGGGCATGATGCGCGGCAATTTGCGTTAATTTTCACGCCGGTGGAAGCCCCTGTCGCGCATGGCGTGCCTGCATATACCAAAGGGATCAATAGTTACTTGCCCCGGCATAAACAACTTGACCTCGACTGAACTGTTTTGGAGTGTGCAATCAATCAACAAAAAAGGAATGACTGTTCATGCTGCTCAAAGACAAGATCGCAATCGTAACCGGCGCTTCAGGTGGACTGGGCCTGGCCATCGCAACCAGTTTTGCCGAACACGGCTGCAAGGTCGTGACCTCTGATGTCACCGACGAACAAGGCGAGAAGGCCGCTGCGGACTTGCGTAAACAGGGGTATGACGTGCGCTACTCGCATTGCGATGTAACAAAGCGGGCAGACATTCAGGCCCTGATCGATTTCACGGTCGAAACCCATGGCCGGCTCGACATCATGATGGCGAATGCAGGCATCGTGACCGTCTCCGATCCGCTGGAGCTGTCCGAGGAAGACTATGACAAGGTGATGGCGGTCAACCTCAAGGGCGTGTTCATGTCGGGCCAGCTGGCGGCGAAACAGATGCTGACGCAGGCACCGGATGAAAACGGCTCGAAGGGCAATATCATCAACATGTCTTCCGCCAATGCCGTGCTGACCATCCCGGAAATCTCGCCTTATGTCATGTCGAAGGGCGGGGTGAACCAGTGGACCAAAGCGTTTGGCATCCGGCTTGCCCAGGAAGGGGTACGCGTCAATGCCATCGGTCCTGGGTCAATTGCCACGGAAATGTTCCAGACCGTTGCCGCCAACCCCGAAAAGATGCGTGCCATCATGTCCCGCACACCGATGGGACGCCCCGGCGAGCCTGACGAAATAGGCAAGATTGCCGTGTTCCTGGCATCCGACTTGTCCAGCTATATCACCGGCCAGACCATCTACCCTGATGGCGGCAGGCTTGGGTTGAACTACACCGTACCTGTGAAGGAGTAAGTCATGAGCAAGGCCACCCGCCGGGGCAGACGTGGTGGCCGTGCCGAAGGCGCAATCCGGCCTGAAATCCCTGTGCCAGCGTACGTCAAGCGCCGGATACCCTTTTTCGAGTTTCTCGATGAGGCCGGTCTGGTGGCGCTTGAACGGCAGGCCGACTGGCTGATTGAGCAAATCGGCCTGGAATTTCGCGAAGACGCCGACGCGCTGGAGACCTGGCGCACGGCCGGCGCGAGGGTCACTGACACCCGCGTGCGGGCCGATGCAGCCATGATCCGTGAACTTTGCAAGACGGCGCCATCGCAGTTCACCCAACTGGCCCGCAATCCGGAACGCACTGTCACCATCGGCGGCGACAACCAGGTATTCGCGCCCATTTACGGTGCACCCTTTGTGCGCGACCTGGAAAACGGCCGCCGCTACGGCAGTATTGCCGATTTCGAAAAACTGGTGAAACTCACCTATATGCTGCCGGGTTTGCATCATGGAGGTTTCGTCACCTGCGAGCCGTGCGACGTGCCGGTCTCCAAACGCCATCTCGACATGCAGTACCTGCACATGTCCCTGTCGGACAAGCCGCATCTCGGCGCCATAACCGAAGGCTCGCGGGCCGAAGATTCTGTTGCCATGGCGCGCATTCTTCACGGCCGCGAAACCTTCGACAACAATTGCGTCATCATGGGCAACGTGAACACCAACTCTCCCCTTCTGGTGGACAAGGTGGTGACCGAAGCCATCCGCGCCTATTGCGGCAACGGCCAGGGCATCGTGGTTGTACCGTTCATCCTGTCTGGCGCCATGGGGCCGGTTTCAACGGCAGCATCCATCGCGCAGGCTCTGGCGGAAGCCATGATGGTGTGTGCGTTTTCGCAGCTCATAAAGCCGGGAGCCCCTTTCATCCTTGGCAATTTCCTGTCCTCCATGAGCCTCAGGACCGGTGCGCCCACATTCGGCATGCCGGAACCGACCATGTCGAACTACGTTATCGGGCAGCTGGCCCGCCGGCTCGGCCTGCCATTGCGCTGCGGCGGATCGCTGACCGCGTCAAAGATCGCGGACGCGCAAGCGGCCTATGAAAGCGCCGACTCCATGCATTCAACCGCTCTGGCCGGGGCCAACTTCGTGCTGCACGCCGCCGGATGGCTGGAAGGCGGGCTGTGCACCGGCTTTGAAAAGCTGGTCATGGATGCAGACCGGCTCGGCGCCTATCAGGTATTGCTTCAAGGCTTGCCTGTCGATGACAATGCGCTGGCACAGAGCGCCTACCGCGAAGTTGAACCCGCAGGCCATTTTCTCGGCTGCGCCCATACCATGGAAAATTACCAGACCGCATTTTATGAAGCGGTGATGTCAGACAGCGAAAACGTGGAGAACTGGGAAGAAAAAGGCTCGCAGGACATGGCCCTGCGCGCCTCGAAAAGGGCCAGGCAGTTGCTTGACGAATACCAGCCGCCGGAACTTGATGCGGCAGTGGACGACGAGTTGAAAGACTTCGTTGCCCGCCGCAAGGCAGAACTGCCCGACGCCTGGTACTAGGGTTGCCGGCAGTGCAAAAAACCCCTGGTCAGCTGGCCAGGCTTTCCACGCGGGCACCGACGATCTGATCAGCCAGTTTGCTGTCAAGGCGTTCCAGATGATCGAACTCGGCGGTGTAGGTTGCCACACCTGCAGTGGACGATCGCAGTTCAATGATCATGTCCGACAAGGTCGATTTCGGGATCAATGCCTGCACCGTGTCCCAGCCGGGCCAGCCTTCGCGGGGCTCGAACCCGAGCAGTTGTCCACGCCGTTGCGGTACCATTGTCGTGATGCTGGCTATTGCGTCGGACGGCGCATGAACGGACACCTTCATGATCGGCTCCAGCAGCACCGGGCCGCACTGCGGCATGCCTTCACGCATGGCAAGATTACCGGCCAGCTGGAACGCCATGTCGGACGAGTCCACATTGTGATACGAGCCGTCGGACAGGTTGACGGCGACATCTACGACGGGAAACCCCAAAGGACCGCGTCCCAGATAGTCACGCACGCCCGACTCCACCGAACTGATGAACTGTTTCGGCACCGCGCCGCCGACAATGGTGTTGGTAAATTCGAAACCGGAACCGGGTTTCCGTGGCTTGATCTCCAGCACCACGTCGCCGTACTGGCCATGTCCGCCGGACTGCTTCTTGTGGCGTCCACGCTGGGTAACAGATTTGGTAATCGTCTCCTGGTAGCCAATGTCGGGAGCATGGGTATGGATTGTGATCTGGGAGCGGTTCTCCAGCCTCTCGACAGCGATCCGCAAGTGCATCTCGCCGGACCCGTGCAATACGGTTTCAGAAGCTTCCTGATTGTGCTCAACCCGGATTGACGGGTCTTCATCCACCAGCCGGGACAGGGCCGTAGACAGTTTTACCTCGTCACGCCGGTCGGTCGGTCTGATACCAACAGCGTACAGGGACTGCGCGGTTACCAGGGGTACGATGTCCGGTGGGGTGGTTTTCTCCGCGTACAGGACAGACCCGGTCGTAACCGGGTCAAGCTTGCCGAGTGCCACGGTTTCACCCGTTGCTGCTGATGACACCTTGCTGGTCTCGCGACCGAGCAGGCTATGCATGCCGGATACTCTCAGATTGCTGTGCTCGACAGTTGCCAGGTTGTCCCCTTCTCCCAGCTTGCCCCTGAGCACACGGACCACCGACAGCTTGCCCGAGTGCGATGTATGGATGGTCTTGATGACCCCTGCGGCAGTGTCTCCGGTGTCTGAAATACCCAGCCGTTCACGGGTTGAACTGTAGTCCGGCGCATCGTGGCGAAGGGTTTTCAGCAAACGCAGAATGCCGGTGCCGTTTTCCGCAGACCCGAACAGCACCGGTGTGATCCAGCCGTCATGGAGTTCCGTCGTCAGGTCCTGCAGCACCACATCTATCGGCGGCGATACATCTTCCAGCAACTGCTCCATCAGCACATCGTCATGATCGGCCAGTGTTTCCAGCATCGCAAACCGGGCATCTTCCTCGCGTGACCGGTCTTCATCACCCACCTCGGAAACTTTCGCTTCGGCATGCGCACGGTAGGTGTAGGCGCGCTCCAGCGCCAGATCGATGCAACCCGTAACCGCCCCGTCTTTCCAGATCGGAATCTGACGCAGCAATAGCGGGTTTTCACTGGCTGTTTGCAGCATCTGCAAGGTCTGCTGAACCGAGCCGGCCGCCTTGTCTATCTTGTTGAGGAACAAAACCCGCGGCAGGCCGATCTCGTCCAGCCGTCTCAAGGTCAGTTGCAGGGCCGGCAGTTTCTTTTCATCCGCCTCGACCACCACGATGGCAAAGTCACAAAACCGCAGAACCGGTTCTGCTTCATAGGCGTACTCCACTGATCCGGGACAATCCACCAGTGTCAGGCTGTCTCCCTGGTTGGATACTGTGGCAACAGTTGCCTCGACACTCATACCGTGGGCACGGGCTTCCGGCGACCCGCATCCGACCATATTGCCTGAAGCGGCAGTGTTCTGCCGCGGTATGGCACCGGTACGCGCCAGTATTGCTTCCAAAAGTGTTGTCTTGCCGCTCGACATTGGCCCGATCAGTGCGGCGCACTTGGGCCCTGACGGTCTGCTACGGGGGGATGCTTCCATGACTCAATAACCTCCGCTCAATCGCATTACGCGAAATCCCGGATGTTATGGTTGGATCGACCGGGACACCGATCTCTGCCTGGTATTAGTCTGCAGTCATCATGCTTTCACCAATTGAGGAGAAGAGCAAGAACCCGGAGTCGGGTTTGCCGGTCGACCAGTTCTGAAACAATGGAATTTGGGCGCTAATGATCCAGCCGACGGGCCAGTTGCCGGTAAGCTAAATGCTAACGGACCAGGTGCCGGGTCAGCCGTTGTTCCAGCCAATCCCAGGTTCTGCGCAGGATTTCGACGATCGAGAAATACATGATCGCCGCCCACAAATAGACGTTGAAGTCGAAGGTTCGCGAAAACGCCAGTTTTGTAACCCCCATCAGATCAAACACTGTGACCAGGCTGGCCACCGCCGAACCCTTGACCATGAAAATGATTTCATTGCCCAGAGGCCTCAGTGCGGTGATCATGGCTTGTGGAAAAATGATCTTCCAGAACGTCACGCTTTTTTTCAGGCCGAGTGTTTCGGCCGCCTCGCGCTGGCCGCGCGGAATGGACTCGATTGCAGTTTTGTATATCTCCGCCTGATAGGCGGCCGTGTTGAGAACGAAAGTCAGCAACACACAATTATAGGCATCACGGAAAAACCACCACAGGCCTGCCGATTGCAGCTCGTCCGCAAACTGCCCGGCTCCGTAATACATCAGGAACATCTGGCACAGCAGCGGCGTACCCCTGAACAAATACACGTAAGCAAACGAGAGACCCTGCACGACCGGTGAAGCCGACAAACGGGCCAGCGCCAACGGAATGGCAACCAGACCACCAAAGACAATCGGGAACACCACCAGCTTCGCCGTAACGATCAGGCCGTCGACCATCCGGGGCATGTACTTGAAGAAAACGTCCGGATCGAAGGAACTGTAGAGCGACCAGACAAGGCCTGCTCCTATCGCAATCCACACGCCACACAGCGCTGTCCCGACGATGCGCGACACTGTCCATTTGCGAACGGTTTCGGGTGGTGGATTTCTGGCTTCGATTATCTGGACAGTGGTATCGCTCATGCCACGCGCTGCTCCCCGCGTTTGACATGGGCCTCAACCGCGCCCAGTCCCCTCGACGATATGAGCGAGAGCACCAGATAGATGAGCAGAGCCACTGCATAGAAGAACAAGGGCTGTTTGGTCGATCCTACCGCGATATTGGTGTTTCGTAACAGATCATTAAGTGCAATTACCGAAACCAGCGAGGTTTCCTTGAGCAGGATAAGCCACAGGTTGCTCAAGCCGCCAATCGAAAGCCTGATCAATTGCGGCAGTGTGACCAGTCGAAATGCCTGCCAGCGGGTCATACCCAGCGCCTGGGCCGCTTCGGGCTGTCCGGCCGGAATCCCCTTGAACGCCGACACGAACACCTCACTGGAGAACGCTGAAAACACCAACCCGAGCGCCACCATGCCGGCAACAAAACCATTGACCTCGATATAGGCATCGGTAAACAGGGCAAATATCTGCTGTAATATGATCTGCCCGCCATAGTAAACTATGAGCAGGGTCAAAAGCTCCGGTAATCCGCGAAAAATTGTAGTGTAGACATTGGCTGCGGTTTGAAGTGATCTCTCGCCCGACGTCTTGGCCAGCGCAACCAGCAGGCCGATGGCCAGTCCAAACGGCAAGGTTGCCAGCGCAAGACTGACCGTCAGCAGGGTGCCGGCGGCAAGTTCGTCGCCCCAGCCGGTAGGTCCCCAGGCTAATTGTGTGATCAGGTCCATCATGCGGCCATTCACTCACCCCTTAAAAAAAACCCGCCGTGACTGTAGCACGACGGGTGATAATGTATAGCAGACTAATCTGAGCGATCAGTAAACAGAGAACGGGAAGTACTTGTCGTTAATCTTCTTGTAGGTTCCGTTTTCAAGAATCACAGCCAGAGCGGCATTGAGCTTGTCTTTCAACTCGTCTTCGCCCTTGCGGACCGCCATGCCGGCACCCAGGCCGAACCACTTGGGATCATTGTGGCTCTCACCAATGTGCTCGCAGCAGGAGCCGTCGCCACCGAGCCAGGCGAGAATGACAACACTGTCAGCCAGCACGGCGTCGAGACGGCCGGCGGCCAGGTCGGCATTGGCTTCATCCTGCGTTGCATAAAGCTTGACGGTCGAGTCCTTGTAATTGTCTTCAAGGTATGACGAATGCGTGGTCGAAGACTGCGCACCAATTGTCTTGCCTTTCATGGCTGCCGGGCTGGTGTCCGACATATCGGAGCCCTTCTTGGCAACAAACTTGGCAGGCGTGTTGTAGTACTTGTTGGAGAAGTCGACCTTCTTCTTGCGCTCTTCGGTGATCGACATCGACGCGATGATCACGTCGTACTTCTTGGCCAGCAAGGCCGGAATGATACCATCCCAGTCCTGGGCAACGAAACTGCACTCTGCTTTCATTTCGGTGCAGATCGCCTTGGCGATCTCAACATCAAAGCCCTGCAGCTCGCCGTTGGAGTCGATGTAATTGAACGGCTTGTAGGCACCTTCTGTACCAACCCGGACTTTCGACCAGTCTGCGGCAAACGCGCCACTACTCATTACAGCCGTTGCAAGTGCTGCCAGGGCCAGGCTTTTAAATCTTTTCATGTTGCAAATCCCATTTGTAATTTTGCTCACTACGGTAAACGTCTCTACTCCCCCCGTGTGACCGGCAAATCATGGAGCAGAATACTCAGGATTGTAAAGACTGTCCCAAGGTCAACTTGCACTATTTATAGGCACTTAAGCAACAGTGGCTCACCTCAACTGGTTATCTCTAATAATCTGAAAGCATTCAAGTTTACGAATTCGAGTTGGAACAGCACGAAATCATTGCAACCCTAACGGTTGATGACATACTCCCCCGTCAGGTCCGCCTCTATCAGTTCCTGTGTCCTGTCAGCGGGGTCGCCATAACCTCCGCCACCGGGCAGTTTCAACACCAGGCGCCTGTCGTGCGGCACATGTTGCCTGCCTTTTCCTGCGAGCTTGGTCCCGTCATCCAGCGCCACACTGCCAGCAGCCCCTGCTGCGCCACCCTCGCGCCCGCGCGGTGCATGATTGATGCGGTCGAACATGGCGTTGAAGAAAAACTCATAGCCTTTGTTCGGGGCAATTTCGATCACCTGTCCCAGGCCGCCGCGATGCATGCCTGCGCCACCCGATCCAGACCGCAGTTCCTTGCGCCATACGGTTATCGGCCCGACCTGCTCGGTTGCCTCGACAGACATGGTGCTCACACCCGACGGAAACGCCGTTGCATTCAGCCCATCCAGTGTCGGCCGCCCACCGGTGCCGCCGGAGTTGAACATCAACACTTCCGACCGTGGCAGGCCCGACATCGGATCGACCGGCCGGGCAGCTATCTGGACATTCCACAAACTGCTCGACCCTTCAGCCGGCACCACCCCGCCCATGCATTTGTGCAACGCGCCAAGCACCACGTCCGGCAACATCTGCCCCGTGACATGGCGTACCGACACAGCCGACGGGCGCGGCGCGTTCAGAATGCTGCCCTCAGGCGCGATGATACGGAACGGTTCCAGCGAGCCTGCATTGTTCGGCACTTCCGGCGCAATGGCGCATTTCAGGCCGTAGCAGGCATAGGCACGGGTATAGACCGCAGGCACATTGACACCGAATTTGCTGACGCCCGAGGTGCCGGCGAAGTCTGCCACCAGGTCGTCCCCGCTGATCGTCAGCGCCACCTTCATCACCACCGGCGCATCATAGCCGTCAGCCGTCATTTCGTTGTCGTAGGTACCGTCCTGCAGGGCCGCAATCCTGGCATGTGTCGCATTGCGGCTGGTATCCATGATGAAATCCGAAAGCCCTTCCAGATCATCAAGCTGGAACTCGTCCATCATGTCCTGCAACCGGTTGTCACCAGCTTCGTTGCAGGCGGCAAGCGAATAGATATCGCCGACCACCTGGTCGGCTTCGCGCACATTGTTGCGCACGATCTTGATCAGGGGTTGGCTCACCTCATCGCGTTCGGCAAACTTCATGATCGGCAGCAGAATGCCTTCTTCATAGACTTCATTGGCATCAGGACCAAAGCCGCGCCCGCCGACATCGACCACATGCGCGGTGGACGCGAAAAAACCGACCAGCACGCCTGCCCGGAAAGACGGCGTCACAACCGTGAAATCGTGCAGGTGACCTGTCCCCTTCCACGGATCGTTGGTGATGTACACATCACCTTCAAACATGTTTTGCAGGCTGATTTCTTCCATGAAATGCGACACCGACTCAGCCATGGCATTCACATGTCCCGGCGTGCCGGTAACCGCCTGCGCCATCATGCGCCCGCGCCTGTCATAGACCCCCGCAGACAAATCTCCGGCTTCGCGCACCGAGGTGGAAAATGCTGTCCGGATCAGCGTTGTCGCCTGTTCTTCGACGACCGCAATAAGCCGGTTCCACATGATCTGGTTGTCGACATTGCCCAGGTCACTCATTGGCTTTTTCCCCCGTCCTGCCTGGCGCTCAGCCACAATGCCCCGTCAGCCTGCGCAACCGCCGTGAATGAACTGGTCACGATGGTACAGGTCTCGTCCTCCACGATAAGCGCCGGCCCATCGACGAAATCACCAGGCGCCAGATCGCCGCGCATGACCTCCTGCCCTTCCACAAATTGCCGTGTCTGCGCGTCAAGGAAGCGCCGTTTTCGATGCGCTACAGCCGCGCGCAACCGCTTCTGGTTATCCAGTTTCATCACGTCCGGCAAAGGTGTCGTGGCCACAACCGACCAGTTGGCAATCTCGATATCAAGGTCATCGATGGTGCGCCCGAACAGGGCCCGGTAGGCCTTCTCGAATTCAGATGTAAACAGGCTTACATCACCTGCCTCAAACCGCTGGGCCGGTATCGGGACAGGAATCTCCCAACCCTGCCCGCGATAGCGCATAAAGGCGACAATGCGTGTTTCGGTCTGCGCATCACCAACCCCGTGGCGCACAAAGGCGGCCGCAGTGTCCTGCATTTCGCCAAGCAGTTGATTGATGCGGCCAGCGTCAAAACTGCTCAGCCGAAAGAATGCGCCGCGGGTTTCTTCATAGGAAAACGGTGCCCGCAGGAAACCGATTGCCGAACCGACGCCGGCTCCCGGGGGAACGATAATGTCCTGCACTCCCAGCTTTTCAGCCTGGCGGCAGGCGTGAAGCGGCGCGCCGCCCCCAAACGCGATCAGCGCGAACTGCGACACGTCCTTGCCGTTTTCAACGGCATGAACGCGCGCCGCATTGGCCATGTTTTCATCCACCATCTCCGTCGTGCCAAACGCCGCGGCCGCGACATCCATGCCCAAGGGTTTGCCGATATCCGCTGCAAGCGCCTGTTCGGCATTCGCGGCTGACAGGACGATGCTGCCACCGGCGAAATTGTCCGCATCGATCTTTCCCAGCACCAGGTTGGCATCGGTCACCGCCGGTTTCGTACCACCTCGCTGGTAGCAGGCAGGCCCCGGTTCTGAGCCTGCGCTTTGGGGCCCGACACGGATCTGGCCCATGTCATCCACATGGGCAATGGACCCGCCGCCTGCGCCGATCTCGACCATTTCCACAACCGGCGTCGACACCGGCATGCCCGAGCCCTTCTTGAAGCGATAGGTCCGCGCCACTTCAAACCGGTTGGCTGTCTTGGGCTTGCCGTCCTCGATCAGGCATATCTTGGCCGTGGTACCGCCCATATCAAACGAAACCACTTTCGAAAGCCCGTGGCTGAGAGCAAAGTTGGCAGCGTAGATCGCACCGCCGGCCGGTCCGGATTCAAGCAGGCGCACCGGAAACTGCATAGCCGTCTCAATGGAAATGATACCCCCGCCCGAGTGCATCAGAAACACCGGGCAGGAAATGCCGATTGCCGACAGTTGGTCCACCAGGCGGCCCAGATAGGCTTTTGCCATGGGCTGCACATAGGCATTGGCTATCACCGTATTGAATCTCTCAAACTCGCGCATCTGCGGCGAGACGGCCGAGGACACCGACACCACCACGTCGGGACAGGCCCTTGCCAATGCGGCAGCCATGGCACGTTCATGGGCCGGGTTTGCATAGGCATGCATCAGGCCGACCGCCACTGCCTCGTAACCGCCATCGGAAACCTTTGCCGCCAGCGCATCCGCTTCAGCCGGATCCAGGGGTTTAAGTACCTTACCGGTGGAATCCATGCGCTCCGACAAGGTCAGCCGGTGCGCGCGATCCACCAGTGGTTTCGGCAAGACAATATCGAGGTCATACTGCTCGAAGCGGTTCTCATTGCGCATCTCGATGACATCACGAAAACCTTCCGTGGTGATGAATGCCGTCTTGGCACCGCGGCGTTCAATCAGCGCATTGGTCACCAGGGTCGTGCCGTGGATCACCATCGAGATTTTCGATGCATCTATGCCGGCCCGTTCAGTCACCTGTTTCAGTGCAAGCACCACCGCCCGGTCCGGGCTTTCATGGTCGGTCAGCACCTTGGTGGAGATGATCGCGCCGTCTACTTCGAGGGCAACATCGGTGAATGTGCCGCCAATATCCACGCCGGCGCGAACCGGCTGTGCTGTACCTGACCCCATGAAAATCCAACTCCGTATCGCAACCTTGAAACCCTGTGGCCTATCTCGTGATGATTTCCGGCCCCATCAATGTAGTCGGCAGCCAGGTCGAGATGATCGGAATATAGGTGATCATGATCAGAAACACGAACATGATTCCGACCCATGGCAAAGCTGCCCGGACAACATTGATCACCGACATCTGGGCGACACCTGCGGTGACAAACAGGTTCAGCCCCACCGGCGGTGTTATCATGCCGATTTCCATATTCACCACCATGATGATGCCCAAGTGAATTGGATCAATGCCCAGTTCAACGGCAATCGGAAACACCAGCGGTGCTACAATCACCAACAGGCCCGACGGCTCCATGAACTGCCCGCCGATCAGCAGGATGATATTGACGATAACCAGGAACATGATCGGTCCGAACCCGGCTGCCAGCATGGCTTCGGTAATCACCTGCGGGATACGTTCTTCGGTCAGCACGTGTTTCAGGATCAGCGCATTGGCGATGATGAACATCAGCATGATGGTCAGCTTGCCGGCATCGACCAGCGTTTTGCGGGTGTCCGGATGGGTAATCACCGTCATGACACTGGAAAGATGGCGATGGAACGGCCTGTTGGGTTCACCGTCGGCAGTCGCCAGGGGTCCCATGTCCTTGTAGACGAAATTGGCAATGATGAAGGCATAGACGGCCGAGACGGCTGCAGCTTCGGTCGGCGTGAAGATGCCGCCATAGATGCCGCCGAGAATGATGATGATCAGCATCAGGCCCCAGCCCGCATCACGGCCGGCGTCCCACACTTCGCCCCAGCCTTTCCAGGGTTGCGACGGCAGGCCTTTCCACTTGGCCCAGACGAAAATCCCGGCCATCAGCATGAAGCCGGCGAGCAGTCCTGGAAACACGCCGGCCAGGAACATCCGCCCGACCGACACATCGGTGGCGGCTGCATACACCACCATGACGATGGACGGCGGGATCAGGATGCCGAGGGTACCGGCATTGCAGATGACGCCGGCGGCAAACTCTCGCGAATACCCGACCTGGCGCATGCCGGCGATAACAATCGACCCGATCGCCACCACCGTTGCCGGGGATGACCCCGACAGGGCCGCAAACATCATGCAGGCAACAACGCCCGCAATGGCCAGGCCGCCCTGGAAGTGGCCCACCAGAGCAATGGAGAACCGGATGATGCGCCGGGCCACGCCACCGGTGGACATGAAACTGGACGCGAGAATGAAAAACGGGATGGCGAGCAGCGTATAGTGCCCGTCAAAGGCGGAAAACAGCGTCTGCGCAATAGACGACAATGATGTGCCGGAATGCAGCAGCAGGAACGCGATACTCGACAGGCCAAGGGCAAATGCAATCGGCACGCCGATCAGCATGAGGCCAATGATCAGGCCGAACAGCAGGACGACTTCCATCGGATCAGCCTTCCTCTTTGTCACTGGCCGGGATCTGGTCCTCGACCTCATGGGAGACGATGAGCATGTCATCCTTGCCGGTCGCGATGCGCCAGGTCGCCTGCAGCATTCGGTACAGGAGTAATGTCATGGCGATCGGCAGCACCGCATAAGGGATAAATCGCGGCAGTTTCTCATAGCGTTCGCCGTCATTCAGCCAGTCGGCAAGGAACTGCAGAAAGAACGGCATCGGCACATCGTCGGTTTCATAGAACGCCTGCGGACCAATGAACGGCGACCAGTAGTCCCATGCCCCTTTCAGCATCAGCACGGCGAATGCCAGGCAGCACCCGGCTGCGATCAGCGAACAGGCTCTCCGGCCACCGGCGGGCAACAGGTTCACCACCACGTCAACGCCAATGTGAAAGCGCTTCTTGATGCCATAGGAAACCCCCATCAACACCAGCCAGGCAAACAGGAACACGGTGGTTTCAAGTGCCCACAGGATGTTGGAATTGAAGATGTAACGCGCCACCACGTTGGCGAAGGTGATCAGCGTCATGATGGCAAGCGTGACTGCCATGAAGGTTTCTTCGATTGTGTCGCCAATTGACGTGCCGCTGTCTGCTCCCTGCCCCGACATGACTGATCCCTCCCGATTGTCTGCCCACAAAGGTTTGCATATATAAAAAAACTCCGCCACCGGCTTTGATAACCGGTGACGGAGCCAATTTGTAATATCTGCAGCCTAGCTGCCCTTGTTGTAGGACTGTGCTGCCTCGATCAGGTCTTTGCCGATATCGCCTTCGAACTTGGCCCACACAGGCTTCAGTGCATCGACCCAGGCCTTGCGCTGCGCCGCATCAAGTGTGCGCACGGTTCCACCGGACTCGATGATCTTCTGCTTGTTGGCTTCGTTGACTGCGGTGGACTCTCCATTGCGGGTCTCGGTGACCTCCTTGAGAATCTGCGCAAGCTGGTCACGGGTACCGGCATCAAGTCCGTCCCACCATTTTCCCGACGTCACAACCAGGTAATCGATGATGCCGTGATTGGTTTCCGTCACACCGTCCTGCACCTCGAAGAACTTCTTGCCATAGATGTTCGACCAGGTGTTTTCCTGACCGTCGATGACCTTGGTCTGCAAACCGCCATAGACTTCCTTGAACGACATTTTCTGCGGGTTTGCGCCAAGCTGTTCAAACTGCGCCACCAGCACGTCTGATGCCTGCACACGGAACTTCAGTCCCTTGGCGTCTGCCGGCGACATCAGCGGTTTGGACGCCGACATCTGCTTCATGCCGTTGTGCCAGAACGCCAGTCCCTGCAGGCCGCGCTTCTTCATGGCGTTTTTCAGCTTCTCGCCGTCGGCAGAAGTCTGGAACCGGTCAACCGCATTGATGTCTTCAAACAGGAACGGCAGGTCGAAGACGCGGAATTTCTTGGTGAATTTTTCAAACTTCGACAAGGACGGAGCGGCCAGTTGCACATCGCCGGACAACAGCGCTTCCAGCACCTTGTTGTCATCGTAAAGCGACGAGTTCGGGAACACTTCCATGCACGCCTTGCCGTTCATTTCCTTGTTGACGCGTTCAGCCAGCAGGGTTGCGGCAATGCCTTTCGGGTGCTTGTCGGTATTGGTCACGTGGCTGAACTTGATCACCTCTTCACCGGGATCACAATTGGCCAGTGCACCGGTCGCTGACACGGCCAGAAAACTGGTGGCAACTGCCAGTGCTTTGAAAAATTTCATGGGTACTTCCTCCACTCGGTTTAATAACTTTTTTGCTCAAGAAACCCGAAACGCCGGTTTCATCGTCTGCCTATCGACGCATATTCAGCATACATCGATCAAGACCAATTACCCTTTTTAGACAACTGAATCTACACCGGGTGTCATCCCTGCCCGGTTGATCGACGTCAATGATGGGTTTTGCCAACCGATGCATGCTGGGCAGTAAAGCAAAAAAGGATAGTCCATGAAACAATTGATCATGACCGGTGCAATGCTTGCGCTTGTGGTTACGGCAGCAAGCCAATCGGGACTGGCCGAAGATGTGCCGGCATGGCAACTGGCATTGCAAAACCAGTTACTGGCCGAAAAGCAGTGCAACCTGAACTACCTGACCAACGTCAAGGTGCAGGAACTCGGCGCCATCACCAGCGTTGAAGCGCGTGCGCATTGCGTAAACGGACAGGCCTATGATGTGCGCTCATTGAGCGGCACCAACAAATTTGACATTCGCGAATGCGGAATAACCATTTGCTGAGACAGCCTGGGATGGAGCCGCAGAGCAGGTATCGTCGTGCTATCTCTGCACAACAATCCGGCTGACGTTACCGGCTCCGTCGAAATGGATCTCCTCCACGCCGGAAGAGCTGTTTCCGTCCATTGTGATCACAAAATCAAACACCACATGGTCGCAACGCTGCCGATAGTTTTCCGCCTGCCAGTGGACATCCGGGTTGGCTGCAAAGAACGACTGCATCATGGTCATGATCGCGTCTGCACCATCATGACGCCCGACACCGGCCGAACGGTAGCTGCATGCAGGCGCAAGCATCGGCTTGATACGGGCAATGTCATGAGCATTGGAAGCCGCGACATAGGCTTTCGCTTTTTCGATCAACTCATCCATAGACCGTACCCCTTTTTCATTTACCCCCTATCCGCTACAGCACCGGATATGAGCCATCTTCATCATGGGTCTCCTCACCCACCAGCGCCGGTGTAAACACGCAGACAATGCGCAGGTCTGTGACGGCCTTCAGTTCATGGCGATCATGCTTGTCGAGCGTGTACATGACGCCTGGAGCCAGGGCATGCGTCTCACCGGTTGCACAATCGGTAACAATGCCTTCACCTTCGATGATCAGGTTTGCTTCGACATGGTTCTTGTACTCCATCATCTGGATGGTTCCCGCAGCGACCATGGTCTGTGTCAGGGTAAAACCGACACCGTCGTCACGCAGCAGGTAGCGTGAACTGGCCCATGCGCCGGGCTTTTCACGATACCTGCCTTGTGCTTTCAGGTCTTCCAGCGAACGGACAATCATGACGGCGTCTCCATTTTGTTTTCGGCCCTGTCACTGCATATCATGAGCCGGCCCGCACCGGTATGACGGCTTTGGCTATCTCGTCTATGTGAACATGGTCGGTACCGCAGCATCCGCCCCACACATTGATGTGCGAAAATCTCCGGGCCATGTCGGCCATCTGCTGTCCGAGTTCCACTGGATTGCCTTCCTCGAGATGGCCAAGCTGGCACAGTGTACCGTGATCGAGTGACGATGCGTTGGGACGCAGTCCATAAATTCGCTTTACCCATGGACCGGGCGCCTCGAACGCAGCGGCGAAATCAACCGGGTGCGTGCAGTTGACCATGTAATATCGCGGCCCGTCACCGGTGGCGCGGTCCACTGACCTGATCGCTTCGCCCAGCGCCGTTCCGGATTTGAGATGGCCGTCCTTGTTCAACGCAAAAGACACCACCACGGGCATGTCATGATCCTGGGCGGCACGGGTAACCCCGATTGCCTCATCGACCTGGCTGAATGTTAGCGCTGTGACCAAGTCGGCTCCAGCCTGCTTCATGGTGGCGATCTGTTCTGAATGGTAGTCTTCAGCTTCATCGGCTTCCATGATGCGGCCAATGTCATAGGCATCGCCGCGGGGCCCCACAACACCGCTTACCGGCATAGGGCTGTCTGCGGTTTCGTACTCCCGCGCCAGGTCCTGGTAAAACCTGATGCCCCGGACAACAATGTCGGTGAGAGCCTCGGCGGAATAACCGAGCTTCTCGCCCCAGTCGCGGCTGGTGCGATAATGCAGGCCGTCAAGCACTGCGCCCACCTTGTGCTTCAAAGCCACCTCGATCAGGTTGACATGATAGGCACGCAGGTCGGCCATGGCATGCTCGTCGTTGATCAGTTCAAACAGGCAGAAGTTTCTGAGTTCGTGGCCTTTCTTGTATTGCATATGGGTTTCAATACCACCTTCGGTGAGGAACATCCGGCCATCAGGTTCTGGTAATCTAGCGTTCATGAACAAGGTCTCCTTGTTGATAAGGGATGAGCGGCATGGTCGCGGCATGCGCGCTGCCGGTTGACCTCCAGCCCGGCAGAGCTGCCAGGCTGGAGAAAACCGGTTCAGTTGTTTGGTTACGGGGCAAGCGCACGCCTTCTGCGAGACCACTTGCGGGCTTCGCCATACGGGCAATGCCTATCTGTGCCTGCCGAAATTCTGCAGGTCGACGACATCCGATCGGCTCAGGCCGATATCCCTGAGCATGCGATCGTCAAGATCCCGCAAGGCCGTGTAGGCGGCGCGGGCCTCGCGCATGCGCTGGATGCGGCCGGCAATCTGCATGGCCGCACCGCGTAGGGCTTGGAATATGTTCGAGCCGAGTGGCCCTTGTTTCGACCGGCTCGCGGTCGTGATTGAGGTATTCATGGTACTTGTCCTGGTCTGTTGTATTGACAGCCTGCCCGGCACCGGACATGGGTCAGGAGGCAGGCTGGCCATTGCTTGGCGGCGTAAATACCGGACCCTGTATTTCCGTGAGGTGATAATTGTCACAAGCAGGACAATTCTTCCGCAGGTATCTTGCTGGACGGGTTGTGGGTTTACAGATTACTAGTGTAAGAACCGCACTGTTCCAGCAAATTTGCGGCGCACTCGGGGGAAATGGTGATCCGGCACAGTCTCATTCACAGAAGCGCTGACAGGGAAGAAATTTTCCGGCAACTTGAGCCGGTCTGCTGGTCGGACGAACTCGATTGCTGGCTGGTAACCGGCCCCGATCAGATCAGGACCGCTCAAAAATCCAAAGACCTTGTTGTGATCAACCACCAGGCTGAAGTTCAACAGGTCAGTCAGCGGTTAAAGCTGAACCTGGATGACATCTCCGATGTGCTGGGCAGTATGCCGTTAAGCACCGAAGGAACTGACCACTCTACCAGGCGCAAAAGAATTACGGAGAAAATCAAGGCTGCAAAACCGGCCACGCTTGCTCATTTTGCGGACCTGGCAGACAAGACATTCAAACAATGCATCGCCGGAAAGCGCAATGTAGAACTGGTTTCAAGTCTGTTTTACCCGCTTGCTTCCGATATTGTCCTGAATATCAGCGGCGTCAATCCGCGAGGCAGGCCGGATTACCTTTCCGTCACCCAGATATTCGACAGGGCACTGGGCCTGAAACGCCGCTTGTTGATCAACGATGAATTGCAGCACATGCGTTCACAGGTTTCGCAAAGCTCAAGCACTGACGATGCAAGTGATGCTCTGGCGCTTGCCATTCTGGGATCCGATTCACTGCTGGGTTCATTCTCATTGAGTTTCATGGAGCGCGTCAGGTCCAACCCGGACGCGCTTCTTTGTGACATGGACTGGAGCCGTCAACTGACCGCGACGTCTGTTCCGTTCATTGAACGACAGGCCGTCAACGATCTTGATCTGGCAGGCACACACATCTCGGCCGGGCAGCGCGTCAGGCTCTATCTTGATCGATTTTCATATGAAACGATTGGCAACAGGGCGGGTTTTTTCGGCCTCGGCCGTCACGCCTGTCCTGGTCGCTCTGTCTCGCAGGGCGCCTGGCAAATTCTCGGAAACATGTTCGCGCAGTACCGCCTCAGGGTCACCGTCAACGACATGGAATTTCGACGCGCCGACAGCATGTTTTCGTTTCCAACCAGACTGGAGGTGAACTTTCATGAAGGATGATGTGCAGACAATATGCCTCGCCATTATTCGAGACACCTTGAAGGACAGCCTCCAGGCCGGATTGACTGACGAAGAGCTTTTGCAGACCGAGGTGCAATCGCTCCGGCTGGACAGCCTCGCCAAGATGGAGATGATCCTGAACATTGAAGACACGCTGCACATCATGATGGACGAGGTTGAAATATCCAACGCGGCCTGCCTGCAGGATATAGTCAACCTGGTAGACCATCGCTCGACTGAAAAAGTCTGATGCAGGTCGCCAGGAGCTTCGACTATCTGAGAATAAAATTGGCCCTGCTTATCCTCCAGTTGAACATTCTGGCAAACCGGACGAAAGACCATGATGCTGTTTTTAACGCTGCGTGGACCCTGTCGAAGAGGCTTGGATTTTTGTTCAACGCCTTTTCATCGAACGGCAATCCCTGGGGTTACGAGGTCCACCATGTGGTCTATCTGCGGCTGCTGAGAATGCTGCACCGCATGAAGCCCGGCTACATCCCGGTGGTGAGAGTGGCCAATGAAGATGTCATCGCGAATGTATGTCGGAACGGGTCACCAACCGTCATCGTCGCACTGCATTCGCCGGTGGATGCCGTGCTCTCTCGGGTCCTTCAGGAACGCGGCTTTCAACAAGCGGCAGTGGCGGCAAATCCCGAAACTGTAGGCGACAAGGCGGCCATACTGGGCTTTCAGGGACAGCAGCATTTCATTGCCAGTACCGAAAATACACTGTTGCAGATCAGACGGGAGTTGCGTCGCAACGGGACCGTGCATCTATGTATCGATTTCAGGGGAGACGATGCAGACAAGCCGGGATATTTCATGAGCAGTTCAATTTTCAAACTTACGAAACTGATGGCGCTGAATGTTGTCTTTCTGGACACACAGGTTACCCGAGGCGGACAGATCAAGCTGTATATGCAGGTCCACCAAGCAACAGAAGCAGACACCCCGCATGATGTCGCGGGTGCTTTCCTGCACTGGCTGAAGACCGACCGCGGCCATACCCGCAACTGGACCATTGTGCAGACAAGGCCGGAGAGATGACCTCTCAATCCTGGCAACGCAGTGCCTGATCCAACGGGTGGCTGATCTACAGACTGCCAGACGACACTTCCGTCTGACTGACAATGACCTTCGATCTCTGCGCCTCAACATCAATCCTGATGTTTAACCCGCACCCGGTATTCAAACTCCAGATATCCGGCTGGCGGCTTGTAGGCCAGCGCAGGAACAACTTTGCCCATGAACGCCAGGATCGAACGCTCATTCATGGACAGGGCATAGGCGACATATGCCGGATCGCGGGACAAGTGCATCTCTTCTGTTCTAGCCCGCCACCAGTAGACCGCATTCACACACAGTAACAAGAAGCAGTTGGCGACCGCGACGCCACCCCCCTCATTGATGATGAATGGCAACCCGATCATCCACCAGACGATGTATTTGAACAGGCAGGCAGGATGCTAGGTATAGCGGAACAGACCATCGGTCAGTAGCGAAAGGCGCCACGGTGCAACTGATCATGCGGGCGGAAAGTCTTCAGTTGCACACTTGCAAGGCGCCAGCCGGTAAGGCGGATACCAACAGATTCGCTGGGACTGTAACAACCGTCGACTGTCAGGGGCCAGCTTGTTCGCTACTTCGTTTCTGCAGGGCCACGTGAGCTTGAAGTGATCAGTACTATCGACGGTTCGCTTCTGGTTGAGCCCACCCGTACTTTTCTCAGTCTTTTGCCGCGTTGGCGTTGCAACTCGCCGCGTTGGTTTGCGACGGCAAGTCCAGACATGGATTGCGGTCAAAAAACCCGGACGGAACCAGCTTGAAACCGGATGAAATACACGGCTGAACCGGAAAATCCTCCGGGCGTGGCTGATGGTGCAGGCCGAATGTGTGCCATGCCACGATGTCGGTGTTTTCAACGCTGGAATCGTCGCTGATGAAGCGTGGCAAACCATCCGTCCCGTCAGAATGGTTCATGTATTCTCCGGCGGGATAGCGTTCCTCGGGATCAAAATCCGTCACCCACAGGTGATTGTAGGTGAAGGCCGCGCGCTTGCCGGACGGTGAGTCCGGCGCCATGAACGGTGTCACGCAGTGTGACGGCTCAAGCTTGTAGGCCACCGGCTGTCCCATGTAGTTGGTCTTGTTTGGATTGACGAACTTCCAGAACCGCTGATGTTGCGGACTGATGTTGCGGGCCGCGGCTTTCTCGGTCTTGAGGACGATCTCCTCCTGGTAAAATGCGTTGCCGTACGGATTGTCGTCTCCCGCCGGCACGGCATGGGTGTTGCACTCTACAACCGAGTTGTCGTCGCCATCCACCGCCATGTCGAGGCGGCAGCAGAATACATGCTGGTGGATCTGTCCGAACACGCCAGGCGCCACTTCAGTGGCGAATTTGTCCGGCACGCCAGGCTCACCGGCAACAGTGTTCAAAACGCCTGTTGCCTTCATCTCGAACTCCATTGTGCCATCGAGATAGAAGTACCAGTACATCGCGTATTCGTAGTTGCCGACGGTCGCGATAGACGAAATCACCAGCCGCCGGGCACGGCGCACTTCAACCCGCTCCGTCCGGAAATCCGTGTGCTTCCACAAAATCCCCTGGTCTTCCTCATGAATGCAGATCGCCTTGGGAATATGGAAGATGTTGCCATGCATGTCATTCAGGTCAACGTCGAGATACTGGATTGCGCCGAGGCAGTCACATCCCAGTTCCAGTGAATTGACCAGCTTGCCGATCCCGTACTCGCCGACGTCAAAAACACTCTTCCTGAAATGGCCGTTTCTGGGGCTGCCATAAGGTACAACCATCTCGGCAACCGAAGCGCGATAAACAACCGGCCGGTCGCCGAATTTGATGTCGTGAAGCGTCAGGGATTCACGCGAGTTGAACCCTATCACCAGCGACCAGTCGTGCCATGATATCTGCCGGCCGGTAAGTGAGAAACTCACGCCGTCGGGCTGGACGACGTTGATCGGCTTGAGGTGATCCCGGGTTTGTGCCTGGAACTGGCTTTCATAGTTGTGCTCGGCCGCAGGAATTGGGCTCACGCCATAATCATCAATGCGGATCACTTCACCCGTCTTGATGTCGACAACACCGTTCAGGCCCTCGACGGGATGGGCATAGAGGTTGTCGAACTCGCGAGCGCGCACCCAGACAAAGGTGTGGCACAGATGGCGCCCCTCCTCGCCGGGGATATCGAAATTACCCGCCGACCAGGGGTCCACGCACACCAGTGACATGTCCGTAATACCGCGGCGTTCGCATGCGGCAATGAAATCGGGATGGGTTTTGACCATCTCCTCGATGACCATGAACTCTTCCAGCTGGATCATCGGCCTGGCGTCCGGCCGGCGCTCCACTTCTGCAACACAACCATCGTCAATCGATACGGTCATTCGCCAGATCCCGATCCCGCCGGGGCGAAACACGGCAGCACGCGCCTGCCTGTTCAGCCCGTCACCGGACTTGAAGGCCCGCACCTCAGACTTGGGTGGTTCTTTAAGTTCTATTGTCTCGAAACAAATGTCTTCGCCAAAGTCGGGGTGCGCCCGGATAGCGGCGGTAACCGCGAGTATCTCATCAGCGGTCAGCGCATCAAGAGGATGCCTAGCCTGTTTGTGCGCTGCTGAGTGACCACAATTTCCGGTCTGTTCATGCGTGACGATATCATCCATGGCTTGGCTTCCCTATAGGCTCTTGAACCACGACCTGGTCTTATTTGCAGGTACTGCGTGCCGGAGTTCGTCATGGCCTTGACTGTTTCAACGGACAGGTTTCCAGACGTCCCGGTGAAAGTGTAAGCGTGAAGCAAGGCAAAAGCCAATTCGTGTCACCACGATTTCTGTCGTGGATCACAAGATCGGACTTGCCACAGTTTTGATCCGTGTTCTTTCAAGGGACGATTTCCACCAAACCTTGGAGAAGAAAACAGGTCTCAGATCGTTGAAAATTTGGTAGCGGGAGAGGGAAACGTGCTCGCTACGTCTAAGTTATTGATTTAAAACGTTTCATTAATTTCCAAACAGTACCAAATGGTACCAACAATTGGAACCTCTATTTCGCAGGCAGCAAAAATGCTGAGGCTAGGCGCGCGGGGGGATTTGCAATTGATGGCTGTCAGAGACTGCGTTCGATAGATATATACGTTGAATTGCGGGTGAACGGACGATTGCGCCACGCTGAACAATGGCTTGTTCCACCCCCTTTTCACTGCAATAACAAGATTGGCATTCTATTTGGGAAATTTCAGCTTAAACAGCTTAAAACGCACAGTAGATAAAGCGAGGCACTGTTGTTTCAATCATTCAGATCGGTCCATCTTCCAGTAACCGCAAGGAAAGCCATTGAGAGAGGCAAAGACCTCCTAATGCAAAAAATAGACGAGGAAAAACGCCCTCTAAACCTGCCGATGCTCGAAAGTGAATTTGGATTGGCATACCGATCGATGTACGCTAGCGGTTTAGCACTTGTGGCAAGTTATCGATGTATCGAGATTACGACATTACATTTTTTTCGAAAAATGGAAATTCGCATCACAGTTCATGAACTTGAAGCTTGGGAAGGACCAATTCGTGGAGAATGCATCTTCACAAGTGTTCTTGGCCTACCAAACAGTGAACATGACATATCATGGATCGTGAATGCGAGTAACAAAGAGATTTCCAGTGTGAGAGCCATAGCTGATCTTCGCCAAGCTGGCGAATGCATTTCTATGTGATCTGCTGGTACTGTAGGTGTGGTCTGCCGCAAATTAGTAAAGTCGATTTACAATCATGCCGACGCCATCTTAACCGAAAAAGTGACTAATCTTTTCTAAGTCTAAAACGAACTTAATCATAAGGCTTCGGAGCCAAACAGTGCTTGAGGGAAAAATCCATTTTGCTTCCATCCACTCTAACAATCCAGAAACATTTGCCGGGATGTTCTGGTGGCAATCCAACTTCAAAGTAAGAAATGCCAGCCCCAATCTTTTCAATTCTCTGATCGTGGCGGTTAAGGAGTGCAATAAGGTCTGCTGCGTCCTCCTCAGAAGCACGCTCACCAATTGAGTAGCTGTTTAACATCTCTTTGAAGAATTCTGAGGCTTCACCCACTTTGTTGAACGAACGGGTCTCTAAAACAATCTTGCGTGCTTTTGCCAATCTGATCACCTCTCATTCCCATCGTCACAGACACAACAAAATATCTTAGTTTGCAAAATCTAGGCTAGGTTCTGCTTCAGTATAATGTTTTCCAACCACTAGGTTTTTTTCCTTCAGTTGAGGTGAGATCTTTGCTGTGGCATAAATAATTTGATGCTCAACTTCGGCGCTCTCAGAACGCTCAAAAACTAAGTTTTGCAGGTTGTGGCTTCTTTCATCCTCCATACCCTTGTCTTCAATTGTATCAATCAAGCAAATGCGCAGATGTCGAAAATACTGATGGTCTAGCGAAGCGAACAAAAAGCCAACGAAAAAACTAGTCTTTAATACCGCACGCGAACTAGCAGAAAAATATGTACTATCGTTGACGCTGATCTTATTGGCACCAAAATCAAAAATTACCGAACGAGGGTCAATAAACTCTTTTTGTCTAGGTAAGTCATTTCTAAGAAAATACTTAATCTCATCAGATATCGCTGTATATGCAGTTGCAATCCTTTGTTCTTGAGCAGTTTCCAGCGCTATATTTTCATTTCGCAGTCGTTCGATAGTGGTTGCCAATTCTTCTTTTCTCAGAGTTATACTCTTAACCTTATCAGCAACAGTACCCTTCCGGTCCTGCTCTTCAATTTGCCTCTCCAAATAGCCTTTTCGCGATTGGAGGCTGCGAATTCGTGCTTGCGACTTCGATGTGGGACGAGAACGCAATTCTGCCAATTCTCTCGCAGCATGTTGCCAATTATTTTTGGCCTCTGTTAGAGCGCTGTTCACAACCTCTAGCTCAGTTTGCCTTTTTTCAATAATTGCCTCTGTTTGGCGCACCTGCAATGCTAATTCATTGACCATCGCAACCATTTGCTCGCGCTGCCTTTCTGGTTGAACAGGTGTCTTGCATAAATGGCAAACGTATTCGTCATTTTCGATTACTGGCTCGAAGCAAGCAGGACAGGTATCAAAAATTACTGCACCCAATGCGACTTGCACTGCTTCAGAATTTCGTAGGTCGTCCAGCTTGTTTGAGATACTTTTTCGGTAGCTCCGAAGGTCAGCCAAACCAAAGGCCAAGCTGTCGCGTTTCTCTTTTGTTTCAGTAATTACATTCTGGGCATTTTCCAGCCCCAAATATGCAGTTTGTTGCAGCTCCAGAGTGAAATCGTCTTCACTTGCAGCCAACTGGTCTTCTTCAGCACGAGATATCTCGACATTCACTGATTGAAGGTCAGCAATCAAACTTTGCTTTTGCGCCTCAACCCACTCCGGCGTTAGGTTTTCTCCAACTTGACCAAATGCAGAAAAAATTGCCCGCAGCTCGCCTTCAAGTGCAGACGTCTGCTTATCCAACTCCCTCAACCTAAGCCTGTTTTCGAGTAGTTTTGTCTCTTCTGACCCACAAAGGAGCCTTCCGATAGCGTCACGAAGCACCGGGGTGTCCCACCTATCATCAACCTTGAAAAGGTTGTCCGGCGGGCTCAGTTGATCGGCATAATGCAGCCGCAATATCTGGTGCATCGTCAGCTTGCCCGTAGCTTCGCTTGCGGCTTCAGGAACATCTAGAAGTCTAAAAAGCGTCTGAGAAAAGCTCTCCTTGCCATCAGCATTTGCGGCCCGGGCGTACGGATACCGCTTCCAGTTTTGTGTTGGTGCATTTAGCGCAAGCTCCATACCTCCACTGATTATTTCCATAGGCCGCCGCGGCTCATCACCGATTGAACGCGATAAAGTCGCTAGCAGTCCGTTCAAACCCACTTCAACCATGACCCGTGAACAAAGCTTCGCTTCGTCACTCCATTCAATTACATCTCCCCCAAGCGCAAAGTGAATGAAGTTCAAAATCGTTGATTTGCCAGAGCTGTTTTCACCGCTAATAATGTTTACGCCAAGGTGAAACTCTTCATCGTAGGCAGAAAGACCGTCTCTCTCGACCCTCAGGCGGCGAACATGCAATGAAGGTTCATACAAGGTCATATCTGTACTCTAACAAGCTTGAACGATCTTTGAGGCCGTTTTTGCCCTCAAGCGGATATTCGTTCAATAGCAGCCCAATCGCCTCAAGGAGTGCCGAATTGCCTTGGCATTTTTCTGCGACCCGTTGCTTTAACACTCCAGGCAGTTCTCGTTTTGTGGGTAGAATAAACCTCTGGTCCCATTTTTCCGCATCCATGTATCCACTGTGAACAAGCCCAGCGATTGCTGCAGTTTGGAAAGGTCTTATACGACGGAACAGCGTTTTTTTATCTGGCAATCGGCTAAAGGGGCGATCTGCTTCATATTTCTTTCCAACGCTCCGAATTTTTTGGTCGCCCGAGCGATAGCGAATGTCACTGTCTTGCAGCATGAACGGAAACAACAAAAAGAAATCACCTATGCGCAGAGCATCTAAAGGAACCGCGACACTGCTCGAGCAAACAGTTTGCAATTGAAGAATGCGAAAAATGGCATTGTAGGCGTCAAAGGCAGGCTGGTAAGAGAGCTGTGTCATTCGTGCCACCGGATGAAGCAATGATCAGCCAACCAATATAGCATTCCGAGCGCAACATTCACGTTGACAAAAAAATGATTGATTTTACTGCATTCATCGATAATCGGATTGAGAACCAGTTTATCAACCATGCTGTCGGCCACGTCATGCGACAAATCAGGAAGTTTCGGTTTGATCTGTTGTTTAAAGGCTCTTTCGACTTTAGCTAGCATATGAGCAAAAATTTCTTGGGCAGACGCATACATTGACCACGTCTCCAGGAGCATCTCAAATTCCACTTTTTGGTCTAACGCGTCTTCGTCCCAGAGATCAAGACGCCCGCCTGCTTTGAGCTTAGCTTCAAGCCCCACTATTCCGTCACCAGCTTCCTTTCTCCGTTTGTAATATGCCAAATTTCTAATGGTGTGCTGAACTGTAGCTTCGTCAGCAACCTCTTGCTTCAACTTGCTTGCAAGAGCTTCTATAGCCTCATACGCGCTTTTATGATTAGAAAAGTCATACTTGTTTCCCCCAACAATATCTTGTCCGGCTGTTGCATGTGATTGATCTATGTTTGGGCCAGTACCCTGGTCATTGTTCATTTCTTGTTGGGTTCATTTCCAACTGTTTTGTTGCCCCCAACAATATCTCCCTCTGCGTGAGCTGATTGCTGGTCCACTAAACTACCTTTGCCTTTAACCTGCTTTTTCGTCTTCGTTAAGCTAATCGTAATTAGTGCGCCTCCGCAGAGCCCAGCCAAAAAACTGACTATTTCTGAAAGATATTCCATCGCCCACCCCAATCTACTGATATACCCAACAAAGCATAGTTTAATTAGATATCATTCTAACCACTATCTCAAGTGAGTAGTTTAGCCGTACAGAATGAGTACCTTGGTACACTCTTGGTGAGCTGCTCTATTGAATTGTTCTCGTTTCGAGGCTAGTCCATTCTCCCCGTGAAGCGCTGCGCCTACTTGGATGATCACTAGCCGAAAACTGCTTTATCTACTTGTGCAGAACATTGGCATGTAAATCGAGATCGCGCGCCGCCTGAGCAACCGACACGCCCCATTATCTAGTCGAATTTGCATCCATGGCTTCGTTCCTAGATTGACCTCTTACTTGCGTGAGAAGCATCAAGCCGTCGGTGAATGAGAGAAACCAAGGAAAGCAAATCTTCTGCGTCCGCCTTTGTCATGCTCCATTTAATTCTTGCTTCGTGAGCAGTAGGATTGCGAAACATACCGTAGGTGCCCTTAAGCAAGTTTGCGAAGCCCCTCTGTTCAGATTTCTCACTTTCTGTTGATAGTTTATTGATCCTAATTGCTGGAGACGAACTGGCCAAAACCTCATTTATCAAGGCTCCACCATCTTCAGCCTGACCCGACAATAGTCTGAGTTTATCGAAAACACTTTTAACAGCCTCTTGCACAGCATGAAAATAGTCGTCGGCCAGCAACTCGGCGCGACAGAATTTGATGACGTCTGGATGAACACCACGTGTTTGCAAATCTTCCTTCAATTCAGCAGCCCTGCGCTCGGCTTCTTCGATGGTAGTAGCTACCTTTGCAGATTTCACTTCGCCTGTTTCCAACACCATCAATCCAGCAAATGAAAGAGCTGTGTTGAGTTCGCTCCGCATCGCCTTAAAGCGATCTGGGTTTCCTAAATGCCTAGCTGGCTTCATTGCTTGCCTAATGAATTCAATGGCGTTTGTTCGAGTGTTCCTCCTAATCTGATGATTGTACAGATTGACGAGAATACGCCGCCATTTAGTCCCCGGCCCCATTTCGTCAGGCACTTTGCATATGTGCAGCAAATCATCAATTTCAGTGTTTGTGAGACCAAAGTCTGTATTGCCGAGGATTTTGGAAACCGCTCTCAATTGATCCTCTGAGAATAGTTTCGATTTGACTTTGGGCATGGACGTTCCCCTCTATGCCATAGAGCTTAAAAATACTTCAGTTTGACGAGTTCGATTGCGCTAAGATACGATAAACTGAAGCTCGCCCGATGGACAATCTGGCAGCAATTTCGGTAGGGCCTATTCCTTCCCCATGCAAGTCCAACACTTCGTCTGATTTCGCCATTGCTGTAGGCTTGCGGCCTTTGTACTTTCCCTCGGCTTTGGCCTTGGCAATGCCTTCGCGTTGCCGTTCCAACATCATCCCACGTTCAAACTCAGCCATGGCAGCGAACATCGTTACTGTCAAACGACCAGCTGGTGTCTTAGTGTCAATCTCGCCACCACCAAAATCTAGAATACGCAGTCCCACCCCGTTGTTCTCGAGACGGCTAACGATGTTGAGTAAGTCTGAAGTAGATCGAGCTAACCGGTCGAGCTTGGTGACAACCAGAGTGTCGCCTTCTCGAACATACTCCAAAGCGTTTTGAAGCTCATCACGCTTCGCTATCGATGACACTTGCTCCACGAACAGCTTTTCTGCTCCGCATGCACCCAGGTCACGTTCTTGGGCTTCAAGGCCCGCCTGCTGTTCAACGGTAGACGTTCTCGCATATCCAACCAACATCAATCAGCCTCATGTCTCATTGAATTCATAGACATAGTAACACATATGTCTCAAAATACAAATATAATTTCTATGAGACAATTACGTTGAACTTTTAGAAGTCTCACAAGGGCGAGCTCGTGCGAGACGTACCATGAGGACAAGTAATGACAATTCTTCGAGTGGTGAAGTCGAGGAGATCATCGGAGGCGAAAGAAACATTTTAGTTTCGGCCGATCTTAACCGGTCTTCCCCGGCCGTCCTGTAGCACGAAGAAACAGTGGTGGGTTCACACCGTCCAACACGGCGGCTGTCAATAGGCCGTTGGACGTGGCACCAGTATCAATGCAAATTCTGTTTGGTTTGACGAAGGGTTCGTCGCCAGGCGTGTGGCCATGCACAACCACATGACCATGATCGGCATCACTCTCCAGAAATCTACTTCTGATCCAAAGAAGGTCTTTAGTCTGTTGCTCTTCCAAAGGAACACCGGGGGCAATTCCTGCATGAACGAACAGATAGGGCTCGACAACTCGATACAGAGGAAGCGAATGAAGCCACGATACGCGTTCTTCGCCAAGAGCTTTGCCCAGTGCCGAAGGATCGTAACCTCCAAATCTCAAAGAAATTCCAAGACTTGTCAGAGTTTCGTCGCCGCCATTTGATAACCAGGTATACCAAGCTTGACGGTTATCAGTTTCGAGGCATTCAAGCATCATGGCTTCGTGGTTTCCAAGAAGGCAGGTGCTGTCAAAACCTTCTGTGCCGCGCATGAGCCGGTCGATTACTTCGACACTATGGGCTCCGCCGTCAATGTAATCACCCACATGCACAATCTCTCCAATCGCCTCCGGATATCGAGAGCGGTGATAGGCATTTATGTTTTCATGCAGTTGCTTGAGGAGATCGTCACGGCCGTGAATATCGCCAATAGCGTAGATGATGGTTTTCATTTCTATGACAGTACTTCGCTAGAATGCATTTGGCACAATATTGCACCTACTAGTGACCGGTCTAAAGCGGTCCGGTTTTCGCTCAATGATTGCCAATGCACGGAAAATGCGCAACCGTCATGAGACAATCTTCCGGTTCCAGGGAAAGGCCCCAAAATTCTGGGATGGGTTATGATGCGCGCATCAATATTCGTGGCCTGGGATTATCTGACTTAGCCCCATAGCGCTGCAGTCGGACATTTTCGAAGTGTATTCTTTTTTGTAGGCAACAATTCTGCTTGAACAATCAAATTCCATGAATGTAGTCATCCATGTCATTGAGCGGTCAACAATCCGGGATATTTTCACCTCCAACGTGACGCTAAGTTCAACTGCCTCAAGGATACTGAAATCAATGCCGTGCTTGGCGCACTGATCGCCTAACCATTTCCGGTAGCTAATACAGTAGAACAGCGGGCAGATAGTCAACCTGTTGTGGGTGCATCGCTGGGACAGAAAATCCATTGTTATGATACCACTTCCAAATATCACGAAATTTATGCGGTCTGAATTGTTATGAGATGTAAGGAACATCTGGTTGCATACGTTTGCGAAGTCCTGAATTACTTTCCGCTTCATTCAGTGTTCTCCACAAAGTGTTACATTCAAACAGGTTGAAACAGTTCCCAATGAACCCGGGTGCATTCGATGACCGCCAAGCGCCAGGAAGGTATCGTCATTCTGGAAGACGTCGTATGGCAACGTTTAGCCCTTCTTGGCTTTCGCAGAGTTCTGGATCGATTGCTAACGCTGATTGAAAATCTGCGATGGCCAGCGAGTATTTTTTCAGACGAAGCTGAACATGCCCTCTTGTGTCCAGTGCGTCCGAGTTCTTTGGATCAAATTGCAAAGAGCGGTTAGAAGATTGAAGCGCTGCGTCAAATTCCTTGGTTTCGAGCTGACACCATGCCATGGCATTCCACACTTGGGATATGAATGACAGGCTTGCAAAGTCAACTTGTTTCTCATCGCGAGGCGCTGGAAACAATTCCAAGGCATTAGTGAAATCAGACATCGCGTCGTCATGCCTGCCCAGGTCGGTGAACACCTGCCCACGTTCGAACAAGTAACCCGCCTGCATCATCGGAGTGTCGCTCCACGCATTGAATAGCCTCGTGTACTCGGACAAAGCCTTGTTATAGAGCCCGGCGTTGCAGTAGGCGCCCGCCAGTTCCTCTGCGATAATTTCGCGATCCACACCGTTTGATAGTGCAAACTCGAAGTCAGTTACAGCACCGAGACTATCTTCCGCTTCCAATTTCGTTCTTGCACGTTGACAGATCGCGTTAAGATCGGTGGGATGGCTCTCGACAATCTTGTCCAGATCAGCAATCGCTGCTCCATGAACCAGTTTAGACTGCAGCAGGTGAGCACGACGTCTCAACGCTGGCAGGTTTCCATTATCCGTTGCAATTTTTTGGTCAAGATAGCGAAGGGCTTGCTCGTCATGTTTTGTCTTTAACTCCTCTATCTTCGACGGATCTGTGACAACACCACTGCCGGGCTCCCCACAACCTGTCGAACCAGTCTTTTGCATCGAATGATCGTCGCGGCCTAATAAACCAGCCCACACGATTTTTGCGTCAGAGAGATCATTCCCGGTGTTAATTTGTAGAGAGCCGCTCGGGTGATGTTCGAATACATGCGGCGCGCAGAACACGCGCCCAGCGCCGACAATCGCTACCTGCTTGCCAATTGTATCAAGCGTATACTCAGACATCCAATCGGCACCCGCGTGCGTCAAGAACACATGCACTGCATATTCGCCACGTTGCTTGTCCAAACAAATTCTTGCGTCTTCAACCCATCTGTCTTGGTAGATAGGGTTCTCGAAAATTATGATTGGATTACCATATATATCGACTAGTTCAATCGCCCCATTTGGGAGCGGCGACGTTCCTTGTTGTGCGGGAGCTTTACAGACTTCATGCAATCTCGGTTGCATCAATGATTGTCGTGGCATAGGCATTATTGACGCGCTCCCGAGAACACTCGAAAACGTCTAAATACGAATAGTAACGAACAACAATGAGGTGGTTGATTGTCAACAATCTTCATATCGTATCTTTCAATTGCATGGTATCCATGAGAGCCGAAACTGAGTTCCAATCTCAAAAGTTGGTAACCTTGCGCTTGTGAATTTTCACCCTAATTGAAGTACTTGCGGTCTTTGACATTCGCGGAATTTAAGAACTTCAATTCTAAGCCGTTACAGCTTTGATTTCCAACCGGTGCCAACCTCACCAATGACGTTGGTTCCTGGATCGATTTCGAACTTGCGCCCCGAAGGATACTTGTTCGCAGGGTGCTGGATTTCTACGAGATCTTTTCGCTCCGGATCGAAGATACCGTAGCGGAGAAAATTCACCCTACCGAGAGTTAGATTTACATCACCATTGGGTCCACATCCGGCTCCATCGGCATCTTCGTTGTCGGTGCCATCATCTTCCCACCAACACACTCGACATATTTCATAGTCCCCACGATTGGTTATCGTTCGGAGGCCGCAACACGGACAACTTACAAGTTCGTCAAACTCCCCCAGCACACGTTCGACTTCACTGTCGAGTAGCTTCGCTTGCTTCAAAAGAAACAGGTTGGTTGCACCTCGGTACTCGAGTTCAAGTGACAATGTCAGAGCCTCATCAAAACGGCTGCTTTCAGCGTCATCAAATTCTCTGTTCTCTATCTCTTGTCGTAAATCTGTTGGTAACTGCCACCAACTTGGATGATCTTCCCAAATCGCAGCAGACATATTAACGAGCTCATCATCTCGTTGTTCATTGTTCAGCCTTTTCATATCTTGCCAAGCAAGAAGGCGAATGGCTTTCTGTCTAGTGATCGACTTCATTTCAGCTCCCAACTAAACCGAAAAATCCTCGAACGTGCGCGACCGACGACTTCAACCTATAACGACGTTGCACTTAGAGGCCTGCCGTCGCAAACTTGCCACATAGCGTAGCGTTTTCATTTTAGTTGCGAGCGGGAAATTGATTTCTTTAAACGAAGCTGTTCTCATAGCTCAGAAATACCTTTCTGAAAATGTCGTATTGGATGAAAAGCCAATATTGCAAGGTGAATATGGGTGGATCTTTGGATATCAAAGTGCCGCCTATCTTTCTTCGGGCAAGTTTGAGGACATGTTGGTTGGCAACGCACCTTTGCTTGTGGAAAAAAGCACAGGAAATTTGATATGCTTGGGAACCGCGTACCCAACTGAATTCTATGTTGAGAACTACCTTCTAACCGGTGACCCGCACAGAGGTGCAGGGCCAAGCTTGACCTTGGATGGATGGAGGGAAGGTGTACAAAAGGTTGAGGCCACCAAGGTGATAAAAGTGGGCGCCAACATGGGTCTAAAAGAAGCAAAGAGCGTCGTGGACCAATGCCTTGATGGAAGTCGTCCAAACGTTCGCTGTGAAGATGTCGCTAGCGCCGATGTCCTCGCAACTCGGCTGAACGAGCTAGGCTTTGATGTTTCCCGGAATGCTGAATAGAACTTGGGAGTAAACAACCAACTGATGTGAGCTTTGTCCGTGTAGCTGTCGTTTTCGCTGACATCCAATCGGCACACTCACGGGTTAATAATGCCAAAATCTCATTCTTCGATCTTTGCCTTTTCCTCGTATGGATGAGCCAACTTCAGAATACGCTCATACATTTCGGTGAGTTGATATTTTGATGGCGCAACCGTTATCAAACCATTGCTTAGTCGTTCCAGGCTTCGATGTGCTTTTTGGGTCGGTACATACCGATTGTTTCTTGGTTCAAGAGATCGATCTCTAAATTGCCAATCACCGAAGCGCCATTTCTTTTCACGGACAATGTTGTGAATGGTTGTAGCGCTGACACCAAATTCTTCCGCAAGCACCCGACAGTTTGCATCTCTTGAATGGTGTCGGTAACGTCTTCTGATTTCATCCACCTGTTCAACCGATAGTTTCTCATCATGCTTTAGATGAGCAATTCGTCTATTCGGGTAACCATTTACTTCACGATGTCGCATATTCACCTCCATAATTCAAAACTAAACAAAAATTAATTGTTTATTATTTGATTTTATCATTGTTTTTTGAATATTTCTAGTGATGGTAATTGAGCAGTTAGTATCCGCCAATGACCTGGGGCACATTTAGACGATCAATCCCAGCGAGTGGTTGGAAAATATTGATACGAATTACGCCGCGGGATCACATAACCAATCAGGCGATCAGAAGGGATTTTGCCATTCCTGATATCATTATCAACAATGCCCGCTATTTCATAACCTATCGCCGCCGCCTGAAATGAAACGCTTTTGGCGAGTTCGATTGCGATCCCAGCCAAAGCATTCTCAATCGGTTCACGCCAACTGGCGCTGTTTTCACGATCGCCGAAGGGCCAACCACCGACAGCGGGACAAGTGCTCGATAACCCTCCGAGCGGAATGCCAATATAGAGCCAATCTTCTCCATCGTCGCAGTCGGTTTCCCGCACGACCACGGTCGTGATTGCTATCAAACCACACGTGTCGTGAGACATTGAGCCTCGCAGGTTTAGAATTCTCTCAATCGTTTCCGTATTGCAATCATTCGTTGAACGATTGCTGGCGAGAGTTTGCGATCCGATAGACCAGGTCGCTACAATAGCTGAACGCAATCGTTGGTCGGCAAAGTTGTCGCTGCATTTGCCCAAAATGACTGCCGCTTCATAAAATCCGCCATACCAAGTTTCATTGGAAAACAAGTCGATTGGAACCACAGTTTTCAATTGAAGCCTCTCACTAGGATAAGGTCGTTCTTTCTGTTCAACGTCGTCTTTTCCGTGACATTTCGGATTGCCATCGATCAAGCCGTTTTTGTGCGAAGGCGCCGATTAGAGGGGTCTCGCACCTGACCAAGCGTTCCAACGCTGCTTGGGCTTCCTCGGTCCCGATATCCGCAAGCGCCCAGGTACACTTCCGCGCAAGAGCATGATTTTCATCCCACAGAAGATACTCCGGACACGTGGTCGCTCTTGCTTCAAGGACGCCTATAGCATCCACGCATCTTAATTCTTGAATGCCGAGCACTACATCTTCGTGGCGAAAATGCCAATCCTGAGGAAGAGCTTGGATCAATACGGGGCACAACCCAATCAGATTTCTCTCTTGCCAACAAGCACCCAGAGCTTCCTCGAAAGCATCCGGGTCGGCTTTATCAATAGCACGTTCCAATGCTGTCCTAAGACCCGACACAACAGCACTCCAACCGGGTGATTTTGATGGTTGATCCGACAAACAAAACTTACATCTTTCCAGTGTATTCGAACCCAATGGCACTAACAAAAGACTTCAGATCAGGAGCGATCTCTTCTGCGCTGTCCGGTCCAGATATTGTGTCGATTGCCACAATTCGATGGGGTTGATTTGTCTCACGGAGATCTATCGCAAATCTCTCAAGCCCGCCATTTCCACCAAAAAACAAAAAACCTGAAAACTCGGTTTTAAGAAACTCGTCTTGAACACTCTCGATAATCTCCTCCACTGGATCAATGACAAAAACCATGGGTTCCAAAGCTAAATCCGCTTCACCGCCATTTGAGAAACTGAGCAACTGCAACAACTCGATTGGCACTTCTTGAGGTGATGTTGAGATCAATTGATCTAACTGTTCACTGCTTGCTCCCGGCTTCTTCGAACGCCAAATCCGACATGGCTGGCTGAGGGTTTCTTGTATGTCCATATAGACCTAATTCCAGGTAAGCTCGATTGAGGAGGTTTGACTAACACACAAACACTCTAGTCCGCGAAACCGTAGCTTTTCGCAACACGTTTGATTTGCGTACAATGTGCCGTCTTTTGCGATTGGCCCATTTCATTGAACAGGGCTTTTGATCCCATAACCTGCATCTCCAGGTTGCCAGCAAATCCCATATCGTCGGCTTTTACTTTCTCTTCTACGAAGGCAACGATGGCATCTTGTTTGTAAGTTAACCCGCAAAACTCTTCAGACGCCAATACAGTCCCAAGTTCGGTGGCGATTGTGAGGGACTGCAGACTGCTATCTGCCGACGCCGGGACGATCATCCAATGGAGCGACAAAACCAACGCGTTAGACACTAGGCATTGTTTGATTTTCATTCGCTTTTCCAATAAATTTTCGTGTTAGGATGGCCAGTAATATTTGTATAGTGAGCTAGCAAAATCCTTAGGTCGTCTGGGTTCAGTGTACTGTGCTCAGGACGTCCGTAAAGGGTGCCTCAAAGAGCTCACTACGTTCGCCCTTGACTGACGTCCTCACGCTCAGTTCTCTTCCCCATACGCCCTAAGGATCAATCTACCTCGGTGCTAATACTTGTCTGGCATGGCGTCGTCTATTTTCGCGATCAATGATCGGTACTTATTTGTCAGTACATAGACATGCCTGCGCTCGCGAGACTGGGTTCGGAGCCGCCGAATTACACCTCCTTCAATCAAACCTTCTATCGGACGTCTGAGGTTTATTCTGCCGTCATTCATATTGGTATCCGTCTCTAGTTGCCCATCTGCAATCAGTGGTCTTATGACGTGATGTAGATATGCGACATTGCCGGATGTGTGTTGAGCAATCTTGGCGATTAGTAATCCCAGCAACTCAGAAGATGGTTCTACCCCCACCCGGTCCATCGGCAGTTGCCTCAGATATACAGATGTCTTTTCAGCCGCCGCACCCTGCAAAAGTTCAATGAACTGAGACAGGGCTTCCAGGCCATCATTTGGATACTGAGCAATGCGTGCACGGTCGCCAAGTCCTCGCCGTATATTTTTCGAGAACCGTAGTTCGAGGCGTACCCGATCTTCAGACTTAGCATAACAAACCAATTTCCGATTTGCATTCAGGGGAGCAATTCCAATCTGGGATTTCCGACCATCAGGTGTCCTTTCGCTTTTGACTTGTGCCCCGGGAGTGGCGTCAAGCATTGCATTCGAAACATCCCGAGCCGTCCTCAATGCTTCACCTGCCTTGCGGCATCGAAACTCCCATACTGCTTCAAGTTGCCTCAGTGTCCAGCCGTCCCATAGCAACTCCAATACGGGAGAACCGTCATCATAAGCAAACTCATCTTGCAGGAGTTCTGCGACAGCCTCCATGTAGCTGAGCATCACGGATGGCCAATCAGCGTTGTGAGCAGCTCTAGCCGCTTGCTCTCTCAAATGGTTGTCGTTCTTGTTGAATGTAATTCCTTCGATGGCCTCCCGGACACTCGACCGTCTTTCCAACAATTCGCAGATCTCAAATTCATCGAGGTTTGCAATGTAACGATAATTGTAAGCAAGAAACCTGATCCCATTTAGGATGAGGGTCACTTTCACAGTCAGGCAATCTTCCCGATCCATACTCCGTGTTACATCGATATAACCACCTACCAACCATCGCCCACTATCGACAGTCAGCCGAGTTCTGTTACCCCACTCAGTTAGTTCAAACACATCGCTTTGCCTGCCCAGCCGTTGGATATGCAACTGGAACTGGTCTACTTCGTCAGTCTGGATTGTTTGCGCAGCGAAGGCCACTTCAAATCGATCAATCCAACAACGATTTGGCTCCACAGAGTACCCAGGTACAAGCTGACGAAGAGGCGCTAGTCGATGTTTCGGTTTTCGTGACAATGATTGAAGATTTTGTTGAAGCTTGTTTACCCACTATAGAAGCAGGCGATACAAGCGATGTCACGAACTCATATTCGTTGGAACAACGCCTCCAGGTAAGACCAAGTTGGTTGCTGTTTTCACAGGCGCTTGACGCTCTGTTTCAGCGCAAACACCTCATGGTCCACCGGCAATCTAGAAGAACTAAGCCGAGCACGTTTGCTCTCAGTCTGCCACTTTTGCCATTTAGACGTTGCATGCGGCAAACTGCATTCACTGTCATCAAAGTGCTTTTGTTACGAGCTGATACTGCAAGGCCGCAAATCCTATTCCTTCGACATGAGCTTCTCACAGCTCGCGATTGCAATCTTGTATTTTGAAATGTGGTAGTCACGGGTTTCTGCAACTTCCGCATCATCAGGTTCTAGCATCAACTCCGCCATATTGCGCAGATGGTCAGCCGCATCGTTACAAGCGAAGAGAGGAATTTCCGTTTTTACCGCTTCCGCATATGTTGGCCAATCTCCCATCAGGCGGAGGAGCGGCCAGACTACACGGTCTTTGATAGCTGCGGCATCGCGGGATTTGATCGCGTAATACAAGACCTTCTCTGCGTCTTGGATGCCCTTCAGCGTTTTCTCGGCAAGCGGCCTTACGGACACTTCATTCGCGGCTTTCGCCGGGGCGGCGCTGCTGCCAATGACAACTGTTACAAAAAACATCGCCATCTTCAATTTCATAAAACTGCCTTTCACTCGCTTCATTAATCGGTGCCGGCACCATATTACCGGAATGAAAACACGAATGACAGTCTAAATACGTAGTTTAATTCGGTTCATACGTAATGTAGCCGGGTTCAATCTACGGATATGGACCTCAAACAAGCACTGGGAAACAGAGTGAGCACGCTGCGTAAAGAGCGCGGGTACACACAGCAGCAATTTGCAGAAAAGATTGATCGTTCGGTGGACGGCTTGTCCCTCATCGAAAGAGGAGAAACTTGGCCTTCCGTCATCACAATAGAAGCAATGTCGGACGCGTTATCCTTGGAGCCAGTTGATTTGTTTGATGGGCTTAGGCTCGGAGCACGAAAACATGAAAGCGATGCATTCACAAAAGCGAGTGACATTCTGCGCCAACTCAGCCAACAGGACCTGCTGGTTGCAGTTGGGTTACTTGAGGCGCTTCAGTCGCGCGACGATAGTGAAAGAGACTAACCGCAATATCGAGCATCGTGGTCCAAAGAGCCACCACGCCGATGGAGAATGCGCAGATGGGGCAGCGATTTTCTTAAGATTACCTGTTGTCCAGAGCTCTCTGTTTGCTTATGGCACTGCTCTCAGTCGGCCATAGCTGCCATAAGGAATGCTTGCTAGTCTGATATGTTCAGTCCAATTGTACCCATTTGATCTCTGAATGGACCATCTATTGTACCTAGGGTCATGGCCGTTGATCGAATAAGTGCGGATGACCGCAGCGCGGACAAACCTGCCACACTCATTGGGGTCTCCGATGTCCACCTTGGGTCGGAGCGGACATGTGAGCTACTCATCCACGCAGATCATTGTATGCTCTCATTCGAGCCTCGATGGGCTCACACCGATGGAATTTGCAACTCGTTCCAGGATGGATCACAACATGAACAGAGCTAATTTGTGAACAAGGTAACTTGGGGGCAGATCAATTGTGATCGATGATCGCACTGAAAACGCCGTCGCCTGGATGGCGTACAACACCTATCTCTACGGTATCTGGCCCCTAGGAGCAGTCCTATCGGGAATGTTGGGCGAGGGCATGGTCTGGTCAGCCATCGGCGCAGCTCCTTTAGTGTTGATCACCTTCTTGGATGATCGCCGTACCCAGAAGCTCAGTGACGACCCACGGTCGATCACAAACTCATTGGTCGTGGTATTGCTTCTGTTTGTATCGCTGACGCTGAGTCTTTACTTTCTTGGCAGATTGTTTGGTTGGCTGTTGAGTGAGTAGGCAGAGTTTCTAGACGGGTGGATAACTCGATGTCAGGCATGATGCACGCTTCATAGAAGGATGTCGAACGGCTGCATTGGGGCGGATCGCCAACTCGCATCCTAGTTCCCTAAGTCTGCGAAGGGCTCGGAGCGGTCGTCCGCGCCTGCCCGGTTATTGGATCTTGTTCCTAGTCCAATAACAGATGATGGTCCACGAGATGGTCAAGATCCGAGCCATCGTATGTAACTTTTACAATCTCTTTGTAGAGCATCGTCATCGGGAAACCTCGACCGTACTTCGCGTCCATCGCACGTTGCGGCTGCCAGCCATTCAGTGCTTCACGTATTTCACCGGACACACCAACCCTTCGCAGTTCGTCATTGAATGTGTTCCTGAAGCTATGAAACACCTTTCGCCTAGGGACGTACACACCTGCGGCCTTCGCAAAGGATCGATACTTCTTGGAGAAATTATCTGATAGTTTTTCGGCACCGCCTAAAACCGCTTCCGGGAACAATCGTCCGTCAACAGGCCGCCTTGCTACCCATTTTTGAAACCCTATCTGCAAAAGGAACGGATGAACTGGTATATCTCTGTGAGAGTTGTCCGTCTTCAACCGCTTGTTGTAAGTACCCTGCTCATAAGCACCCACAATTTCATCGTTCACACTGATGTACCAAATTCCTTCCTCTTGGTTTCGAACATCTGCGGTTTCAAGTTGGAGTATTTCGTTCAACCTCATTCCGGTGAACAGTGAGATGATAGGTGCCCAGTACCTGGCTCGTCGGATGATCTGGTCGCCGGGCCTGTTCACGCCGTTTCCGTCATTCAAGCAACCGCAATACAACGGCGTACTGAAGAGCATTCTTAAGTCCTCTATGTCGTACGGCTCATAAGTCTCACGCGATGCGGCAGATTTGGACTGCCTTGCAGGCGACCTTTTGAGCTTCAATCGCTCGACTGGTGAAGTTTCTATCCAACTTTGGTCAGCGGCAAATTCAAACATCTGCTTAATGACCTGAAGGTGTTTTCGAGCTTCTTTATGTCGATTGGCAGGCTCACCATTTTCCTTTTCAAAGGCCACTGATGCCTGCTCCAGTGAACAGTTTTTGTAGTGCCTTGTTACGTAGGCCGGTATCCGTGGCAACAATTCCAAAACCGATTTGAAGTCATTGGGCTTAAGCTCACTAATGTTACGAGTTGGGCCGAGACACTCCGATATCGCTCTGCCCGGAATGACATACTGATCCCGCCTAGAACGAGTTACTCCGTGTCCTTGATATTCAATGAATTCATCAACCAGTTGTTTCAAGGTTGTGGATGTTGGTGGTGACGATTTTCGCTGCTGTTCTAAATATCCGTCAAACAGCTCGTCAGAAATCGGCGCGATACTACCATTTACTAAAGATGTCAGTCGACGCTGCGCCAACTCGACATCCGCACGTGCAAGATAGTCGCTGAGTTTCCGGAAGCCGGGTTTTGATACCCAGAATTTTGAGAGTTCTCGATAATCTTTACTTCGTCGTTCTGGCAATGCATCCAGAAGCCCGGCTTCGTGCATTATTCTCAACGCTGCGGCCTCAGCGTATCGCCACTCTCCGGACTTGTTCAGCTCTGCTTCACGAAGTTCAGCAGCAACATCAAGGGCAATGTCGTCGAATGCCTCTTCATCTTCATCAACAACGTAAAAAGATGAACTCAACATCTCATCTTGACGAGAACCAAAATACCCAACTGCAAGCTCCCGAGCTTGATTATCAGATAGGTCCCAGTCATCGGAAATGGTAGGTGTGGAACTTTCACTCGCAGCCTTTGCCAAACGCCGTTCCAAAACATCGATCTGTTGATTGGTCTCCACTGCAAATAAGGGAGCTCGACGCTTCAATTCAGCGCTGGACAAATTTGAAACTCGCTCAACCCAAGCAGTTTTTTCAACAAATTTTCGCAGATGTTTTGGCACTGCACGCTTAAACTTTGCAGTTGGCCCTGAACCTGTCAGATAACGTAATTTTGGCACGTCTTCCATACCTCAATTAGTACCACAAAATGGTACCAGCAGCACGAAAAAAGACGTTCTAAATCAACGTTTTGATTGCCAAACAAACACTTAGGAAAATTTGGTAGCGGGAGAGGGACTTGAACCCCCGACACGCGGATTATGATTCCGCTGCTCTAACCACCTGAGCTACCCCGCCCCAATATACCGGTTCCTTGTGCAAAAACATCTGATCTGCAAGGTTTTTGAACCGGTGCCGGAGACAGAAAAACAATGGCCTCCGGCAAGGACATGCGCGGTATAATAGGCTCCGGCCATCCAAGTCAAGCACTGGTCACACAATGCCGGCCAACACTGTGCCTATTCCTCGGCCTCATCGGCTTCAGGGCGCAGTGACCGCACGATGCAGATCACCAGGAAATACGTCGACGCGGCCACCCACAGCCAGAAAATAATCGGCGATGCGTTCAGCGCCGTGTCATCCTTGGACACAATCAGCAGCCGCAGCGTCGTACCACCCCACAGCACCGTCATCGGAATGGTGACCGCGCGCCAGTCCCGAACCCGCAACGGATGCACGTACTTCCACGGCACGAAGGTCAGCACGCCACATATGGCGATCACCGTCAGGTTGACCCACGGATCGGTCTGCATGATGTGAAAATACAGCACCACCAGGTTCCACAACGCCGGAAAACCGGCAAAATAATAATCAGACGTCTTCATGCCGGCATTGGCAAAGGTGTATAGGGACACCGCCATGATACCGGCCGCCGTGGCGGTTTCCCAGCCTGCCGGCACCAGGTCGAACCAGTACACCATCATCGCCGGCACCACGACATAGGTGAAATAATCAATCACATTGTCCAGTGTCGCCCCGTCGAACTGCGGCGTCACCTCGCTGACCCGGGCGCGCCGGGCAAGGGTGCCGTCAATTCCGTCGACGAACAGGGCCAGCCCCAGCCACAGGAAAGCAGCTATGCGGTCACCTTCCAGGATGGCAACCAGCGCCAGAAAGCCCAGCACAATGCCGGATGCGGTAAAGGCATGCACCGCCCAGGCGGCAGCCACATCCTTCTTGGGCAAATCCTTGTGATCACTTTTGTCACTCATGGAACCGGGATGTCATATATTCGGTCAAATGTCACTAGTCGGCACGCCGCTCGACCACAAGCTGGCCATGCCGGCCCGCGACACTACTATCGAAGTGTGCCCGCAATATAGCCGCCGCCCAGCACCCGGGACCCCTGCCCCTGCGCTTCGTAGAATACACAGGCCTGGCCGGGGGAAATGCCAAAATCCGGTTCATCGAGCACCACCTGGACTTCATCTGCTTCGCCTGCAACGAGACGGGCCGCCACGGCCGGCCTGGTGGAGCGTATCTTGACGAACACATTCTCCGACCTGACCTGGCCGTGTGAACCGGTCGATCCAAGCCAGTTTACGTCGCGAAGCCTGATGACCCGCCGGGCCAGCGCGTCTTTCGGGCCGACAATTACCCGTGCCGCCGCCGGCTCAAGGCCGGTCACATACAACGGTTCACTGGCCGCCACGCCGATGCCGCGACGCTGCCCGATGGTGAAATGAATTATGCCGTCATGGCGGCCAAGCACGCGGCCGTCTTCATGCACGATATCGCCAGGCTCACCGGCTTCCGGCCGCAACCGCTCGATGACAGACACATAATTGCCGTCCGGCACGAAGCAGATGTCCTGGCTGTCCGGCTTGTCGGCGATTGAAAGCCCCATGGCGCGCGCCATGTCACGGGTTTCGTCCTTGGTGAACGACCCCAGCGGAAAGCGCAGGTAGTCGGCCTGGGCCTGTGTCGTCTGAAACAGGAAGTAACTCTGGTCACGGCCCATGTCTTCCGGGGTCCTGAGATCACGCGCACCGGTTCCGTCATCACGGGCGACCGACCTTATATAGTGACCGGTGGCCAGGCACGCAGCGCCCAGCGCCCGGGCACGCGTCAACAGGTCGGCAAACTTGACCGTCTGGTTGCAGGTAACACACGGGATCGGCGTTTCGCCACGCACATAGGCATCGGCAAACTCCTCGATCACGGCGTCCCTGAAGCGGTTTTCGAAATCCAGGACATAGTGCGGGATATCAAGCGCTGCGGCCGCCTTGCGGGCATCATGAATATCCTGGCCTGCACAACAGGCACCTTTTCGGCGCACCGCTTCGCCATGATCGTACAGCTGCAGCGTAATGCCGGCCACACCGTAGCCTGCCGCCTTCAAAAGCCCGGCCACAACCGTTGAGTCCACACCGCCCGACATGGCCGCAACCACAAGCGTGCGTCCACCATCCGGATCAAGCCCGATGGCGTCGCGCACTCGTTCAATTATCGCTCCGTCGATATTCATAATGCCTCGATGGTCGACTGGGCAGGCCTGACGTGCTGCACGCCTGTGAAAGGCGCAGGTCAGGACCCTTTGGTCAAGACACTAGATATGGTCAGCGCGTACCTGGCTGCAACAGTTTTCTTTTTGTCCGTAAGCACACGGTGTTTCAGTCGGACTGTACCGTTTTGATCCAGTTCCGCCGGTTTGTTTGCCAATTGTTCGTATCTGATTAGACCTTTATAAACGCCAACCCGGTAAATTGATCTCCAGTTAGTACCAGCGTATCAGGTGAAGTTAGTGAGTAATTCAGGTCAGTTGCGTTCCCGTATAAATTACGTCATCGGTCCAGATGGCAGTCCTCTTACGATTGCTGATTTGCCGCCGCCGGGCACCCATCGTTGGGTGATCCGTCGCAAGGCAGAAGTTGTCGCCGCCGTTCGCGGTGGGTTGCTCAGCCTCGAAGAAGCATGCGGGCGATATAAACTGACGGTTGAGGAATACCTCAGCTGGCAGCGTTCTATCGACCGGCATGGTCTTGCGGGTCTGCGTACAACACGCATTCAGGACTATCGCGTAAACTGATAGTCCCTGCTTCGGCAGATTAGAGGTTAAGGCTTGGTGGCGTGGCAGCTTCCCGAAACGGGGCTGCCGCGCCACTGTCATTTCAGCCATATGACGTCTTGCAGGCGTAACACTGTTCAGTGGGCGCAGAAAACCGGCCTTCGGTGGGCCCATCGGCAGCGTCGCAAAGCTTGTCCGATGCCCCCATATCGCGCTTCATACTGTGCCTGGCGGAGTGAGCTGATTTTCTCCATCAAACCCTTCTATTTAGGTCGGAAAGGCTCTAGGTTCACCTGCAATTTTCGCAGGAACGAATGACCCATGAAATCCGACAAACTCTCAATGTCCGGCGTCGGCACCCGTGCCGGCTCGCAGGAAATCGAAAACCTGATGAAGCAGCTGCACGCGTCCAAGACACCCGAGGCTGCTTTAAACCTCGCACGCCGCGCTGTTGAACTGCGGCCCAAGAACCCGGACCTGCGGCTGATGCTGGCCGTCACTCTGCACAACCAGGGCAAGGCGCAGGAGGCCGAACGCGCCTATGCAGAGTGCCTGCTGCTGGATTCGGAAAACCTGCTGGCGCTGGTGAACCTGGGCAGCCTGCAGATATCAGCCGGACAGCCCGCTGCCGGCCTCAAGGCACTGGAAGGCGCTCTGCATCTTGACCCGGACAATTCCCAGGCACGCTTCCACAAGGGCCGTGGTCTCGGCAAACTTGGCAGGGCAGACGAAGCACTGAAGATCTTTGACGAACTTGCCGCCCAGCAGCCCGACAATGTGGAACTCATCAAGGCGCAGGCCCTGTGCCACATGGATATCGGACACAAGACAAAGGCTGCCGAGCTGTTGTTTCGCGCCGCAGAACTGGCGCCGGACGACAAGGCCGTCAGAAACGCCATGAAAAAAGTCACCAGCTAGAAACCGGGCAACGGGTTCAGAACAGGGGTTCGTGCGGACATGTGTGAAGTTGTGAGCTCCGCACCCGGATTGCGCCCTCCATCACCGGTCTTCAACAAGGTCACGAACCGATGACAACTATCGCCATGTGGTCAGGCCCGCGCAACATTTCCACCGCGATGATGTATTCGTTCGCCAGTCGCGCGGATTGCAGGGTTTGGGATGAACCTTTCTACGCGCATTATCTGGCGGCGAGCGGCATCAGCCATCCCGTCGGCGAAGAGATAATTGCCGCCGGTGAAACCGGTTATGAAGCCGTCGTGGACATGTGCCTGGCAAAACCTGGTGCGGCAACACCGGTATTTTATCAAAAGCATATGACCCATCACATGCTGCCCGGTCAGGACTGGCGCTGGTGCCTGCCGCTTTCAAATGTCTTCCTGATCCGCAGCCCTGAACGGGTTCTCGCAAGTTATTCGGCCAAACGCGAGGAGGTCACGCTCGCCGATATCGGGTTCGAGCGTCAGCTGGACCTGTTCAACATGGTGGCGGACAAACTCGGTGAAGCGCCACCAGTCATCGACTGCGAGGATGTCCTTTCCAACCCGGCCGGCAGCCTGCGAACCCTGTGTGACAAAATCGGCATTCCGTTTGAGCCGGCGATGCTGTCATGGACGCCCGGTCCCAAGCCCTATGACGGCGTGTGGGCAAAACACTGGTACAACGCTGCATGGAAGTCGTCGGGCTTTGCTGATCCGAAAACCGATTATCCGGCACTCGGCGCGGATCTGGCCCGCATCGCCGACCTGGCGCGGCCGATATACGACAAACTGCGCCCCCACTGTCTGGTTACATAGACTACAACAGCCCCGGCACACAAAACCGTGTGAACCGGGGCCGTCGATGTTGAACCTTGAGGCGGGCTGACCCCGCCATAACCTGGAACTAGATCAGTATGATTTTTGATTGAATCAATCAAAAATCATAAAACTGATCGCTTTCAGAGTGCTAGAGCAACTTTATGGGTTCAAGTGAACCCATGTTGCTCTAGTGCTTCGTGCGGCTGGCAGTATTGTCTGCCGGGCGGCCGATCATCTTGATGTCGTTGCGGTGACTTGCATCTTTTTCCGCCAGCAGCTCGACCTTGCGAAGTTCCGATTCTTCTTCCGCAACCGCTTCATTGGCCCGGTCAAGCTGTGCCTGCAGATCGTCTATCGTTGCCAGCAGGTTTTCCCGCCGCTTGCGAATTGACTTGGCAGTCATTGAATAATTGAAATTTGCCGGATCGCTGACACCGGTCTTTTGCTCTTCATAAGCAATCTGCTGGTCCAGATCGTCCTGCTTGCGGCGAAAGTCCGCCATCATCATTTCTATATCGCCAACCTGGCGCCGTTTCTCCTCAACGTGGAAACGATGCAGGCGCAAAAGCGTGTCTTTAGACCGCATGGAATGCCTCACTCACTAAACGCAACAAACAAAATCAACCAGAAGAACCAGTATTTGAGAAACCTCCGCTGGCCAGATTCAATCGAATCAACTAGCGTCGGTTCATCCAGTTATCACGAGTATGATGAACGATCAGGCTTAAGGGGCGGTAAACGAAAACACCGTGCCTGGTTTTTTGATTCCGACTACGGCTTTTTGAGAATTCGGCCTTTATGAATATGCAATCCGCAAAATCAGCGACGGCGAGCTGAAAAAGTGACAAGCAGTCTGAACAAATGAACCCAACCGGTTCTAATTTTTGAGGGAATTAGGTTTTGTTAACCATTTGGCGTTTATCGTGACCATAGAGTTAATCAGGCGTTTTGATCTGGTCACGATGGCCAACTAATTCAGGCGGAAAGTTCCACAGGGCCGTCGCCCGGTGCGGGACAAGCATACTAAGGGGTTACGGATGAGAGTTCTGTTGATTGAAGACGACTCTGCAACAGCGCAGAGCATCGAGCTGATGCTCAAGTCGGACGGCTTTAACTGTTACACTACGGACTTGGGTGAAGAAGGCGTCGATCTCGGCAAGCTTT